>CAIRMX010000139.1 GCA_903879805.1 uncultured Alphaproteobacteria bacterium | reverse complement strand
CTTTGCTCAGGGACCTATAAAAATTTTTTATTTCTTAAAAACTATTTAAAACGAATGAAATTTTTTTTGCGATTTTTTTTCTCGGTTTTTTTTCTAAGTGCCTCAGCCCTTGCAGATCAAGGCTTTCGCCACGGTATTTCAACTTTTGGTGATTTAAAATATCCGAAAAACTTTCAGCAGTTTGATTACGTAAACCCAAATGCGCCAAAAGGTGGAGCAGTAAAATTTGGTGTCGAAGGTGGTTACAATAATTTAAATCAGTTCATTTTAAAAGGTCTCTCGGCGTCAGGATTATCATATCTCTATGACAGTTTGATGGAAGGGGGTGACGATGAAATTTCGGCGCGTTACGGACTTGTTGCAGAAAGTGTGAAATTAGCTTCTGACAAAATGTCGATCGAATTTCTTTTGCGAAAAAATACCTACTTTCACGACGGTGTAAAAATCACCGCTGACGATGTTGTCTTCACTTTTAATAAGCTGCTTTCTGACGGTCATCCATCTTACAAAATGGCTTTCCGCGATGTTTCTGAGGTCAAAAAAATCAACGACCATTTGGTAAAATTCTACTTCAAAAATAATCACAATCGCGACTTGCCGATTTTGGTTTCGAGCTTGCCAGTTTTGCCAAAACATTATTACGAAAAAGTTGATTTTAGCAAAACCACATTAACGCCACCGCTTGGTTCAGGGCCTTACAAAATCAAAGAAGTTCAGCCAAATCGTTCAATTGTTTTTGAGCGGGTAAAAAACTATTGGGCAGCAGATTTGCCGGTGAATCACGGCCGCTACAATTTTGACCAAATCACTTTCGATTATTACCGCGACAATAATGTTTTGGTTGAGGCTTTTAAGTCGCAAAAATACGACCTGCGCCAAGAAAATGTCGCGCGCAATTGGGCTAACGCTTACAATATTGCTGCGGTAAAAAACGGCGAAATTTTGAAGCAAGAAATCACTCACCAATTGCCCGCGCCGATGCAAACTTTTGTGATGAATTTGCGCCGAGAGAAATTTCAAAACATCGCGCTGCGCCAAGCTCTAACTTACGCTTTTGATTTTGAATGGTTGCGTGAACACATCTTCTACGGCTCTTACAAGCGTACCGAGAGCTATTTTGCCAATTCAGATTTTGCTTACAAAAATTTTCATTTGCCTAAATCAAATGGCGACGGATTTAATCGCGACAACTTGCTTGCGGCGAAAAAAATTCTCGAAGAAGCCGGTTATAAAATGATTGATGGAAAATTATTTGATCCAAAAAGCGGCGAGAAAGTTGCGATTGAAATCTTAATCGATTCGGAAGCTTTTGAAATGATCGCCGCACCTTTTGTCAAAAATTTGCGTAAACTTGGAATTACCGCGAAAGCGCGTTTCATCGAGGAAAATCAATATCAAACGCGGGTTAATAATTTTGATTTTGATATTGTGGTTGGCATGTTTGGTCAGGCTTTAATTCCGGGAGATGAGCTTTTTTCTTATTTTCATTCGTCACAAAAAAACATCAAAGGCAGTCGAAATTTAGCCGGATTAGATGACAAGAAAATCGATGAATTTGTAGAGAAAATTTCTCGCGCCAAAACCAAAACAGAACTAAAAAATCTTTGCCAAGCGCTGGACCAAAGAATGCTTGAAAATTACTACACAGCGCCACAATGGCACAACAACACTTACCGCATTTTATACCGTAACATTTTTGCCATGCCAAGCCAACAGCCGAAATATTCTTTGGCGGTTGATAGCTGGTGGCTAAAACCTCAAAAATAATTTCGATGTTTATCCAAACCGAAGAAACGCCAAATCCGGCAACTTTAAAATTTATTCCAGACGGTCAAATCGTTTTGGAAAACGGCACTGCCGAATTTAAAAACCAACAACAAGCCGCAACAAAATCTCCTCTCGCTTTACAACTTCTCGAAATTTCTGGAGTTGAAGCGATTTTTTTTGGTCGTGATTTTATCACCGTAACCAAAGGCAGCGCCATGCAATGGCCGCAATTAAAAGCGGAAATTCTTGCGACAATTATGGATTTTTATGTGTCGGGAAAGCCGATCATGTTTGAACAAAAAGTTGCCGAGGCCACTTCAACAGAGGAAGACAGCGAAATCGTAAAACAAATTAAAGAGCTCATCGAAGTTAAGGTGAGACCAGCTGTAGCAATGGATGGCGGCGATATTATTTTTGATAGTTTTGAAGACGGAATTGTCAGATTACAGCTAAAAGGTTCGTGCTCGGGATGCCCAAGCTCAACAATCACTTTGAAAAACGGAATTGAAAATATGCTTAAGCACTACATCCCTGAGGTTTTGGGGGTGGAGCAGATTTTTGAGGATTAGAAATAAATTGTGAAACTGTGACGAGATGGACCCCGTCATTCGACGGGGTGACACGGAGTGCGCGTAGAACAAACTTTATATTCGGTGTCACCCCGTCGAATGACGGGGTCCATCTCGTCGCAAATTGAAGTGGTTAATAAACTGCATCCGTAGCTCAACTGGGATCGAACGTTAAGAAAACAGCCTTAATGGCTGTGTGAGTATTTAAAGCATCCGTAGCTCAACTGGATAGAGTGTTGCTTTCCGAAGGCAAAGGTTGTGGGTTCAAATCCCGCCGGGTGCACCAAATTTTACTAACTCCAAAACTTGAATATTTTATGAAGCAAAAAATCGTAACAGCGGCACTAGTTATCATTGGAGATGAAATCTTATCTGGTCGTACTCAAGACGAAAATTTAAATTTTCTCGCCTGCGCTTTAAGTGAAATTGGAGTTAACCTAAAAGAGGTCAGGGTGGTTGCAGATGAAGAGCAAGAAATCATCGATGCGGTAAATGCCGTGCGCAAAAAATATGATTACGCCTTTACTAGCGGTGGAGTTGGGCCAACTCATGACGACATCACCTCGGCAACAATTGCCAAAGCTTTCGATGACGTTTTGGTAAAAAGTGAAGAAGCGGCAGAGATTCTGCTTAAATATTACGGCATGGATGACATGAATGAAGCTCGCATGAAAATGGCTTACATTCCAAGCAAAGCAAAATTGATCAAAAATGAAATTTTCTCTGCTTCAGGATTTTTAATCGAAAATGTTTTTGTGCTTGCCGGCATTCCAAAAATTTTCAAAGCGATGTTTTTTGGCATTAAGCAAGAAATCGTGGGCGGTCAAAAAATTAAATCACAAGAAATCAAAATTTCTTTGCCTGAAGGCGCGATAGCTCAGGTTTTCGCTGAATTACAGAAAAAATACCCTCAGGTTGTGATGGGCAGCTATCCATCTGATAACGGCACTTCTTTAGTGTTTCGTACGTTTGACTACGCCGCTTTAGATTTAGCGGTTAATGACACGGTTGGAGTTTTGAGAAAAATTCAAAGTGATCCAATTATCGCAGTTTCAAAGTCTCATTAATTTTTAGACTAATGGCCAAACAAGATATCGAAGAAATCATCATCGAAACCGAAGAAGAAAAGGAAGAATATTTGAAATTCATCAAATCCTCAGTGGAGGATGGCGTCTATTTCAAAGACGCTTTGAATTGGTATTTTTTCCGATACGTTACGCCAATTTGCGACAGAACTTTGTTGATTTTTGGCGCGATTATTGCCTCGGTTGTGCTGTTCTTCTTATATCAAATGATCGACAGCGCTTTTCCTTTAGTCGAAAAAGTTCCGGTATTCGTTGCCGCCCGAGATCAGTCAGCTTCTTTTCCCAATATTGTTACCCTTAAGCCAAAAAAAGGCGCGGATAGCTACGACCAAGAAATTAAAACCGTCGATGAAGCTGTCATAAAATATTTGCTCTCTGTTTATATCAAAGATCGCGAATCTTATGACTTTAGCAAAGCTGAAGCTGAGGATGTTAACAGAAAATTTAACCGCCTCAAAAACCTATCTTCCGCTGAAGAATACCGCAATTTCCAACTGGTTATGAGTCCTGATAATCCGGATAGTCCGATTAAAAACTTTGGTCATCCGGTTAATAAATTTGCTAAGGTTGAGTCGGTGAAATTTGTTAGAAAAGAAGCCGCGGGTTTTGCTAATCAGGCTAAATTATTTTTGTCGAATCAAATTCCAAGCGAAGCTGAAGTAAGATTTTCTACTGTGCTAAAAACCGCTTCAGATCAAGGGGTGAAGGAAGAGAAAGAGCGCTATTTGGCTAAAGTCAAATTTGATTTCGAAAGCATCAAACAAGACCAAAAAGGGTCGATAAAATTCACCGTTAACAGCTATAAACTCTTCAAGATTAAATGAAAAAATTTCTCTCACTTTGTTTAGTGTTTTACGCTTTTGCTTTTGCTGCCTCGGCGGCGCAGATGCCACGATATTTAGGAACTGAAAAAAAATTTAGAAGCTACATCTACAATCCAAACGACGTTTATCGCTACTTGGGCCACTACACCTATCAAGGCTTCGTTGAGTTTCAAGAAGGCGAAACAATCAGCACAATCTCAATGGGAGATCCGACTTTGTGGATCTTTGAGCGTTTAGATAATCGCCTTTTCTTAAAGCCGGTTGGTGAAGATGGTTCTGAAACTAACATGACTGTGATCACCAATAAGCATGTTTATCATTTTGAGTTGATGGCCAAAGAGGCGAGAGGCATTACCGACAAAGATCTAGTCTTCGTTGCCAAATTTGTTTACCCGGATGAAAAAGATAAAAACATCGTTGAATTCGCTAAATCCACACCAACTGACGAGCCGGATATGCGCGATTTGTCGATCTATAATTTCAACTATCAATATACTGGCGAAGCTTCAATTGCGCCGATGAAGGTCTTTGATAATGGCGAGTTCACTTATTTCCAATTCACCAAAAAGAATGCTGAAATTCCGGCTATTTTTGCGGTTGACGCCAACGGATTTGAGTCTCTGATTAACTTCAGATCGGCCGGTAGCTACATCATTGTTGAAAGAGTTACGCCGCAATTCACTTTAAGAAATGGCAGCGACATCGTTTGCGTTTACAACACTAATCTTTACACCAACGGTCGCGCTCGACAATCAACGCTGCAAAGCCGCGATGCGCCGCGGGTAAGTAACTACGCAGATCCTTCTGCATCCGATATGCCGGCGGGTATGATGATGACTCCGAATCCTAACATGACTCCGAATCCGAACATGGCTCCGAATGCTAACATGGAGCCACCTAGTCCGGAATCAATGTCGATGCCGATAATTCCAAGACGTCCAGGTGGCGTGTAGGTTGAAAAAACCCTTCTTTTGCAAAAATAATTTTTATGAAAAACGAGATCGCTAACTACAACCACAAAACTGCTGAAAAAAAATGGCAGCAAGCTTGGGAAGAAAAAAACATTTTCAAATTTGACGAAAATTCTTCAAAAGAAAAATATTACGTGCTGGAGATGTTTCCTTACCCATCAGGAAAAATTCACATGGGACACTTGCGCAACTACGCCATTGGAGATTGCGTGGCACGTTTTAAAAAATTGCAAGGCTTCAATGTTTTGCATCCAATGGGCTTTGACGCCTTCGGTTTGCCCGCTGAAAACGCGGCGCTAGAGCATAAAGTTCATCCACAAAAATGGACTTTGGAAAATGTCAAAACCATGAGTGCTGATTTAAAATCAATCGGCTTGTCGCTGGATTGGAGCCGCGAGGTTGTAACTTGCCTGCCTGATTACTACAAACACGAACAAAAAATTTTCCTCGATTTTTTGAAAGCCGGACTCGCTTACCAAAAAGAATCTTTCGTCAATTGGGATCCAATCGACAAAACCGTTTTAGCCAACGAGCAAGTAATTGACGGTCGCGGCTGGAGAAGTGGCGCTTTGATCGAAAAGAAAAAATTGAAACAATGGTTTTTAAAAGTTTCTGATTTTTCAGAAGAATTGCTTTCTGAGTTAAAAAACCTCAAAGGCTGGGACGAGCGTGTTTTGAGCATGCAAGAAAAGTGGATTGGCAAAAGCGAAGGCCAAATTATTGATTTCAAACTTGCTGCTAATTTGGAGCAAAAAATTTCAGTTTACACCACACGCCCCGACACCTTATTTGGCGCCTCTTTCATCGGCATTTCACCGCACCATCCAATCGCGCTAGAATTAGCGCAAAATAACCCAGAAGCCAAAACTTTCATCGAAGAATGCAGTCGCAACGCGGTTGACGAACAAACCATCGAGAAGCAAGAAAAGAAAGGCTTTAAGACTGGTTTGCAAGTTGTGCATCCTTTGAATCCAAATTGGAAACTCGACATTTACATCGCCAATTTTGTCTTAATGGAATATGGCGCGGGAGCAATATTTGCCTGTCCGGCACATGACGAACGCGATTTTGAATTTGCTAAAAAATATGATTTGCCAATTTGCCAAGTTGTTGAAAGCAACGGCGCGGCGCTGCCTTATCTTGAGGAAGGCGCGATTATTAATTCAGAATTTTTAAACGGCTTAAGCAGTGCTGACGCCAAAGAAAAAGTTTTCGAAATCTTGGCAGCAAAAGGTGAAGCCACCAAAAAAATCAATTTCCGCCTGCGCGATTGGGGCGTTTCGCGCCAACGTTATTGGGGTTGCCCAATTCCAATTCTTTATTTGGAAGATGGAACTGTCGTGCCTGTTCCCGAAGAAGATTTGCCGGTGACGTTACCCGAAGATGTTAAATTCAACGGCCTTGGAAACCCGCTAGCGCAGCATCCAACTTGGAAATACACAACTTACAAAGGCCAAAAAGCGATTCGTGAAACCGACACATTCGACACTTTTTTTGAAAGCTCTTGGTATTTCCTGCGCTATATTTCTCAGCCTCAAGATAAGGCTTTCGAAAAAGAAGCAGCCAATAAATTCATGCAAGTGGACCAATATATTGGCGGCGTTGAACACGCAGTTTTGCATTTGCTTTACGCGCGCTTTTTCACCAAAGCTTTGAAAAAATGTGGCTACCTCGATGTCTCTGAACCCTTTGCCAATCTGCTTACGCAAGGCATGGTTTGTCACGCAACTTACAAAGATAAAGAAAGCGGAAAATGGCTTTACCCAAGTGAGGCATCCGAAAAACCAGCCAATCAAGTTGTGATTGGTCGCAGCGAAAAAATGAGTAAGTCGAAGAAAAATACCGTCGATCCGTCACACATTGTCGGCAGCTACGGCGCTGACACAGCAAGGCTTTTCATGCTTTCAGACACTCCGGCGTCGCGTGATTTAGATTGGTCGGAAAGTGGTATTGATGGTTGTTGGAAATATGTGAATCGTTTGTGGAAGCTTGTGGCTTCGAACTCTGAGCTGAAAGGTGAGGGTGAAGTTTCAAAGCAACATCCAATCACCAAGCTCACTCACAAAACTATTTCTTTGGTTACTTCCGAATTTGAAAAAATCGGCTTCAACCGCGCGATTGCAAAGATTCGCGAATTTTCAAATGCGCTAGAAAAATTTGAAGTGAAGTCGCCGCAAGATGCAAAAATCATGAATTTTGCGCTGAATAATTTGGTGATTTTATTTTCACCAATCATGCCGCATTTAGCGGAAGAATTGTGGCAAAGATTGGGCAATAAAACTTTGGTGAGTGCCGAAAAATTCCCAGAATTTGACGCTGCTCTAATTACTGAAGATGAAGTTGGCGTTGCCGTGCAAGTTGCAGGAAAACTACGCGCAGTAATTCAAATGCCAGTTGGAACCGCAAAAGAAGAAATGCAAAAACTGGCTTTCGCTAATGAAAATGTGGTGAAATTTACCGAAGGAAAAGAGATCAAAAAAATCATCATCGTGCCTAACAAATTGGTTAATATTGTTTGCTAAGGTTATGAAACGACTGCTTGCGTCACGGGTTAAAAATTTGGTTTACCGCATCATCAAAGGCAAAACCGTTGGGGTGCGTGCCTTAATTATTAAAGGTGAAAAAACTTTATTGGTAAAACACAGCTACCGCCCGCTTTGGTACATGCCTGGTGGCGGCGTTGATGCCAAGGAAACAGGGATTCAAGCTGTGAGGCGCGAGTTGGAAGAAGAAGTGAATATTAGCTGCGAAAATTTTGAGCTTTTTGGCTTTTACCACAGCGAGCAAGAACATCACGACGACTACGTGGCACTTTACGTGACGCATCTTTCTGAAGATAAATATAAAATTGACGAGCAAGAAATTGCGCAGGCCAATTGGTTTTCTTTTGACGAATTGCCGCAAGATATTTCACCCGGTACCAAGAGAAGAATTGAAGAGTATTTGGGGAAGATGGCGAAGAGTGATAAGTGGTAAAACTTTTGCACAGCTGTGCAAAAGTGGCTTTTGACTAGCAAAATCAAGGGTCCAATTTTTCATTTTACTAAAATTTATGATCTCCAAAACAAAAAAAATTTTCCAAAAAAACCCCGCTTTCACGGTTTTGGTCGCAATCAGTTTTTGCCATTTTCTTAACGACACCATTCAGTCGCTGCTTCCTGCGATCTACCCAATTTTAAAAGAAACTTACCACCTAACTTTTGCCCAAATCGGCCTAATCACCCTGGCTTTTCAATTCACCGCTTCACTTCTTCAGCCTTTGGTTGGCTACTACAGCGACAAAAAACCGCAGCCTTATTCTCTGGGGCTGGGCATGGGATTCACCTTGTGCGGATTATTAATTTTAGCTTTTGCAAACAGCTTCTACTCGATCCTTTTCGGCGCCATGATTGTTGGCACCGGCTCGTCAATTTTTCATCCCGAAGCGTCGCGAATTGCCCGTTTCGCCTCAAAAGGAAAATACGGCTTCGCCCAATCAGTCTTTCAAGTTGGCGGAAATATTGGCTCGGCGGCCGGACCTTTACTTGCCGCTTTCATTATTTTGCCACGCGGGCAAATGAGTCTGTCGTGGTTTTCAGTTTTAACTTTGATTGGAATGGTCGTGCTCTTTAATGTTGGTAGATGGTACAAAGCTGCGCATCTCAACACTTTAGCGCGAGTTGCGCCCAACAGAATTTCGCCGGTTTCAAAAAGAAAAATAGTCATTTCAATCGCAGTTTTAGCGCTGCTAATTTTTTCAAAATTTTTCTACACCGCCAGTATCAACAGTTACTACACCTTCTATTTGATTGATGTTTTCGGCATTTCAGTGCGCAGCGCCCAATTACATCTTTTTCTTTTTTTAGCCTCGGTGGCGTTTGGCACTTTGGTTGGCGGCATTGTCGGCGATCGCTTTGGCCGCAGAACCGTAATCTGGATTTCAATTTTAGGCGCGCTGCCTTTCACGCTAATGCTGCCTTACGCTAATCTTTTTTGGACAGAAATTTTAAGTGTGATTATCGGCGTGATTATTTCTTCAGCCTTTTCAGCAATTTTGGTTTACGCCCAAGAGCTAATTCCGGGAAGAGTTGGAATGATCTCGGGATTATTTTTCGGATTCGCTTTCGGTGTCGCTGCAGTCGGCGCTGCGCTTCTTGGCAAAGTTGCCGACTTAACCAGCATCACTTTTGTTTACCACATCTGCTCATTCTTGCCAGCGATTGGCTTGCTGACTTGGTTTTTACCAAGTGTTGAGAAGAAATAATTTATTTGTAAGGCGGAAAATCCCAACCTTTTGGAGAGCCGGTGAAAATTTCAACGCCGTCGCGAGTCACGCCAACTGTGTGCTCAAACTGAGCGGATAAAGATTTTTTTCCGGCGGTAAAATCAGTTGTCGTTGCCACCCACTCAGCTTTTAATTTTTCGGCCTTTTGATCGGGTGCTTCTTTATTGGCTTGGTAGAATTTAGTTTTGTAATTGCCCTCGTTAATCATTGGCTCGATCGTAAAAAACATTCCTTCTTCCAAAATTACTTCGCGGCCTTTCTCAAAATAGTGTAACACACTTGGTTCAGTGTGAAAAATTCTGCCAATGCCGTGGCCGCAGAAATCGCGCACTACAGAAAAGCCGTGTTTTTCGGCGTGGTTTTGAATGGCAGTTCCGACATTTGAAAGAAGTACACCAGGCTTTACCTGCTCAATTCCCAACATCATTGAATCGTAAGTGACTTGGCAAAGTCTTTTGGCTTTGATCGAAGGCTCGCCCGCAAAATACATGCGGCTAGAATCGCCGTGCCAGCCGTCTAAAATTACCGTGACGTCAATATTTACAATGTCGCCTTTTTTAAGAATTTCGTCGCTAGGAATTCCGTGGCAAACTACGTGGTTTAGCGAAGTGCAAATTGATTTAGGAAAGCCTTTGTAATTAAGCGGGGCGGGGATGGCACCTGCAGCGACAATTTTATCGTGGCACAAATTGTTAAGCTCATTTGTGGTAACGTCTGGCTGCACGTAAGGCGCGATAAAGTCTAAAATTTCGGCGGCTAATTTTCCGGCAGCACGCATTTTTTCGAAATCTGCTGCAGTGTGAATTGTAATTGGCATGAATTTTTTGTTGATTTGCTGAAATGCGGCACCTAGGTTGCGCGGCCTTCTTATTACTTCCCCCAAGCAAAACTAAATTTCAATTTCACAATGGCAAGAATTACCGTTGAAGACTGTGTAATAGTCGTACCAAACCGCTTTGAGCTTTGTTTAATCGCAAGCAATCGCGCTAAAAGCATTTTGTCTGGATCATCGACAACCCTTGATAATAAAGAGAAGCCAGCAGTTATTTCGCTTCGTGAAATCGCCGAAGGATTGGTGGATGTTGAAGGTGTTAGACGCAATATCGTGCGCTCAATTAAAAATCGCGGTGGCGTTGAAATCGTCTCTTCAAATGAAGAAGTGACTGAAGCAGTTAACGAAGAATCTGAGTCAAGTTTGGTGTTGAAAGACAATACATTTGTTGATGAAAACATCCAAGTTGATGACTAGTTTTTCTAAAAAACTCGAAGAAATCATCCGCGTTGACCACGCGGGTGAGATGGGTGCGAAGGTGATTTATGATGGTCAGATGGCGGCATTAAAATTAAAAAAAGATGATGAGACGCTTCAATTAGTGAAGCACATGAAAGAGCAAGAAGATGTGCATTTCGATTACTTCAATTCTGAAATTAAAAGACAAAAAATTCGCCCAACAGTGATGCAGCCAATTTGGAAAATTGGTGGTTTTGCCTTGGGTTTTTTTACGGCACTCGCCAGCAAAAAAGCGGCGATGACTTGTACCACAGCAGTTGAAGAAGTGATTGATGAACATTACCAAGAGCAAGTTGCAGCGCTTAGTAAGGAAGAGGAGTTTCTTGATGAAAATCAGAGAAAGGCAGTTGGTGAATTGAAAGAAAAAATCGAAAAATTCCGTGCTGAAGAATTAGAACATCGTGACATCGCTTACGAAAATAAAGCGGCGGAGCTGAGTTGCTTCATGCCGCTTTCGGCTTTTATTAAAGGTGCTACTAAGTTTGCGATTGCTGTTTCGAAAAGGGTTTAATTGAGTTTGTGAATAACCACCCCCAACCCCTCCTTGAAAAGGAGGGGAGTGCTCGAGACCGAAGCCGAACTCCAGCCCCTCCTTTTCAAGGAGGGGCTGGGGTGGTTATTTGCGGGCACAAAAATTTATTTAAGCCGCAAACTTATTCTTCAACTTAATCATCTCCAAACAAGCATAAGCCGCAAACCCACCCTTATCTTTTTTAGCAGGATCAGCGCGATCCAAGGCTTGAGCCTCGTTTTCCACAGTAATAATTCCGTAGCCAATCGCCAATTTTTCTTTAAAAGCCAAGTCATTCAAACCGCGGGCACTCTCGCCGCAGACGTAATCGTAATGAGTTGTTTCGCCACGAATCACACAGCCCAAAGCCACGTAGCCATCATATTTATCAAAGCCTTTAAAGAGTGAATTTTTTGTGCCTTTGGCCAGCGCAATTGCTGCTGGAATTTCAAATGCTCCCGGAACCGAAATAACTTCGTAACTGCTGCCAGATCTGGTGATTTCAGCGGTTGCGCCTTGCAGCAACATTGCTGAAATTTTGTCATAAAAAACGGCCTGCACGATTAAAATTTTTGACATTGTTTTTGATTAATTTTGTTGAAGAATTTTGCTCCTCAGCTTTTTTAATTTTCATTTCCTCAATGCTCAACATTTTCAACCTATTTTTATTTTTGCTGGCGCTGTGGATCATGTTTATGGTCGCGGCCAGTAAGGTTTCGTGGCTTTACATATTTTTTGGAGTTTTGGCTTCAGGGCTAGTTAGCGTTTCATCTTTTCGCCTAAGATTGATCGAAGAAAAAAGCGAATTGCTGCATTTGAGTTTTGGTTTTTACCGCCATTTTTCGCGGATTTTTTTTCAAAGTTTCTTTAGCTCAATTAAGCTAATTATTAACTTGGCTTTGACTAGAGAGCCTTCACATCCGCTAGTTTACTCTGTAAAATTCGATCCAGAAAACACCTTTAATCCCGCGCTACTAATCGCTAGTTTCAACATGACTTGCGGTCTTTTTTGCATTGGCGCCAAAGATGGTGAAATTTTGGTTCACGCAATTGACGAAGCACATTTCAGAAAATTCGATCTGAAAAAAACCTGCAAAAGTTTGAATAATGTCAATGACGACAATTTAGTTTAGATGATGAGTGAAATTGCTGATAAAATCAAAAATTTAAAAGCTGAAATAGCCAAGCATGACGCGGCTTACCACACTTTAGATGCACCACTAATTGCTGATTTTGAATATGACGAATTGCGCAAAAACTTAGAAAAATATCGCGAGGAATTTCCGCAATTTTTTGCTGTAGAAAAAGAAAAAGTTGGCGGCAAAGCTTTGGAAGGTTTTTCTAAAATTAGTCACAAGAAACCAATGCTGTCGCTAGCTAACGGCTTTTCTGCAGAAGACATTTCTGATTTTTTTGATCGTATAAATCGCTTTTTGGGATTAGATAAAAAAGAAGAAGCGGTCGATTTATTCAGCTTTTCTGCCGCGCCAAAATTAGAATTTTTCTGCGAAACAAAAATTGACGGGCTGTCTTTTTCAGCGCGTTTTGAGGATGGCAAACTAACACAAGCAGCCACGCGCGGCGATGGATTTGAGGGCGAGGATGTTACAGAAAATATCAAAACTTTGCAAAATTTTCCGCAGCTTTTGCAAGGCGCGCCAAAAGTTCTAGAAATTCGCGGTGAGATTTACATGGGCCGAAAAGATTTCGAAGAGTTAAATTTTAGACAAGAAGAGCAGGGCGCCAAGATTTTTGCAAATCCCCGCAATGCCGCTGCCGGCTCGATTCGCCAGCTTGATGCGAAAATTACTGCCTCAAGAAAATTAAGCTATTTTGCTTACGCTGTGGGCGACGTGTCCGAGGATTTTATTTGTAACTCGCAAGATCAATTGCACCAAAAATTACACCAATTCGGTTTTAAAACTGAGCCACATTCCAAGCTGTGCCGTGGCATTGATGAGGTGATGGATCTCTACCAAAAAATCGCCGATTCGCGCTACCAGTTTGACTACGACACAGACGGCATGGTTTACAAAGTTAATGATTTTGCCTTGCAAGAACGTTTGGGATTTGTCGCGCGCAGCCCGCGCTGGGCGATTGCGCATAAATTTGCGGCAGAAAAAGGCAAAACCGAAATTGAAAATATTGTGATTCAAATTGGTCGCACTGGCGCTTTAACTCCCGTTGCTGATCTTGCTGCGGTCAATATTGGCGGCGTTGTGGTGTCGCGCGCTACATTGCACAATCAAGATGAAATTGCTCGCAAAGACATTCGCATTGGCGATTTAGTTTTGATTCAAAGGGCAGGGGACGTGATTCCGCAGGTGTTGGAAGTTGATTTGGAAAAAAGAAAAGCCGAATCAGCGCCTTTTGTTTTTCCAAAAAATTGTCCGTCTTGCGGCTCAGAAATTGTTAAAGTTGAGGATGATGTGGTGCTGCGTTGTGAGAACGGTCTTTCTTGCGAAGCGCAGTTGAAAGAAACGCTTAAACATTTCGTTTCGAAAGATGCTTTTGATATTACGGGGCTTGGCAAAAAGCAGGTTGAGAATTTCTTTTTGGAGGGACGCGTTAGAAGTTTTGCTGATATTTTTCGCTTAGAAAAAAACGAAGAAACTGTCGAAAATCCGCTGCGCAAAAAAATTGGCTGGGGAGAAAAATCAGTCGATAATTTATTTGCGGCAATTGATGCCAAACGCCAAATCTCGTTAGAAAAATTTATTTACGCGATTGGAATTCGTCACGTTGGTGAGACAACTTCGAAAGTTTTGGCGCAGCATTTTATTTCGAGTCGAAATTTTCTCGATGTCATGCTGAGCTTGGCGAAGCATGATTTAGAAGCTCTGAGCGAGAATCAACTTTACCAAGATTGCGTCGCAATTGATGGCATTGGCGAAAAAATGGCGCAGGCTTTAATCGATTATTTTCGCGACGAGAGAAATCTCAAAATGGTTCTGGATCTCGAAAGCGAGCTGCAAATTGCAGATGCTAAATTAAAAAATTCTGATTCGAAATTTGCTGGAAAATCAGTGATTTTCACCGGCACTTTAGAAAAAATGACGCGCGCCGAAGCCAAGAAAAAAGCTGAGGATTTGGGTATGAAGGTGGTTGGTTCGGTTTCGAGTAAAACTGATTTTGTAGTGGCGGGAAGTGAAGCAGGGTCTAAGTTGAAGAAGGCGAATGAGTTGGGGTTGAAAGTGTTAAATGAAGAAGAATGGTTGGAGTTGATTAAATGAAACGACTGCCAATTTTTTTCATAAAACTTTACCAATTAATTCTCTCGCCGCTTCTTGGAAATTACAAATGCCGCTTCACTCCAACCTGCTCAAATTACATGATTACCGCAATTGAGAAAAAAGGTTTGATAAAAGGTTTATTCCTTGGAGTTTGTCGCCTTTTAAAATGTCATCCTTTTTCCAAAAAAAGCGGATTTGATCCGGTGGAATAATTTAGTATTAATGTTGCAAACACTTCTCCTTCTCATCTCAATAATTTTCTCTTGTGAGGCTTTTGCTGCGCCAAGCAAAACCCCGCAAAGCATGGAGCAAATTAATGCCACTTTGAAAGCTAGAAAGGCAGAGCTCGATCCTTTTGGTGGCAAGGATGTTAAGGTTGATTTGGAATCTTTGGGTTTGGACGATGTTGATAAAAAATCTGGCGCTTTGCCACTTCTGCCAGAGCCGCCAAAGCAAGAATTGCCGCCAGTTTTGCCAGATGCTCCGGAAGTAAAGCCAGATGTAAAATCTACAACAAAACAGCCGCGGGTAAAATTTGTACAACCCGCCCCGAAAGATCCAGAACCTGTTGTAGAGCCAGTGGTGGTGCCAGAAAGCAAAGAAGCAGACAAGCCAGCTGAGGCAAGTTTTACTGATAAAATTAGCAACTTTTTGCAAAAAGGTGCCGACAAAGTTAAGGCATTGCCGCAGGAAATAAAAGGCGCGGTGGCGCCAGCTCCAGCGCCGGAATTAAAGCCGGAAGACATGGCAGTTGGAGCAAAAAAGAAGACGGAAAAATATGTTAATTCAAAAAAGAAGCGCGATTTGAAAAAGCGTTTAGAGGCAGAAAAACGTCAAAAACTTTACGAAAAAAAGCATCGCGAAAAAGCCAAAAAATTACGCGAATTACGCGCTAAATATTTGCTGAAATTTGAAGATACTGCTCAAAATTCTGAGGCAGAAAATGATGAAAATTTGACAGAAGATGAAGAGGAAAAAATTGTGCCACAGAAAAAAAATCTGAATCGATTTATTTCAGATGAACCTCCTGCGCCCCCTATTGTCAACCGTTTCCGCACTGCTGACAATTTACATATTCCATCTCCACTAACCGACCAAGAAAGAATAACGATTCTATTTGACGCAGTGGCAAGTGGTAGTGTTGCTTTTTTTAATAGCGCTTACAAAGATATCGAAAATCCAAATGTAAAAAATCAAATTGGTGACACGATTTTAACTTACGCAATCTTGTTGCAGAAATATCCGGTGATGGCGTCGGTGTTGGCTCGCGGAGCTGATCCGAATTTGCCAAATAACCTTGGATATTCTCCGCTAGATATTGCCATTGAGTTGCTCGACATCAAGGCGTTGGAAATTTTGGTAAGCAATAAAGCGGACATAGAATATATCGATTCATTTGGCAGAACTTCCTTGATGCACGCGGCGCGAGTTGGCTTTTTGCCTGCGGCCGAACTACTTGTGTCGAAAGGTGTTGATGTCAATGTGATGGATAATGACGGTTTTACGGCGCTATCAATTGCCTATCGTCACAAGAAAGAAATCATCGTTAAATTTCTTTTGAAAAACGGTGCAAAACCTTGGATTGAAAAACCATACAATCCCGAAAAACAATCTTTGATACAGGAGCTTGAAAATCGCTGGAAATAGTAAATCGCCAGCAATAGTTTTTTATCATAAATCAATTCTTCACTAAATCAAAAATTATGATCAAAGCAATAAGCGGATCCGCCCTTAATTTTAAAGGCGCCAACAGTATTTTGTTTGGCGGAATTTTACTGCTTACTTGCGGTGTTTTTTTGACTAGCGAATCGATTCGCGCACAGATGGCAAATCTTTATAGTGAATCAAGCGATCAAGTTGCAGGAATTAACTCATTAATGTCAGCTGCAGCAAATAATGATTTGGCTGGTATTAAATTTTTTAGCAAAGCCGGTGCGGCGTTAGTTAGCCAAAAAAACTTTGGTGGCGCGACAGCTCTTCATATTGCAGCGCGTGAGAAAAATTTGGAGATTGCGAAAGTTTTGGTTGAAAATGGTGCAGATGTAAATGCCATCGATAATGAGGGTTGGACACCTTTAATGAGAGCTTCTTTGGCTGGAGACGTTGCTTTAGTAACTTTCTTATTGGAAAAAAATGCGGATGCGAGCGGCGTCAATTCAGCTAATGAATCTGCAATCATGCAGGCTACGCAATCTGATTGCGATAAATGTTTGGTGGTGATGTTTGAGAAATTCAATTTCATCAAAATGATGGATGCAAAATTGCTAACTCAGCAAATTACTGATTCTTACTCAGTTGCTAGAAATCATGAAAATGATGTGGTGCAAAAGCTTTTGGGAGACTATCTCGAAAGATCTACAAAAATGGCGAACTTGTCTGGAGGAGAAAATGGAGTTTCTGAGCCAGTGCCAACTCAGGTTATGAATATTACCGCAACTCCTTCATCTTCAGCTTCACAAAAATCACTTTTGAAAAAGTTTAAATTTATCGGATCTTCTTCGGGAACAATTAGCTCGATTGAAAAAGCCGAGCCAGTTTCAATTCAGAAAAAAGAATTGGCCAATATCACTTCTGTGCCGGTGAAAGAGCAGTCGCTTAATGATCCAAAAGTTTCGTATAAGTTTATTAGTGGTCAGTCGAAAGCAGAGCAGGGCAATAAGGTGATGTCTTTGATTCAAGCTGGTCAAAAAGCAAAAGCTGCAACAGTTACTGCTCCAACTACAACTGGAAATCGTGTGTTTAAGTTCAAAAAGATGGAGCCAATTGAAGAACCTGCTGCTGCGGTTGCAAGACCTCAAGCTGTTGAAGAAGTTAAGTCTTTAAATGACATTCCATCTTCAACTGGGACTTTTAAATTTAAGCAAGGTGAGGGTGCTAAAGAAGTTAAAAAAGTTGAGTCGGCAAAGCCAAAAATCGCTGCTCCAAAAACTCTCGATCTTGAAGTGGCTGTACCAGCGTCCGAAGCGGCCAACTAGTCGATTTTGACCAAAATTAGAAATATCAAAAAGCCTCTAAGATTTTTCTCAGAGGCTTTTTTTTGGCTCTAGTGCATTTTTTAACATCTCAAGATTATGAAAGTTAAAAGCGATCGTGAAGCAAAATTACCAAGTCAAATAAGTCAGGCCATTGCAGATAAGAGTTTTCAGAAACAACAAACTTTGACTTTCTTTGAAGCAGAAAAGCTTTATAGAAGTTCTGTTCCAACAGAACTTGAAAGTGGTGATTATGTTGGAAAATTTGATGAGTTGGGAAAGCCAACTGAAGGTATTATTAGTCTTAAAGATACAGCTTGTGATTTGTTTCCACATACTGGTTTAGGTGAAAAATTTTTTGTAGGAAAGTTTGGTGAAGATGGATTGCCTTTTGAGGGTGAGTTTAGAAGCGTTGTATGTTCGATTAAACTAAAAACCTTATCCGATGGATCACGCCATTTAGCACGAAGAAATTTAGAAGGTGGAATATTTGTCGAATATGGCTATCGTGATGGACAGTTAGGAAATGTAAAAGTTGTAAAAACTAATGGTGATTTGCTAAACGGCGCCAATGAACTGGTTACCAAATTCAACGAACAAGAAATTTCTTCCAAACAAATTGCACTACCATCAGTTGCTGAAATTGATCAAAAGTTTGCGCCAGTAAGAAGGGCATTTGAAGAACTAAGGGATAGCAGACAAGATCATTATCACGAATATCATCAATCTTTAGAAGATTTAGAAATCAAAGAAAAATTGCAGCGAGTAAAAGATGCGTTGAGCGCTAAAGAGCTACTCTGTGGTGATACGATGTTTTCAGAATTAGTCGGAATTAAAACCACCGAAGATCAGCAAGATAAAGCAATTATCGAAGGCGCCGTAATGGTTAGGCGCGGAGATCGTAAAAGTGATATTTTGGAAGCGGAAAAAACTAAATTTGGAAATTGTCGCGAATGCGGTGCTCAAACTCAAAGAATTGCAATTGATCAAGGCCTTGCTCAAACGTTTATTTTATTTGGCAATCCTGATCATGTTTTTAATGTTGCGGTTGAGGGAGATAAAATGATCGCAATTGACGGATGGAACGGTGTGGTGAGGAGTTTTTTTTGTTGTCGCAAGAAAGTTCAGAAAATAAATTTGAACCAAAAGAGTTAAAAAATCGTTTAAAACAAACATTTTAAGCCATGAAACAAAGTCTCAAAGATTTGTTATTGATGGTGTAGTAACTTCAACAAATAAACCAAAATGACCAAAGTTAGTTCAAAAAACTTTACCGAAAATAGCGGCGACAAAACTGACAAGATAAAAATTCAGCCCTTCCTAAAAAAGATTCTTTTTACCGAATCTTTATTTTTTTGGATGAGTGCAGTTTATGGACTTGCGATCAGCTTTCTTTCGCTTGCAGTTCCACTTTCGGTACAATTTCTAATAAACTCCGTCTCATTTACAGCGCTGATTCGCCCAACCTTTGTTTTGGGAAGTGTGCTATTAATTTTACTAATTTTTTGGGCTGCCTTAAACGCTCTGCAATTTTTTGTTACCGAAATTTTTCAGTCGAGATTTTTTGCGAGAATCACTTCTGAAGTGACGATTTTGCTTCTAAAATCAAAGCAGCAAAACCCAGAAAAAAGAGAGATGGTTAACCGCTTCTTTGAAACAATTACAATCCAAAAAACTATTCCAAAATTTTTAACAAAAACCTTCACAACAATTCTACAAGGTGCAGTTGGCTTAATTGTGGTTAGTTTTTATCATCCAGTATTTTTTCTTTTTAGCTTAGCGATTGTGATTTCTTTGTGGTTAATTTGGTCGCGATTTTACAAGCAAGCCGTTCTTAGTTCATTTTCTAAGAGCCAAGCTAAATATGATATTGTTAAATGTTTTGAAGAGATCGAAGAAAATAGCCCTTCTGCCAATTTTAATGTTGAGCAAAAAATCGACTCTCTTACTGGAAATTATTTGCAAGACCGCAAGTCGCGCTTTCGAAGCCTATTTTATCAGGTGATTTTGTTGCTGGCTCTTTATGTGGTTGCCAGCGTAGCGCTTCTTGTAATTGGTGGTTGGCTGGTTTTGAAGGGTCAATTAACAATTGGTCAATTGGTTGCGGCAGAGTTAATTTTATCAGCGTTGCTTTACAATTTTTCTCAACTTGGTCGTGATTTAGAAAATTTTTACGACCTTGTTGCTTCGTGCCAAAAATTATCAAAATTCTATAATTTTTCTATTAAAAAAAAAGATTTTGAGCCATTCACAAACTTCAACAATATCAACACTCCCAAGCCGCTAAAAGTTTTACCAAAAATAATTCTAACTTTTTTAGGCATAACAATTGTGATTTTGTGCCTAACGCCGTGGCAACAAACCTCTAAAGGTTTTGGACATATTATCGCAAGCGATCCAAATCACCGCGCCCAAATTATCAGTGCGCCGATTGATGGTCGAATCAAGAAGTGGTATGTGAAAGATGGATCAAGTGTTAAGAAAGACGATAAGTTAGTTGAAATTGTCGATAATGATCCTCTGATCTTAGAGAGAATAAAATCAGAACGCGATGCTAAGAAGCGCAAATTCCAGGTAAGTCAAATTGCCTCTCAAACCTCTAAACTAAACTATCAACGCCAAGAAGAACTTTTTAACAAAGGCCTAAGTTCGCGCCGAGATTTTGAGGAAGCTAAAATTGAATATAAAAAACTTTTAGCCGCAGAAGAATCTGCAGCTTCAGAATTGGCAGAATCTGAAACCAAACTTTCGCGCCAAGAAAATCAAATAATTTACGCTCCAAAAGATGGTGTGATTTTAAAAGTCCTGGCAGGAGATTCTGCTACAGTTGTTCACTTGGGCGATAAGCTTGCAACATTCGCGCCAAATTTAAGCGATCCGGCGGTCGAAATTTATGTCAGCGGCAACGATATTCCCTTGGTAACGGAAGGCAGAAAAGTGCGCCTACAATTTGAAGGTTGGCCAATAATTCAATTTAGCGGCTGGCCATCAATTGCTGTTGGAACCTTTGGTGGCGTTATTTCTTCGGTTGATTCATCAATTTCTGAAAATGGCAAATTTCGTGTAATTGTAAAAAAAGACAAAGATGAGAAATGGCCGGATGAAAGATTTTTAAGACATGGTGCGAAAGCGCAGGCTTGGATTTTATTAAATAATGTCAGCTTGGGTTATGAGTTTTGGCGCCAGCTAAATAGCTTTCCGCCAAGCTTTGATAGTGAGTTAAAAGCCGCTCAAACAAAAGACGAATCAAATAAAGGTCACTAGATGAAACGCAAAATTGGATCAATTTTTACAATATTATTTTTAAATTTTGTAGTCACTGAACTTGCTGAAGCTTCCACCGAGAAAAAGCTGTCGCATCATGAAGTTGCAGCTTCGGCAAATAAAAACTATCCGCAGATTTTATCTTATTATGAAAAGGTAAGTGCTGCGGAAGGAACAGTCTTAGGATCTCTCGGATTTTTCGACATCAAGTTAAAACAAAACTACACCGACAAAAGTCGCGGCTTTTACGATGGGAAAACCACCAACACTTTGCTTGAAAAAGAGTTGGGTTTTATGGGTACAAAAGTTTACGGCGGCTATCGTAAATCTTTTGGCAGCTTTGCTGAGTATGAAGGAGGATCGCGCACCAACGATGGCGGCGAATATAGGGCAGGGGCTAAATTCTCTTTGCTTAAAGATAGTTCAATTGATCAAAACCGACTTGGTGTGATTTTGGCAAATCTTGGAGTTAAGGAGAGCCAGATTCAGCTTGAAACAATTAAAAAAGAAATTGAACGAGACGCAACAAAGGCTTATTGGAAATGGGTTGCTTTAGCAAAAGTTTTTCACATCTATGAAGATCTTTATCAGCTTTCACTAAAGCGTCAGACTCAACTTGAGGAGAAGTTAAAGAAAGGTGACGTAGCTCAAATTATCGTAACTGAAAATAAGAAAAATATTTTACGCCGCAAAAGCGCTTTGGCAAAGGCGCGTCAAGATTTTGAAAATTCAGCAATATATCTCTCGCTTTTTTGGCGTGGTGAAAATGGCACTCCAATTGTTCCAAAACAAAATCAGGTTCCAGAAATTCATTTTTCACTTCATGAAATTGAAAATTCTCAAACTATTCGTGATTTAGAAACGGCGCTTTCAAACCGACCAGAATTAAGAATTCTAAAAATTCAGAAAGAGCAAAATTCAAGCCAGTTAAAATATGCGCAAAATCTGTTTAAGCCTCAGCTAGATGTGGATGTTGGTGCTTCAAAAGATTTAGGAAATGGCACAGTATCGAGAGCTCAGGCTAATAATTATGTTGGTTTAGACTTTTCAATTCCACTTCAGCAGCGCGAAGCTCGCGGAAAAACTGCTGAATATGAATCGAAGTTAAAATCTCTAAAATATGAGCAACAGCTTTTGGAAGAAAAAATCAAAGCAGAACTTGAGCAAATTAAAGTTCAAATCAGCAGCATTATTGAGATGCACCAAAACCTTTCAGAGGAAGCTAAATTAGCTGATTTACTAGAAAATTCTGAACGAGAAAAGTTCAAGCATGGCGCCAGCAATTTCTTTTTGGTAAATTTGCGCGAACAAGACACGGCTTCTTCAAAAGCGGCTTTGGTAGAGATGTATGAAAAATATCAAAGCACTTTGGCTGACTACAAAATGGCGGTATTTCTAAATTAAAAACGAAGTGACCGAAAGATAAAAAGAGCGCAGAGCCAAAGCAAAAAGCACCAAGTTGTTGCCAAGTTATGATTAGCGCTGCTCTTTTTTGCGATATTTGTTAAAGACATAAGGCCTATTATGTGAAACTATATAATAGGAAGTCGAGGTTCTGCAGATTCGCTAATAGCAGCACTCTGAGCTGGATTTGTGCTCGTTATTTTTTTGTTTGGGCTCGGTTATTTTATTTTTTTGTTCTTCTGTGCATGGGTTACGCTGTTGTGGAGTACTCAACTCCAACCGGTGATGAAGTAACTTTTTTTGAATGACTTGTCAGCAAGCCGTCTTGAGGGGCTCGATATGTTGCCCAACCTTTTTCTTTAAAGGCGTCGAGAATTATGGTAATTGAATTGCTATCTTTCTCTTCCGAAGCCTCTTCTTTCTGCTCTTCGGCAATTTTGCTTAAAACTTTTAACAATAAAAATTCGGCGGCGACTTGTTTGTTAGCTTTAATCAATCGAACGAGATTGCGACACATTTCATCTGGACTCAGTTTTGACAAAATTAGATCTGAAATTCCTTCATTATGTTTGCGTGCGGCAATCATTAAGGCCGTTGGTTGACCTTTATTGCACCGGTCAACAATGAATGAGTTAAAATCAACTAAGGTTGTCACAGCTTCTAAATTTTCTTTTTCGACCACTCTGGGAAGAAGAAAATCTGCTGTGTCTACACAATCTATATCGAGGTTTATTCTGACCTCTGATTTAAGTTCTCGATATTGCCTACCAGCTGTTAAATTTTTTAGAGTTTTGCAGCTATCGGCAACTTCTGAGGCACTAAGTTCTGACAGCAACACCTCTACCGCATCAGCATGTCCTTCTTTTGCAGCGGCAAGAAGTGGATTTAAAAAACTATCGTGATTTGGGTTTCTACCCTCACCTCCTTCAATTTTTAAAAATCTTCTCAGCAATTCGGTTTGTCCGGATTTGGCGATTAGGTAAAGATCTGTAGTGCCAGATCTAAAAATAGTTGCATCTCCCACACCCGCATCGCGCAACAGATCATTCAGCATAAAAAACTCGCTTGAAGTATTAGCTCCGAGACTAAGCCAATAATCTGTATCGACAGTTTTGCGTCTGTAATCGGCAATCGTAAGGGCGGCGTCTTTAAAGCTTTGGCTTAAGGCTTGAGGAAAAACCTCAATTTTCTCGCGTAAATTCCACCAGCCTTCCGCCCCTTCTCCATCTTGTTTGATCTGAAATAAGCAGCGTCTCAATTGGTCTCTTTCAAAAACTTTAATTGAGCTAACTTTAAAAATATCGCCATTGGCGCGCCTTACGCCAAAAGTGTCGGGGCAAATGTTTGCACCAAATTCACACAAACCATCAGAGCCATGTTCCAAAAATCTTTGTTCTAATTCTGGATATAATCGGCACCGAGAGGTTGGGTGTTTTGATCCACCAAGCGTAACTATTTCAACGTCTCCCAAATCGCTAGTGCCTTGTAAATCCTTGCTTAATGCGCCGGCGTGACAGGAATAGAGCATTATTTTTTTGCTATAAACAGCGCAGGATTTGACCAAATCTAGCGTTAACCTCTCGCCATCTTTTTTTATTTGTACAACGTGACGACGGCGCTGGTCTTTTTCTCTATAATTACCATGAGCATCAATAATGATCATATCAAAAGCATCACCACTCTTGGTTGATGATCTTCGCGTGAAATCTTCAATAGTTTGCAACTCTAAGTGCGGCTGTGCTTTTGATTGATCTAAATTCTTTAAGATTCTGATTTTAACATCGGAATCAACGTTGAATCCGTAAAGCAGTAATATACGCATATTTTCACCCTCTAGTTGAATTTCCAAAATTGTTAAGAGTGTAAAATGGCTTTTGCAAGGCGCTTGAAAAAAACTTCACAAAACCAGTTAAAGGCTTTTGACTTTTAAATTGATGCTTTGCTAAAGTGCGCCTCCCAAATTTTGACTTTTTAGATTTTCTACTTTTGGGTTTGGCCAAGAAGGATTTGAATCTTTCACAAGTTTCAAACTTTCTTGGCCAAATTTTTGCTCTAAACTTACTACCCATTTAAAGACTCATTTAAATGCCTCTGTGGCGGAATTGGTAGACGCGATAGACTCAAAATCTATTGTCCCCTGGGACGTGTCCGTTCGATTCGGATCGGAGGTACCATCTTTTCTCATTAAAAAGTGCTTCATTTAGCTGATCTGTTCAAAGCCATTTTTCTCGGAATCGTCGAGGGCTTAACAGAATTCATTCCGGTTTCTTCAACCGCGCACTTGTTGATCTCATCTTATCTCATCGATTTTCAAACTATCAAAAATAGCCTTTTCGAAATCGTCATTCAATTTGGCGCGATCTTGGCGATTTGTGTGATTTACCGCCAAAAAATCTTCAGCGTAATTTTCAACTTAAAACAAAAATCTGAGCAAAAATTTGCTATTAATTTGGCTTTAGCATTTTTGCCTGCCGCCGTTTTGGGCGCGCTTTTGCACGGTTTCATCAAACAATTCCTTTTCTCAAATTTTGTCATCGCCCTCACCTTAATTATTGGCGGCGTTTTGATGATTTTGATTGAGAGAAAACCCAGAGAAGCGAAAGTTTTTGAACTGGAAAATATCAAACCAAAAACCGCTTTTCAAATTGGTTTGTTTCAAACGCTCGCAATGATTCCTGGTGTTTCAAGATCGGGCGCCACCATTATTGGCGCGCTTTTGCTCGGCTTGAATCGTAAAGCCGCGACAGAATTTTCTTTCTTTTTAGCAATTCCAACAATTGCTGCAGCGACTCTTTATGACCTTTTAAAAAACTCTTCCGAGCTCACTGGCGCAAATATTGAACTGATTATTATTGGTTTGCTCGCCGCTTTTTTCTCAGCAATTTTAGTGATTAAATGGTTCATTAATTTCGTCAGCAAACACAGTTTCATTCCCTTTGGCATCTATAGAATTGTGGTTGGAGTTCTGATCTTATTTTTCATTTCTTGAAAACCATGCAGCAGGAAAAATTCGCAATCAGATTTGGACTTGGCGGCATCAAAGCCGTTGGTTTTGGCGTGATGGAAACCGCAATTAAAGAGCGCGACGCTGGTGGAAAATTTGCTGATATTTACGATTTCGCCGAACGCCTTAATCCCCGCTCAATCAATAAAAAATCAATCGAAGCCTTGGCCAAAGCTGGCGCGTTTGACGCGCTGCAAAAAAATCGTCGTCAAGTTGCTGAGTCTTTTGATGTGCTTGCTGCTTACTCCGCTGAGAAAACTGAAGAAGCCACTTCCAATCAAATGAGCTTATTTGGTGGCCTTATGGACGCCAACGCCAAGCCTGAATTAAAAAAAACCGACGATTGGACAAAAGTTGAGCGCCTACAAAAAGAATTTGAAGCCTTCGGATTTTTCTTAAACGAACACCCTCTCGATGACAGTCTATCGGACCTTAGAAAACGTGGAGTGATTTTTTCTGACAAGCTCGAGCGTGATGAATTGGAAGATAATAATTTGATAAAAATGGCGGGCGTAATTGCTGGCAGCAAACACCGTTCCGGCCCGCGCGGACGCTTTGCTTACATGTCAATTTCTGATCCTTACGGAATTTACGAGGCAATGATTTTTGACGAAGGAATCATTACCTCAGCGCGAGATATTTTAGTCGACGGCAGCGCCGTGTCGCTGGAATGTTTGATTAAAAAAGATGATGGCGGTGTGCGAATTTTGATTCGTGATGTGAAGAAGCTAGAAGATTTTTTACAAAACACCAAAGCCCAAGAAAAAGATTTCGAAGACATTAAAAAACAACCCGCCCGCAATAATTATAACCGAAATAATAATTCAAATTTCAGCAGGCCAAATCAAGAATCAGCAAAGGCAGCACCCCAGCAAGTTGCAGCAGCGCCAGTGAAAAAAACTTTAGCAAAAGTTGATATTATTATTAAGTCGCGCGATCCGGTTTTTGGCATTAAAGCTCAGCTTTCTCAATGTTTGGCGCCGGCAAATGCAGAAAAAACCACGGCGGTTTTTTTATCGATTGTTGGTGAGAAAAATATTACCAAAGTTGAATTGCCTCAAAAATACTGCCTTGATGAAGTCGATGTTTCTAAGCTGCGCAGGATTGAGAAGGTAATTGATGTTGAAGCAGCAGCTTAGCTAACCACCCTAATTCCATATTTCTGCCCCAAATATTTCTCAACTTGCTTGCGATCATAGTCACTTAAAACTCGTTTAAAAATAATGATCTCTGCGATGTAGCCAGTCCAAGGGCTGCCCAAGGATTTATTGCCAATGTAAAATCCTGTTGTGGGAGATGGAGCTGTGGCGGTTGAAGAAGCTAAAGTTTCAGCAGCTCCGTTAGTAAATAATTTAATCGCCCCAGAAGTGCCACCCTCATAAGTTGCGGAAATAACTTCAGGACTAGTTGAAGCGGTGGTGGTTGCAGAATCAACATCCGAGCCACCGGTAAAAATAAAGCGGCGAGTTCTGCTGCCTTGCGAGCCAACCAGTCCAAAGCCCCAAGCTGAAGCATCACCGTTGGAAAATATTATTTTATTGCTGGCGGGTCCGTCACTTATTTTGGATACGATAAAAAAGCTGAAAGCATTATCCGGTGTAAAAAGAGGAGTGGCTCCAACAACGTCTGTTAGTGCCAAGACGGCGGTATTGGTGCCGTTAAAATAAATCGCCGGCACTTTGTAAATGTCACTAAATGTTTTGTAAGTAATGCCTGAAGATGCGGTGGCGGTTGCGGTGTATCTTGTAGTTGCTTGCGGATTGATATCTTTCCAAGTGGTTAGTTGAGTTCCGTCGTAGGCTTCAGTGGTTAAGAAACTGTCTTCCAATGTAGTTTCAAGCCACAAAGACAGGCCTTTGATATTAGCCACCGGAGAGCTCAGAGTCAGAGCTTGGGCAGATTGCAATCTAGAAGCATTAACCATGCTAAAACCTTTCACGGTGCCAACCATCAAAAGTCCGATGATTACAATTACTAGCGAAAGCTCATAAGCTGAAAATGCTGTGTGTTTTTTCATGTTTAATTCTGTGTTTAAGCGAGGGCGATAAAGTCTTTCATCACGATCTTGGTGCCGCTTTTTTCAAAAGCGATTTCTAGTTTATTGCCGTCCATATTTAAGACTTTGCCGTAGCCAAATTTTTGGTGAAAAACTCTTTTGCCAGAAATGCCATCTTCCATTTTGGAAGCGGGAGATGCGATTTTTCTAACTTGCGCGGGAGCTGAGTACATCTGCGATGAAGCGCTGTCATTTCTTCTAACGTAAGAAAAATTGTCAGCCGAAAAAACTTCTTCAGAATCAATTTCACCAGCCGGCAATTCTTTCAAAAAGCGCGACGGCATTTGCATTTGAAAATCACCAAAAACGAAGCGACTTTTGGCGTGAGTTAAAACCAATTCTTTTTTAGCGCGAGTAATTGCCACATACATTAAACGGCGCTCTTCTTCAACACCGTTGCGTTCTTCAATTGATCTTCCGCTTGGGAAAAGTCCGTCTTCAAGACCGGGCACAAAAACTAAGCCAAATTCCAAACCTTTGGCGGCGTGCACCGTCATTACGCTGACTGCCTCCACCAAATTTTTATCTTCGCGCGCCTCAATCAGCGAAACATATTCTAAAAACTCCACCATGCTGGAAAAATCACCCAAACTTCCGATGAATTCGTCAATGTTTTCTAGGCGTCCTTGCGATTCCAAAGTGTTCTCACTTTTCCACATTGCGATATAGCCAACTTCAGTGAGCAAAGTTTTTGCTAACTCGCCTAAAGTGGCGCTGCCGATTTTGGCGTTGGTTTTTTCGATTTGTTCAATGAGCAATTTCAAGGCGTCGCGCGCTTTGCCTTTGAGAGAATTTTCTTCGATGGATCTTTTAATTGCCGAGAAAAACGAAATTCCTTCCTGCTTTGATCTTTCGTAAATGCTTGAAATTGCTGAATCGCCAGCACCTCTTTTGGGCACGTTAACAATTCTACTGAGAGCTAAATCATCATCAGGATTGGCGCAAATTCTTAGGTAAGCAATTGAATCGCGAACCTCTAAGCGTTCGTAAAACTTCATGCCGCCAATCACTTTATAAGGCAGAGAATGCTGAATGAAGGCTTCTTCAAAAGCACGAGTTTGGTAACCAGCGCGCACTAAAACGGCAATGTCGGAAGGTTTAAATCTTTGTGCGCCAATTGCGGTTTTAATCATTTGTGCCAAGGTTCTAGCTTCAGTTCGATCGTCAACAAAAGATAAAACTTTGACCTTTTCACCCTGCCCCGCATCGGTCCACAAAGTTTTGCCGTGGCGTTCTTTGTTGTTAGAAATTACTGAATCGGCAGCTTTTAAAATACGTGAAGTTGAGCGGTAATTTTGTTCAAGACGAATCACTTTTGCGCCAACAAATTCTTTTTCAAAACGCAAAATATTTGCAATATTCGCACCGCGCCAGCTGTAGATCGACTGGTCGTCATCCCCTACGCAGCAAATGTTTTTGTGTGAATCGGCAAGGCGCAAAAGCCACTGATATTGCGCGTTGTTGGTATCTTGATATTCGTCAACTAGCACGTAGCGAAATTTATCTTGGTAGTAAGCAAGAACGTCTGGAGCCGCGGCAAATAAGCTTAGATTATGCACCAGCAAATCGCCAAAATCCGCAGCGTTCATTGCTTTGAGGCGCGATTGGTACATTTCGTAAACGTCCTTTAATTTTGGCAGCGACACTTCAAAGCCAGCAGAATCAATGGCTTGCGGGGTTACAACTTTATCTTTTAGGCGAGAAATTCGGTTTAAATATCCTTTCGCCGGAAACTGTTTTGGATCAATATTGAAGTCGGCAAGAATCTGTTTGAGCAAACGAGTTTGGTCATCGTCATCAATAATCGTAAAGTCAGAACGCAGTCCCACAGCCTCTGGATGACGTCTTAAAATGCGCGCCGCAATCGAGTGAAAAGTGCCAACCCAAAGATTATTAACTTGGTCACCAATCGCTTCACCAATTCTTTTTTTCATTTCCGCCGCGGCTTTATTGGTGAAAGTCACCGCTAAAATTTGGTAAGGAGAAGCTTTGTAAGTATTTACAATGTGAATGATCCGTGAGGTCAAAACTTTGGTCTTTCCAGTGCCGGCCCCCGCTAAAACAAGAATCGGGCCATCGGTATGTTCCACAGCTTCACGCTGCGGAGAGTTTAGGTTTTCTAGCATTTTTTGTTTAATTGAATTTTTTTATCATCCCGAACGAAAGTGATGGATCTCTTGAGTTTATCCCTTCAAAGGCTCCTAATAGTTCGTCATTTGAGAATTTAAAAAACCCCCAAAGTTTTTTGTCGAATAAGTATTGATCAAGCACATTGTAAGAGCGCTATACATGCAATTAAGTACGGCAACTTTCTCTATCTCTTTTTCTTCAGATGCAGGCTTTTCATTGTTGTTAAACGGTCGTAGTAAGTGATCGTCATTTTTTTTGTAAGTACTTAGTTTTTTATTCATATTAGATCCCTCAGATTCAAACCAATTCAATCCGTGGATTAGCATGATCCACAAACCCATATTCAATCATTCCTCTCGAATTTTGCGTAATAACAACACCAAGCGGAAATAAAAATTCGTTGCGAGTAACATCGACAGCACACCTAGAAACTTCTAAATTCTTAAAAAATTCTCCCACATGTTTTTGAGCTGAAAGTTTTAAAGATTCATCAATTTTATCAGACAATTTTGATTCAAGATAATGATCTTCAAGATCTTGTAAGATCTGAAATTTTGAGTCTTGAATTACGGCAATTTTATCGGAAAAAACTTTTTCAAAAAGCTCGGCATAAATTAACAATATGCGCGCTTCATGCCTTACCAGATCAATAGGAATTTTACCGAATTTTTTAGTTAAAATTTCACTACTGGTTGATGCAATCACAAAAGGATGTTGCTCAATCGTAAAGCAATCACCTTTTTCAACAGCATATTTTACAAAATCTGCACGGTTGGGCTTAGTTGGTTTTTTAACGTTATAGCCGCGAGTAGCGTGATATTTATCGATGGTTTTCGCCAAGCGTTCTTGCTGTTTAAAATTTTCTTTACCGATCGCCCATTGATTTAAAGATGATTCGTAAATCGTTAGTGCTGTGTTGTAAGCTCCAACATCAAGATGACCAACTTGAGCTGACCACTTTGCGTTATTGTGCGTAGAAGGTTTGGCAATTTTTATTCTGATTGGTACGAATTCTATTATTTCGATTTCAGATAATTTTCTGCGATGAGTTGCGCCGTAAAAGGCAATGAATTTGGATTCGTCAGCGAAATGTCCAACCTCGTCAAGGCGACGAATGATTTTAATAAATTTCTTGTGTCGGTTGCTTTTGCGCCAACGAATTAAATATCTGGCAATAAAAGTTACGATTACTGCTAACGCGACTATTTTGAGATAAAGAGGGCTTTGCGGCATGTGGATATTTTTTAATATTTCTCTGGATGAAATTCTTGAGTAGGACGTGCGTTGGTTTTTGCAAAAATTGCTAGCTTGATGATTTGATTCATTTGCTCTTTCGAAATTTGCAGCGGGGTTTTGGTGATGTACCATTTGACGCCTTCTTTGCAAGGCGGGGTGGTGAAAGAGCCGTCGTAGAAAAATAATTTGTCGTTGGTTTTAACGATTTTTGAAAGATTCAATTTTCCGTCAACTTGCTTGTTTAGTAAAAATTTTGTCAGGCGATTAAATTCAGGATTTTCTTGACCCACTTCTAAAAAAATTGCCAAAACCAGCCATTGCTCATCTTCGCTTTTGTGGTAGATTTGCAGTTCCAGCGAATGAGGTGCGCCGCTTACTAAATGCTCGCTTGGGTGATGAAATTCAATGTGCCTGATGAAATATTTTTTCTTGGCGCGTAGGACAAAATCTTTATTGTCGAATTCGATTTGCAGGTTGTGTTGCTGCGACTCCTTTTCAACAGCAGATTCACTGTAAGAAAATTTTAATTCTTCGTCTTTGAACTCGCCTTTAACATCAATTGGTGATTGATTGTAACCAATTTTACAAAATTTGTTTTCTTCTAACCTTCCCCAATGTTGCGGGCCAAAAGCGCCTTCGTAGCTCCAGTGATTGGCGCAAGAAAAGGTGAAAATTAAGAGCAGAAAGCCGGAAAGAATTTTCATATTTTTATGATGTCGGAAGAGATTTTTTTAAATAAAAGGGCGATTTCTGAATTCGGGTTTTTGGTCACAAAACAAACTCTCTCTTCACTTGCGTCAGAAATTTCCTGCAAAATCGGCACCTCGCCTAAAAATTTAATCGCCATTTTTTCAGCTAAGTTTTTAGCGCCGTCTTTGCCAAATAAATATTTGCGATCACCCGCAATTTCTAAGAAAGACATGTTTTGAATTAGGCCCAAAACAGGAATTTTTAATTTCACAAAACAATCAATCGATTTCACCACATCAATCACCGAAAGACTTTGGGGTGTTGAAACTACGACAATTCCACTCACCGGAAATTTCTCCGCCAAGCTCAAATAAACATCTCCCGTGCCTGGAGGCATGTCGATTATCATTACGTCCACTTCTTTGCCGTCGCTTTTCCAATTTACGCTTCTGATTAATTGGTAGAGAATTTTTGTCACCATCGGTCCGCGCCAAACACCAGCAGATCCCGCATCAGTCATCGAACCAAGCGAAATGCATTTTACGCCTTGCGACATTAGCGGCAGGATCAAGCCATTTTCTTGTTCAGGCTTGTCAGACAAATTCATTAAATGCGGAATTGAGGGGCCGTAAATGTCGGCGTCAACTAGTGCCACGTTTAGTCCGGCTAGCTTCAAGCTCACTGCCAAGTTGCAAGCAATTGTCGACTTGCCTACTCCGCCTTTGGCGGAAGCCACAGCGATAATTTTTTTAACACCCACGACATCAGGAATTTGCTGCATGAAATCGGCCAAGGTTTTTTCTGTCATTTTTAGAAAAGTAATTGAAAAAGAGGGGTCTAAAACTAAATCACCACTTCCTTCAAAACAATAATTCAAACAAGTAATGCTAAAACTTTTTACCAATGGTGGCCCGTGGGGCCCATGGAATAATGGTGGAAATAGTGCTGGAAACAATGGTGGCGCGAGAAAAGAGCAACCGAAACAAAAAGCACCTGAAGCAAGCTTCGAAGATTTTGCTAAAAAAATTGACGAATTCTTCAAAGATTTATTCAGCGGCAAAGGCGGCAATCAGTGGAAAAAATTTTCTGAAAAAACCCCAAGATCAATTTCTGGGCTTGTCGTAATGGGATTCATTCTTTTGTGGATGTCGCTTGGTGTTTACAAAGTTAACCCTGATGAAAACGCCGCGGTGCTTTACTTTGGCAAGTTTTACAAAGTGGCAACTCCCGGTTTAAACTACGCAATTCCCTACCCTTTCGGCCAAGTAATTAAAAAAAGTGTCACCACGGTGAACACCGAAGAATTCGGCTTCACATCTAATTCGCGCAAAAATGAAAAAAGAAATTTTGATGCTGAAAGTTTAATGCTAACGGGCGACGAAAATATCGTAGATATTGAGTTTCAAGTGCAGTGGCAGATTTCTGACATTACTGATTTCGTCTTTAATATTGTTGAGCCCAATCAAACAATTCGCCAAAGCTCGGAAAGCGCCATGCGCGAAATTATTGCGCGCACGCCAATTGCTGATGCTTTGAGTGACGGTAAAAAAAGAATTGAAGATGAGACCAAAGTTTTGCTGCAGCAAACGCTAGATTCTTACAAATCGGGCGTGCGAATCACTCTAGTTCAGCTGCGTCGCGTTGATCCGCCAGCACAAGTAATTGACTATTTTCGCGATGTGCAAACTGCAAAAGCCGATAAAGAAAAAGAAATTAACCAAGCGCAAAGCTATGCTAATGACATCATTCCAAGAGCGCGCGGAACCGCATCGCAAATGACTGAACAGTCACAAGCTTTTGCCCAAGAAGTTGTAACCAACGCGCAAGGTGAAGCGGGCAGATTTAACTCGGTTTACAATCAATATGTTAAATCGAAGCAAGTGACGAAGAAGCGTATTTATCTCGAGACAATGGAGAAAATTTACCGCGATGCGGATAAGGTTTTAATTGATAAAGGTGCCGGAAGATCAGGCGTGGTGCCTTATTTTCCGATGAGTGAGATGGGAAAAAAAGCAGCTACAACAAATTAATTTTTAAAAACATGACCAACCAAACCAAAAAAATTCTAATCATCGCAACCATCGCAATGATTATTTTCCTCAGCTCAATTTTTACCGTAAACCAAACCCAGCAGGTTTTAATTTTGCAATTTGGTGAGCCAATCCGCGTTATCAACAAGCCCGGAATCAAGTTCAAATTACCGCTTTTGCAAGACGCACTTTTCTTCGATAAAAGAATTATCGATCTCGACATTGCTGACCAAGAGGTAATCGCGGCTGACCAAAAACGCTTAATTATTAACGCTTTTGCCAAATATCAAATCATCGATCCGCTAAAATTTTATACGACAGTTCGCAGCACCCAAGGCCTTTCCAGCAAGCTTTCTGGCATTTTAGATTCAAGTTTGCGCCAAGTAATTGGTGAAGAAATTTTAAGCAAATTGCTCACCGAAGATCGCGGCAAGATCATGCAAAAAATCAAAGATGTGGTTAGCCACGAGTCAGAAATATTTGGCATAAAAATCGTTGATGTGCGCATCATGCGCGCGGATTTGCCGAAAGAAAACTCGGATGCGATTTACGCCAGAATGCAAACCGAACGTGGAAAAGAGGCAAAAGAAATTCGCGCTAATGGTGCTGAAGAAGCTGATAAAATCCGCGCGGAAGCTGATAAGCAAAAAACTATTTTGTTGGCCAACGCCAAAAAAGATGCCGATCTGGCGCGTGGTAATGGCGAGGCTGAGGCAATTAAAATCTACGCTAATTCTTACGGTCGCGACCCAGAATTTGCTGATTTTTACCGCTCGATGAATGCTTACAAAGAGGCATTTCAAGCTGACACCAAGATGGTTATATCTCCCGAGGGAGAATTCTTTAAGTATTTTGGAAGTAAGTAATGAAAAAAATCCTACTCCTAATTGCTGCGCTAACTATTCAAGCCAACGCCTTTGCTGCTGAAGAAAAAGCTGCTGAAAAAGAAATCGTCGCATCCCCAAAGCAAGTGGCACTAAACAGTTTGGCAGATGTGGTGGAAGATCTGCTGCCTACAGTTGTAAATATCGCAATCACCTCAAATGTTTCAGCCACCCAAGAATTTGGTGCGGGATTTATTATTTCTAAAGACGGTCTGCTCGTAACCAATAACCACGTGATTGATGAGGCCAGCGATATTTCTGTGGTCTTAAATAGCGGCGAAAAATACAAAGCAAAAATCGTCAGCATCGACAAAAAAACCGATATTGCGCTGCTTAAAATTAACACCGACAAAGAGCTGAAATTTGCTAAATTTGGCGATTCCAACAAAGCTAGAATTGGCGATTGGGTGATTGTTGTGGGCAATCCTTACGGCCTTGGTATGTCTGTTTCTACCGGCATTGTTTCGGCGAAAGGTCGCAACTTAAATAACGGTCAAGTTGACGAATTTATTCAAACCGACGCCGCAATTAATAACGGTAATTCCGGCGGCCCGATGTTTAACTTAAGAGGCGAAATTATCGGAATTAGCACTTCAATTTTGTCACCAACCGGCGGCAGCGTGGGCATTGGTTTTGCGATTCCTTCTTCAACGGCAACGCAAATTGTTAAACAGCTTAAAGACAAGGGCGAAGTGGTGCGCGGCTGGATTGGTGTTTCGGTGCAAGACATCTCGGACGAAATTGCTGAAACCATGAAAACCGAAAAATCAAAAGGCGCTTTCGTAACTGAAGTAACCAAGGACGGCCCTGCTGACCAAGCCGGAATTTTACCAACTGACATTATTGTAAAAATTGACGAGTCGGAAGTTTTGGAAATGAAAATTTTGCCAAAAATAATTTCGAAATATCCGGTGGGAAAACATGCTAAAATCACTTTGCTGCGTCACGGAAAAGCTAAGACCGTAACGGTTAAAGTGGCGCGAATGAAGGATGAAGACGTTAAAAAAGTTGAAGTAAAAATTCCGGAAAAGCGTCAATCTTTTAAGCCTTCTGAGCAAATTTTAGGAATTGGCGTTCTTGAGCTAAGCCTTGGAATTAAAAAAATGCGCAGCCTCGAGGCCGGTTTTCAAGGCGTGTTGGTTGCAGAAGTTAACTTAAAATCGGAAGCCGCAACCAAAGGCGTGATGGCGGGAGATATTATTTTATCGGTTAATCAAACGCCGATTGCTTCAATTGACGAGCTTAAAACTTTGATTGAGGAAGGCGGAAAATCAGGCAAAAAAATCTACCTCTTCTTACGCCGCGGCAACAGCAATTATGGCGTGGCGCTTAGCGCGAAGTAGTCCCTCCTCGTGTCACCCCGTCGAATGACGGGGTCTATTTCGTCACATAAACTGTCTTGAGATGGACCCCGTCATTCGACGGGGTGACAAACTGAAGAAATTCAAAAAACAAAAATGCAGACCTTTCACAGCAAATGCCCAGCGAAAATTAATCTATTCCTCAAGCTCACGGGCAAGCGTTCTGATGGTTATCACGAGTTGGAATCGCTTTTTGCTTTTTTGGATTTGGCAGATGAGTTGATTATAGAAAAAAGCGATGAATTTAAATTAGAAATCGCCGGCGAATTCACCGAGTTAATCGATCAAAAAAACAATCTCTTCACCAAAATTTTAGATTTTTTTGCCGCTGAATTTGGCATTTCAAAAAAGCTTCACATTAAAATTATCAAAAACATTCCAGTTGGCGCCGGACTTGGTGGTGGCTCGTCGGATGCTGCTTATTTTTTGCGGGCTTTGAATGAAATTTTTGTTCTAAATTTGAGCAAAGAAACCCTGCAAAAAATCTCTCTAAATTTTGGATCTGACATTGCTTTTTTACTGGGAAACCAAGCCGCAATCGTCAAAGGTCGCGGTGAAATTATTGAGGATTTTACGAAATTTGCGGCGATTCCCGCACTTTTAATTAATCCAAAAATCGCCGTTTCAACCAAAGAAATTTTCGCTAAATTTAACGGCAAATTTTCACCAAAGATTGCAACTGCCGATCTACTTAAAAAAGACGTTTTCGATTTGTTAGAAAATCTTCCTAACGACATGCAGATTCCAGCAATTGCAACCCTGCCCGCGATTGCTGAGATTTTAAATAACTTAGAAAATTGCGGCGCCAAAATTGCTAAAATGTCGGGAAGTGGCGCGAGTTGTTTTGGGATTTTTGCAAGCGACGAAAAACTAAATTTAGCCGCAGAATTTTTTACAAAAAATTTCCCCAATTTCTTCATTAAAAAAACCACAATTTTGTCCAATGTCTAAAGCAACTTTCGGCTTACAATCAATTGAACAAAAAATGGCGAGCTTGCTGAAACCGCTATTTCAAGGCAGTAAAAAAGAATTCATCTTAATCAATAATTTGGTCAAAAATTGGCAGGAAGTAATCGGCAAAAAATATGCCGAATTTTGCTACCCAAAAGCGGTGACTTTGGGCAAAGAAAAAGGCATTGGCGGCAAGCTGACGATTGGTGTTTACAACTCGGCGGTGGGATTTTTTTTGGAAAGTAATTCTGAAATAATCATCGAAAGAATCGCCAGTTTTTACGGCTTTAAAACCATTTCAAAAATTATTATTAAGCAGGAACCAAGAATTGTTGAGAGTAATAAGGTGAGAGAAATCAAGCTTCCGCAGGCCCAAGAAGATTTCTTGTCGGATAAAATTTCTGGAGTTGAAGATCAGGATTTAGCTGAGACTTTAAGAAAATTAGGGCGGGAAGTTTTTGATAAAAAATAAGCTCGATTCTCCGTCCAAGTTCTTGTGCAAGAGTTATTGCTAAAAGGATTGTATCTGCCTACTGTAATCACCTCGAATTTAACTAAATTTTTTTAACCAAAATGATTGGACCTATTTTCGAAATAGCCGTAGCAAAAATGACGGCTACTTTTGAAGAAAGTTAGTCACCTTGATTTAATCCCATGTCTAAAACATCTTCAAAATCTTCTTCCACAGCATCTTCACAAGATTCCTCATCCTCATCAATTCGGTATTATGAAAATTATACCGAGAATACAGGCGTCTATGATGAGGAATTGCAGCTAGAAGAAATGAAAAAAGTTCTTGAGTCAACTCAGTACCCTCTTCATGCAGCATGTTTGTTAGGTGATCCTTACCTTCAAATTACAGAAAGTTTTTTGGATAAGGGGGCTGATATTCATGCCTTAGATAGCTCTCAAACTACACCAATTATTACCGCCGCCAATCAGAAAGCTTTTAAAACAGTTAGTCTTCTGGTTGCAAGGGGAGCCAATCCTAATAATAGCCGAGAGGTTTGGCATAACAGGTCTGTCTTACATCTGATTTCTACGGGATTGGACGCTATTCCAAATATAGAAGATTACACTGATCTAGTCTCAGAACTTTTGCCAAAAATTACTGATCTCAACGCGAAAGATGATCTTGAAAGAACTGTACTGCACTTTTTGTGCAACAGTGTTTTTTTAAATTCTGAAAATGATCAAGCAGAAATAGTCATCGCAGATCTTGCGCTAAAATTAATAGCATCTGGTTGTGACCACAATGCCAGAGATGCTTTTAGTAATACAGCGCTTCATTTAGCCTGCGCAGCTGGAAACGCAAAAATTGCAAAAGCACTAATGCCAATGGTTCAGAAGTTGGATGCTAGAAATCATGAGGGTAACTCATATTTACACTTAGTTTGCAAAAACGGTCACGTAGAAATTGTTGAGATGATTTTGCAAAATTCTCGAAAAGACCACGATCTAGAGTATGAAACTTACAAAAATGAGAGAGGTCAAACTCCTCTACATTTAGCCTGCAGTTCTAACCATTTAGAAATAGTAAATATTCTGGTTAGAAATGGCTTTGACATTCATGACTTAGATAATGCTGGTAATTCTGCGTTGGTAGATTCGTCACTAAATATGTCGCAAGCTTTCAGAGATATGGTAAAAAAACCATCGCCAGTACTAGAGTTTTCAAGCAATAGTGCTGAGCGAAAAAACTCATTTCAAGAAATGGTAGCAAGGTCAAAACAAATTATACCTCGAGAAACTCTCGAGTTGAAAATTGAGAGTTGTGCATCAATTGAGGATCAGGCTGAAAAATCCAATTCACTGATTTCAGCCTTTAGAGAAATGTGTGAACACCTTGAAAAAGATCTAAACAATTTTGGTGATGATTTTGATATTGGTGACCCGATGGGATATGCTATTTTTATGCTCCAGAGAGAAGCCTTTGTGAAAAAAATTGTGCAAAAAATTGTGCAAAATTTAGATAGCAATATTGCCGACGATTCACAAACAACAATTTTACATTTGCTCTGCCAATATGGCTACGGCAATGCCGCAGAACTTCTGATTAAGAAAGGGGAAGATTTAGAATATAAAAATAACCAAGATCAAACAGCTCTACATATAGCTTGTGAACATGGCCACGGAGAAATTGCTCGCCTACTAATTAGAAACGGATGCGACAAAAATGCGGTTAACACGCTTACTCAAGAAACGCCTTTTGAGACAGCTCTAAATAATGCGCATTACGATGTGGCAATGATTTTGGTTAAAGAATTTAATGTAAATATTTCTGAATCTGTAGCCAAAGAATTATATGACGAGAGCCTAAAGGGTGAGATCGCTGATTTAGGAATAGCGATTAGCCTTAGTCGCACAGAAACTCCATCTTCTTATCCTAGAACACTTGAAAGTAGCGCAGCAGAAACAGCTACCTTAAGATCTTCGCCTAGTTTAAAGAGTCGATTTTAAGCGGCTAAAAGCCTCTTATTCCGCTCATCACGCATCTTGGCAAAATCATCACCCGCATGGTAAGAAGAGCGAGTCAGTGGGCTCGATGAAACCATCAAAAACCCTTTGCTGTAAGCCATTTTTTTGTAGAGCTCGAATTCGTCTGGATGAACATAGCGATCAACCGGCGCGTGGCGCAAAGTTGGGCGCAAATATTGGCCGATGGTTAGAAAATCGATGTCGGCGCAGCGCATGTCGTCCATTACTTGCAAAATTTGCTCTTTGGTTTCGCCAAGGCCAACCATCAAACCAGATTTTGTAAACATTGACGGATCAATTTCTTTAACGCGTTTTAAAAGCCAAAGTGAGTGGAAATAGCGAGCTCCCGGACGGATGGTTCCGTAAAGTCCCGGTACGGTTTCGATATTGTGATTGAAGACGTCAGGTTTTGCTGCAACCACTTTTTCTAGGGCGCCGTTTTTGCGTAAGAAATCGGGCGTTAAAATTTCAATTGTAGTTTGCGGCGATTTTCTGCGCACGCTTTCAATACATTTTACAAATTGGTCAGCGCCACCGTCAGCTAAATCATCACGGTCAACTGAAGTGATTACGATATGTTTTAGTCCTGAAACTTTCGCAACATCACCAACATTTTCTGGCTCGTGCGGATTTACCGCGTCGGGCTTGCCAGTTTCAATATTGCAAAATGAACAGGCTCTTGTGCAAACCGAGCCTAAAATCATCACGGTCGCATGTTTTTGCGCCCAGCATTCACCGATATTTGGGCAAGCAGCTTCTTCACAAACTGTGTGTAGTTTGTGTTTGTTTAACATCTCTTTGGTTTCGTAGTAACCCTTAGAAACTGGCGCTTTTACGCGGATCCAGTCGGGTTTTCTTTCCATTTTATCTTTAGGAAAATTCTCGGCAAAACCCATCAAATCTTTATTGTCGCGCTTGGCGATTTGGCCGGATTCGCGTTTTTCTTCGCGTGTTTGCATTATCTAATTTCTCCAGTGACAACAAAGCTTGCGATCTCAGCAATGTTGGTTGAGTGATCAGCCAAACGTTCAAAACTTTTTGCGATGAAAAGAGTATTGGTAAGTTTTTTTACTTGTTCTTTGTTGAAATTTTCATGCTCCATAATTCTAAAAAGATCGCTGTAAATTTGGTCGATTTCGTCATCTTGTTTTAGAACCAGCTCAGCTAAATCAACGTCTTGATCGTTGAATGAAGTAACAGCTTCTTGCACCATTTTTTTGCAGTTTTCGATCATTGAAATTAGCGATTCTTCAACGTCACTTTCAAATTTTTCAGATCCAATCAAAGCGATTTTTTTAATGATGCTTTTGGCTTGGTCGCCGCTGCGCTCTAAATTTGATGAAACTTTCAAAGATGAAATAATGTAGCGCAAATCAACCGCCATTGGTTGACGCATCGCGAGCATCGCGGTGACTTTTTTCTCAATCAAATGATCGAGGGAATTAATTTTGTAATCGTGAACTGTAATTGCCTCGATAAAGCTTTCATCGCGCAGCTTAATCATTTTTGCCACCATCTCGATTGATTGAATCACCAATCCCACCATGTCGTCAAGGGTTCCGGCAATCGATTGCAAGTCTTTATCGTAAGATTTTACGGTATGTTCTTTGAGGCTCATTTTTTTTAAAATTACGTTGATGGATAGAGGTGCAGGAATTAGATTTTTTTGGTAAGCAAATTTCAACAGGCAATCACACATTCATGAAAAAAATTTTAGTCATCGGCTCTGGAGGCAGAGAACACGCAATTTGCGAGCAGTTTAAAAAATCACCAAAATTAGAGAAAATTTTTGTGTTACCGGGTAACGCCGGAATCGCGGAAATTGCTGAAATCGTTGAAGGAATTTCAATTGATGAGCATCAAAAAATTATCGATTTCTGTAAAAAAGAAAACATCGATTTCGTTTTTGTTGGCCCTGAGCAGCCTTTAGTTGCAGGGCTTGTTGACGATTTGCAAAAAGCAGGAATTCGCGCTTTCGGTCCTTCCAAAAAAGCATCGCAACTTGAGGGTTCAAAAATTTTCATGAAGAAAATCGCCATCGATAATTCGGTGCCAACTGCGGCTTACGAAGTTTTTTTTGAAAAAGATCCTGCTGTAGCATTCGCCAAAAAACTGGGCTTTCCTTGCGTGATTAAAGCCGACGGACTCGCTGCTGGCAAAGGCGTAATCATTGCCCAAAATTTGCAAGAAGCTGAAGAAAATATTGCCGAATTCTTCCTTGGAAAATTTGGTGACGCTGGCAAAAAAATTATCATCGAAGAATTTTTAGACGGTTTTGAAGTGAGCTATTTTGTAATCTGCGACGGCAAAAACTTCGTCTCACTTGGCTTTGCTCACGATCACAAAAAAGTCGGCGAAAACGAAACCGGCCCAAATACAGGTGGCATGGGAACCTTCGCGCCCTCACCTCTGGTTAGCAAAAAAATGGAAGCTGAAATTATCGAAAGCACCATCAAACCAACCCTGCGCGGCCTTGAAAAAGAAGGCTGCCCCTTTGTTGGAATTTTGTTCGCCGGATTAATGGTGGGCAAAAATGGCCCAAAACTTTTGGAATTTAATGCGCGTTTTGGTGACCCAGAAACCCAAGTGATTTTGCCAAGAATTAAATCTGATTTTATCGATTTGATTGAAGCCGCAATTGACGGAAATTTGGATAAAGTTGAAGTAGAATTTGATGAAACTCAAAAATTAGTTTGTGTGGTGATGTGCGCTAATGGCTATCCGGAAGGCTATCAAAAAGGAACTGAAATTAAGAATTTGGAAGCGGCGAAAAAAGTTGCAGGCGTGAAAATTTTGCACGCCGGAACTGCCAAAAAAGATGGCAAAATTGTTGCAAATGGTGGTCGGGTTTTAAATGTGGTAGCAAGTGCCGATTCGTTTGAAACCGCGCGCAACAAGGCTTACGAGGCGGTTAATTTGATTGATTGGAAGGAAGGGTTTTGTCGTAGGGATATTGCTAGTAAGGCTTTCTAACTTACACTCCCAAGTCATGCTG
>CAIRMX010000138.1 GCA_903879805.1 uncultured Alphaproteobacteria bacterium | reverse complement strand
TGTCTTTGAAGGTGCTGATGGGAGAAGATTGAGTGAGGTTTTTTGCCGCAGTTATTCTGAACTTAGAAACCATTCCGTCAGCAACCATAACACCAGCAACAAAGATGCCGATAATTATGATTACGACAGAAACTTCGATTAAGGAAAAGGCGCGGGGTTTTAGAAGTTTTTTTAAGGTCATTTGCGGGGGAGTTTTTAGTTCAATTTCTTTTTAAGAGACCACATAAAACGCTTTGAAAATAGTTCGATCAGCCGCTGAATCTCGACTCATAAAAAATAAAAAGCCTCACCAAAAATTTGAGTGAAACTTTTTATTTTTTAGATCGATTATTTTTCTAGCAGTTCTTCGTTAATGAACTCAAGAACCAACTTAAACTCTTCTCTAGCTTGAGCTAAAATTTTGGTTTTTTGATCAATGCTTGCTTCCATGCTTTTTTGTGCATCTTCAAGAATTTTCGATAGATCAAATGCACCAACTGATGCAGAAGCGCCTTTAAAGGCGTGAGAGGCCATGTACCAAGCTTGGTTATCTTTACCGACGGCTTCTTCCATTTTAATGAAATTGCGATTGGCGTTTTCAACAAAAATTGCAAAAAGCTCTTTTTCAAACTCAACGTCGTTCTCGATAATGCTTCTTAGAAACTCCATATCGATAGCTCTTTTACGTTGTTGATTATTTTCCATAAAACCCAAGGTTTAATTAATTACTAGACTCAAAAGCAAAGCGTTCAGCCTGACGCCGGCGGCCTTGACCTCTTTTGAATTTAACATGATTTCAAAATTTCTTCTACCCATTTGCACCTGAATCATCCCTCCGGTTTCGATGAATCCCTCGAAAACTGCAATGGTTGTGATTTTTCTTTTAACAAATTTATCCATTTCAGATCTCGAAGTTTTTTCAGTGCCTTGAGATAGATAAACCGCTTTGCATTGATCATATTTTCTATGATCGCCACCAAGCCCCAGATCAACTGAATTTTTATCTTGAGCAAGAATCAACTTTGCAATTTCATCACTGCCAATCACACAAGTTGCGCCACCTTTGATGGTTTGCGATGTGTTAATCATGCTCATGATAAAATTTGCGTAGTCGCCTGCCTCTTCGCTATCGACAACAACTGCAAAAGAGTTAGTTGCCGTAAGCCATAAGGTCAGGAATGCAAAGACTAGAAATTTTAATTTTATAAAATTCATTTCGATTTGAATGGCCCTTAATATTGCCAAACCATTTTGACGTAGGCTGTGCGACCGACTTCAGTTTGTCTATTGAAGAGGGCTTTTTTAAATTCTGAATGACGCTGATCTAATAAATTCTGAACCCCTACACTTAAATCGAGATTCTTCGTTGGAAGATATCCAATTCTAGTATCAAGCCTGAAATAGGAAGGAATGTGTCCAGTACTATTTGTATAATTTGCCGTTCCAGTTTTTAACTTATCCACATAATAGAGGATGTTATCGAACTCTATTTTTGAGGTCAGATTGTAGAAAGATTTTAACTTAAACTGATTCTGCGGAGATTGCCCTTCTACTAACTGCAATCCTGTTCCTGGAATTGGAGCGCTATCGTCAGTAGAGTAGCTTTGAATATGAAGATTGGTCTTTAAAAAATCATAATCAGCTTCCAATTTCCACTTGTCAGTTGCCTGCCATTTTGTAGCTATTTCAAAACCGTAAGACTCGCCAAATCCATTATTTGCCGCACGATTAGCATTGGTTTTCTCAAAGGTTCTGAGGCTGTCATATTTATTAAAGAAGGTTGTCGCATCTATCGAAACTTTATGGGTTGGCTTAATTCTGTATCCCAACTCATAAGCCATAACATTTTCTGACTCATAGCTAGTGCTACCTTGTTGCGCACCTCCCGCCAAACTTAGACCATTTTCACCTCTAGTTGGCGTTCTAACTGCTCTAGAAACTGAGGCCCAAAGAGTTTGGGTACGAGATGGATAATAAGCTAATTTTGCATTTGGCTGATATTCAAATCCGGTAAAATTATTTACCAAAAACTTTGATCCCACAGTTAAGTAAAGCTCATCAGCAATGATGCCAATTTTATCTTGGATGAAACCACTATAAACATAACTGTTTAGGCGATCCGGACTATAATTTAGCGGAACCGATGCACCGGCTTTACTTTCTTCAACGTCATCATTAACTCTTCTGTAACCAAGGCCCCAGATAAACTGATTTTCTTTTGAGAAATTATAAAAATGTTGAAAGTCAACGTCATAAGTTCTGGCGCTTCTTTGCAGAACCGTCATGTCAAATTGGTCGTAGTCAAAGTAAGTATTAAGGGAAAAGTTAGATTTTTTAGATAACTTTTTATCCCAGTTAAGCACAAGGTTAGCGCCTCTAGAATCTTTATTATTGGTGTCAGGATTTGTTAGGGTTGGAAAATAATTTTGTGCCCTACCGCTATACATGTCACCATGAACCGAAACTGTACTATCCTTGATTGAACTTATATCATACCTAAAGCCAGCTCTGTCTTGAGTGTTACCATCACCATTGGAACCTTTGTTTTTATATTGATCCATACCATCGCGCACCGCTCTTTTTACATAGAAGCGATAACCATCATTACTTGCCGTTTTGCCACCATATCTAGCTTCGGTAATTGATCTATCTTGCGTGCCAATAATTTGTGAGGCGTAGGCACCTTGAGTTTGTACGGCACTTTTTGTGATGATATTAATTACACCATTAACCGCATTTGATCCCCAAATGGTTCCACCTGGACCTCTTACTACTTCAATTCTGTCAATATCTTCCATCACATAATCTTGAGCATCCCAAAACACCCCCGAAAATAATGGAGTGTAAATGATTCTACCATCGATCATCACTAACAGTTTATTAGAATATTGGGCATTGAAACCGCGAGCAGAAATTGCCCATTGATTACCCGCAACTCTTGCAACTTGTAGACCCGGAACCAAACGTAATGCTTCTGGAATTGAAGTTGAGCCTGATCTTCTAATTTCTTCCGAACCAACAACATAAGTTGCCGACGGAGCATCAAATGCATTCTCTTTCTTTTTGGATAATGAAAAAATCTCTGGATTAAAGTTTATGGCAGAATTTTTTTGATTCTCCGATTCAGCAACTACTTCCGCAGCAACCAGTGTTTGTGGAACCAAACAGGCAGCTAGCAAAGAAATAAAAACTGATAAACTCGATAGTTTTTTCATAATCTTAAATATTAATTATAGGGACTCGGTTAGAAAAATCACAATCGGGCAAGAAGCTACATAATTTTGAGATTTATGAGGCTTCCAAGGGTAGCTGTATATTTCTACTTTATACCCCAAACGCTTTATATCCTTTCTATGACTTCGGTTAAGCAGTGGAGTAGAAATACCAATATTGTAGGTGCAGTTTTGTAGCTTTGATTCTTCAAAAGCCTGCTCCAGCATCATGGTTGAAATAGTTGAATCGCGATGATTTTTCTCAACAAAAAATGCCGAGATTTCGCTAATCACCGCCTCTGTATTAAGCTCAAATTTCTTTAAAAAACTTCTGTAAGTAAATTCGGTTCCCGGAACTTCATTTGGAAAATATTCAACCCAGCGAGATGTTAATAATCTCATACCGCCGACAACTCTACCTTCTTTTACTGCAACGATAATCTTGCCTTTGTGGTCAAGTTCATTTTCAGCGCTGTAATAATTTTCCCAGCCATTTTCAACGCAGTAAACTTCGTGACGCATTTTATAATATTGCCTCAACAACTCTGGATCTGTCGTAATAAAAACTTTCACACCTGCATTTTTTTCTTTCCACCAATCAGACTTTTCATCTGAATCACTAATGCTTGAGACTGGCGCTGGTGCAAGCCATTGTTTAGCATTATTTGTGTTATCGGCGTTAGTAGGAATTGCGTTAGGATCTTGAGTTAGGCTCATCACTCGAAGTTGTTCAATTAAGTTATTTTCCACAACGGCAACAGACTTGAGTGGTATCATTCTGCTTGTCATTACTTGTGCATTTTAAAACTGTCTCAACTTGGGGAAGTTTTTTAAAACCGTCGCAAGTTTAAGAAAAAATATTTGACAGGGCCTTTTGCAAACTTACTTAGATAAGCCTGAAAAAAGCTCTTCCTCGCCAAATCATTCTGGCTAAACGCTAGAAAACATTGGTCACAAATCCTTACTCTAAAAAAAATAAACAATCGATTCGTCGGTTTTTTCTATTAAATTTATTACATGTCTCAAAAAGAGATCTTAGTTAAAAACCAATGATTTTTAAAGGCCTCAGAAAAGCACCTCAACCACTACTTACTGCTGATTCTAAGGCTGTCGCTACAAAAAAAATTTCACACCCTCACCATTCTGAATCGAACGTCTTTTCTAAGATTTTAGGAAAATTATTTTACCGCTTTTCCCTCTTTTACTTCGGAAAATTCTACCGCAAAAAAATTGCCTCTCGCAGCAAAAAAGATGCCAGCTACCCGATAAAGTTCATCAAATTACGCAAACGCTACGAGCAGATTTATAGAATCAGACAGCGCAAGAGAATGGATCTTACGCAATCTTATAACATCTTCACCTCAATCATGATTTCGCTGATCGCGATTTGGTTAACCATTAACACCATCATGGTTTATCGCACCTTCTGGCGCAGCCTTGAACAACAAGTTTTATTCCAAAATAGCGTAGTCGAAAAAGCCACAACCTCACTAATGAGTTCAGTTAACAACTACTTAAACTATGTTGGCGACAAGCTTTTAACTTTAGGCGGCGAACAAGATAAAGAAACCATCGCCAAGGTTTTGCAAAAAACTTTAAACAAAGATTTACTGCAAAAAAACGTCTCATCTTGGATGAGCATCAGCTTCGTTGATCACAATGATAAAGTAATCGTCACTTCCGAAAAAGGCGTTTTAAAAACTCCGCTTGATCCGCAAGGTTATTTCCCAATCGCCGAGGCCAAAAGCAAAAACGCTTGGCGCTTTAAAGTTGGAAAATTAGTTCACATCGAAACCGACATCGCCTCTTACGACATGCTTCCTACCGCCATGCGGATCGATTATGAAAATTTAAAAAATATCGGAATCTTCATCGCCCAACTGCCAATTGAAGTAATACAAAGACAAATCGATTGGGTTTTCGATGACGCGGATGTTTGCTACACCGTAATTGACGGCAATTTCGACATGTTGGCTCACTCTAAAAACTTCCCTGCCGAAAATTTTAACAAAGAAGTTTTCCGCTCCAAAGGCTATTTACGCGAAGCAATTGAATTACACCGCTCCATCACTTTCGAAACCCTACCATTCAAATTTGATTTGGGTGGCTGCGTCTTTAACCATTTCCAAAGATCTACCGAATATAACACCACCGTAATTGTCGGCTATCACGAGAAAACTGCTTGGCAGAAACTTGGTTTCGCTTTGATGGTTTCAGTAGGCCAATCATTTGGCGTGGCGTTATTTTTCATGACGACAATTTTCATTTTCAAAAGAAGACAAATCGGACCATTCGTTGCCGAACTAGTTAAAGCCAAAGAAGAAGCCGAAGCCGCCTCTGTCGCGAAAAGCCAATTCCTCTCGAACATGAGTCACGAGCTGCGCACGCCGATGAATGGAATTATCGGCATGAGCCAAGCCTTGCGCGAATCTGGCCATTTAAAAGATGACGAACTTGACCAAGCCAGCACAATTTATCGATCAGCAGACGCTCTGCTCTTGATTCTAAACGACATTCTAAATTTCTCAAAAATCGAAGCGCGCAAAATCGACATTGAAAATATCCCATCAAATCTGCGCGATTTAGTTGAAGACGTTGCCAACCTAATGTCGCCAACCGCCAATAATAAAGGCCTCGAAATTCTCACTAGCATCGCCAACGACATTCCAACTTCGCTGCTTTGCGACTCAGGTAGAATCAGACAAATCATGAATAACCTAATCAACAACGCGATTAAGTTTACTTATTACGGACAAATTTTGATTGAGCTAAAACTAGAAAAAGTTGAAGCCGACATGTTCTTCGTTCATTTCAACATCAAAGATAGCGGCATTGGCATGAGTCCTGAACAGCTACAAGGCATGTTTAAAGTTTTCAGCCAAGCTGACATGTCCACCACCAGAAAATACGGCGGCACCGGACTTGGCCTTTCAATTTGCAAAGAGCTAACCGAATTAATGCATGGCAAAATCTCAATTAGCAGTGAGCTCGGCAAAGGCTCAAATTTCCACTTCATCATTCCGATGAAAAAATCTGCCGAGGAAGATGAAGAAGAAAATTACTCGAAACAAAAATCTGAAATCATCGGTCAAAAAGTTACGATTTTAGAAAATAACAAAACCGCTCAAGAAATTTTGGCGCAGTATTTTGGCGAACTGCAAATGAAGTATAATCTAATCAGCGTTTCTACTGAATCTCCGCTAGAAACTGCCAACCTTGCCATAGCCGAGCTAGAAAAATACGCTGATAGTGGCGCGATTATTATCAGTCACAACGCCCATATCGGCATTGATGCAGCTGAGATTGTTGCCAAAATTAAAAGCCACGAGAAGCTTAAAAATATTCCGCTGATTTTGCTAACTTCAGTGCAGGCAAAATTAAAAATTTCGTCAGATGCGCTAAAATTATTCGATCGCATCGTTACCAAGCCGATCAAGAAAAATCGTTTGATGCTGGCTCTGTTTTTCATTTTCAAAATCACTTATTACGAAGAAGAAGGCTCACTAATTGAGAAAGGCAAAGTTATTGATGAGCATTTGAAAACTAAGGGCCTACGCGTTCTTCTTTGCGAAGATAATGAGGTGAATGTGAAAGTGGCGCATATGATTTTAAAACGTTTCGGCTTTGAAATTGACTTCGCCGAAAATGGTCAAGAGGCACTCAATAAATTCATCCATTTGCGCTACGACATTATTTTCATGGATTGCTCAATGCCAATCATGGACGGCTTCCAAGCCACTAAACAAATTCGCGAAATTGAAAAAGAGCGAGGCTCAGAAAATCCGGTGCCAATTTTTGCTTTAACTGCCAATGCTGGCGAGGCTGATAAGAAGAAATGTCTAGAAAGCGGAATGGATGATTTTGTCTCGAAGCCAATCAAACGTGAAGCGATTGAAGCTCTGTTGGATCGTTGGATGAAGAATAAGAATAAATCCTAAAAAAACCCGTCATCAAAAAAAACTGTCATCCCCAACGAAGTGAGGGATGACAGTTTTTTATTTAGATAATCACCAAATTTTACTACAACAACGCAATCAACTCAGCGTGATCAAAATAAAGCGGCAATGCGCCCTCGCCTCTACCGCCTTCCGCCAAAACTTTTGCTGAGATAGTTTTCGAAACTTGGTCTTCGGAATGGCCAAATACAACCGGCAAACATCCCGAATTGTAAGCACATTCCACATCCGCAATGGTGTCGCCAACAAACCAAATCACATCTTTTTTAGGATCTAAATCAGTGCCCAAAAAAGCCAATTCCACCGGCTCTTTGCTTGGCTTGTCGTAAGATGCATCAGTTGCGCCAATCAGCGCAAAAAACTTTTGATCAACTCCAATTTTTGCCGCTTCTTTGCGCAAAGTTACGCCGATTTTATTACTAACAACAAATTGTAAAATTCCCTTTTCTTGCAAAGCGCTAATGATTTCTAAGGCTCCGGGCAAAAGTTGAATGCGATCCAAATGAGTTGAGCGGTAAGCATTTTTGTAAATCTCGCCAGCTTTTTGCCAGTCATTACCAAAAATTTCTGGAAAAGATTCGCGCATTGATTTGTGAACATTATCGCGAACTTTCTCCAAACCCCAAGGCTCGTGACCCATGTCCACCATGGTTTTGTCAATGGCACCTTGAATTATCGGCCAAGTGTCAACCAAAGTATTATCCCAATCAAAAATCACTGCTTTTGGTTTTGGCAAACGACGCAGAGCTTCTTTATTTTTAGAAAAATTTTCGGTCATTTTTTTTGAAAATTTATTTTGTTGAATCAGCTTTAAAAGGTCGCGGATCGAAGAGATTTTTGAACTTATCTTTAACACCATCAAAATCCTTAGCGTCAGAAGGCGCCTGTTTTTGCTTAGTAATTACCGGCCACTCTTTGGCATATTTGCGATTGATTTCAACCCATTCAACCAAATCTGGAGCTTCAGGAAAGATCGCTTCAGCTGGGCATTCAACAACGCAAACGCCGCAATCAATGCAAGCTTCCGGATCAATCACCAACATATTTTCGCCTTCGTAAAAGCAATCAACTGGGCAGACCGAAACACAATCAGTGTATTTACAACGTACACAATTATCGGTTACGACGTATGTCATAATTTTAAAAAATACTCGTCATCCTTGGACGATAAAAGCGTCCAAGGATCTCATGAGTTTAAACTCCTGAGATCCTCGGCCTTTCAGGCCAAGGATGACGATTTGTTGGAAAGTTTTTTGTTAAGAATTTCAGTTTTTACGCGAAGCAAAGAAAGAAAAACAAAGTAAGAAAAATAAACGCCAAACATCAATAAAAGCGGCTTGAGCATTAATGGATCAATCGCAACACCTCCAGAGCGCATGATGCTTGCTGGCTGATGCAGCGAGTTCCAATATTCCACTGAAAATTTAATGATTGGCACATTGACGAAGCCGATGATTGAAATAATCGCAGCGATTTTTTCGCCTTTTTCGCGATCGTCAAAAGAGTCGAGCAAAATGATGTAGCCGAGATAGAGAAAAAATAAAATCAGCATTGAGGTAAGTCGCGCATCCCAAGCCCACCAAGCTCCCCAAATCGGCTTGCCCCAGAGGCTGCCCGTAACCAGCGTGATAAAAGTAAATACACAACCAATCCATGCGATTGATTTTGCGATCAAATAAAAAAACGGATTTTTCCAGATGAACCCCGACAAATTAAATATCGCCATCAAGGTGTAAACCAACAGCGCCATCCAAGCAGCCGGAACATGTACATACATTATCCTTACCGCATTTCCTTGTTGGTAGTCATTTGGCGAATAGAGAATTGCCGGAATTGCTAAGCTTAAAAAAACTAAAAAACAGGTAAGAGAAAAAGGCGCGAAAAAGCGGAAGTTTTTTTCAAAGTTTTTGAATTGGAAAAGTTGCTTAAACATTATGATTTAAGAGCTGATTTTTATTTGTAAGGATAAGAAAAAACTACAATTCCCGATCCACCAGCACCACCTATACATTGTACAGAGGAAGAACCACTGGCGCATCTACCACCTCCACCTGCACCACCTTTTCCGGTATTTGCGGCGCCAGAAGCAGCTGGGTTTGTCGATGACGTGTAAACCCCTCCCGCACCCCCCGCACCATAAGTAAAGGAAGTTCCTGTAATGTTAATTGCACCAGCAGTAGCACTGCCTCCAGCGCCACCATTAATGGCATCAAAAGTGGAGCTATTACCCTGTCCATTAGAGCCAGCTGAAGCTCCAGCACCACCAGCAGCACCACCAGCACCACCAACACCACCAGCACCACCGCCGCCTCCACTACTACCGCCATCAGTACCAGCGGTACCAGCACCACCACCGCCTCCATTACCATTATTATCTGCTGTATTAGCACCTCCTCCACCACCAGTAAATGTAGCAGCTATTGAACCTGAAATACTGCTACTAACACCAGTACCACCACCAGTAACACCACCCGCACCAATCGTTACCGAAATAGAATTACCCGCAGCTAAAGTTGCTCCAGTCACATAACGCACTTGACCACCGCCGCCTCCACCACCGCCTCTTCTTTTGGTATTGTTATATTTACCATAGGAGGCACCGCCGCCGCCGCCAACACCAAGATAAGACAGATCAGTAGTTGTATCACCACTACTGCAAGCAAAAGTTCCGCTAGATGTAAAAATGTGAACTTTTCTACCTGAAACCAATGCTGTTGAAACTGTGTCTCCTCCGGTGCAAGTCAGGTTTTGCTTACAGCTTGAAGACCCTGAATCATAATAGTAACCACCAGCACTATTACAATTACAATGTCCGGTAATAGCTGTTGTGCCAGTGCAGGTGTAAGGGAAAGTGCCACTAAAATTTGCCGCCGTATTGCAAGTTAAAGTACCACTGCCGTTATTAACTGGTGTTGAGCTAGTAACTCCAATAACCGAAACCGCACATTGTTGAAGCACGCAAGTTCCACCAGTAATCGTGATCGGACCTGCGGCAGTACAAGTATAATTTATTGTTCCAGAATAGCCGCTGCTATCACAGCTAAAGCTGCCGCTTCCAGAAGCTGCATAAGCAAGCCCTGATTTAGCACTATAGCCTGTTGCAGCAGAGGCCGTGCAAGTAATTGCAACACAACCACTACCATTATCATAATATCCAGTGATGCAGCTACATTGTGACGTATAGGTAGGAGTTCCGTTATTACAGGTAAATGCAGCAGTTCCAGTGTAGTTAGCCACATCACACGTCGCACTTCCGGTTGCACCACTAGCGGCGTTAATTGCTGCTGAAACTCCAGTTGGCGTAACTGAGCAAGGAGTTGCGGCGGCACAACTTCCTGTTACCGATGCAGCGCCACTGATACAGGTATAATTAACTGATCCAGAATAGTTAGCTTGGTTACAAGAAATTGAAGTTGAACTTGCAGTCGGAGAAACTGATGCAACTAATCCGGCAACATTAATCGAACATGGAGAAGAAGATAAGTCACACCCTGTATCAGTAACAGTATATCCAATACATGAGCCATTTGGAACTGAGCCGCGATTGATTGATCTGGTCCACTTACTGCCGGCATAATTTTCAACTAATTGCCTATCAGTGCTATTTAAAGCTTTAGTAAATATCGCAATTTCACCAATTTCTCCCGCGTAACCTTTACCAATCGATAAAGTCGTAATTCCACTTAAATGCGCCGTCTTAGTTGCATCTTGCGCAGCCAAAATTCCATTAATGTAAGTTGAGTTACCGTTAGTTGCGCTGTGAACAAAAGTGAATTGACGAGCTTTATCAGTTGAAGTTGCGTAAGAACTTACCGTCGCTGTTGTAGAATTTCCTGAGCCTTGAGAATGTATCAAACTTGAGTCGGCGCTATATCCTAAAGCTAGATTTTGATTCGCTGTTCCACTTGGATTCTCTCCAATGAAATAATTATTGGATGAGTTACTTTGCCTCTTCTCCAAAACCATAATGGTGTAATCAGTGCCGTTTAAAAAAGAGGCATCAACCACTTGCAAATAGTTAGCGCTGCTTCCTGAAAACTTTACAGCGTGAACATAATTAATTGTATTGGCGTAAGTTGGACCTGTTCCAACCGCAACTACTGTTGGCTTCACCCCTGAAGCGCTTTTATCATACCAAGCTGTCAGAGCCTCTCCATCATTGGCCTGACTACTATCAATACTTCCAGATAAACTAGTTTCTAGCCAAAGAGCTGTTTCTTTTATTCCAACAATCGGTGAAGATTTAGCTATTGCTTCTGCAGCAATTAAGCGAGATTTGGCTACCATTCTCGTGCCCACAAATACCCCAGCAATTAAAATGCCAATGATTAACATTGCGGCAGAAAGCTCAATTAGACTAAAAGCGCCAAAAGATTTTTTTTTCTGTTTAGTTTTCAACATCACCTGACCTCAAAACTAATTAAATTAGCCTAACTACGATCCTTACCCTCAAGATAATGAACTAATAATTCCTGTTTTACTTTCTGCTCGGTAGAATTGTCAAAATCTTTCACCGAAACCTCACCGTTTTTCATTTCATCTTCACCAGCAATTACCACAAAACGTGAATTATTTTGTGAAGCGCGTTTCATTTGTTTTTTGAAATTTCCATCCAAAACAAATTCAACGGCAAAGCCGGCACAACGCAGTTTTTGCGCCGCTTCAAAAGCGTAAGTTTTTTCTTTTTCAGAAATGTAATTAACCGCAATTGGACGAGTTTTAGGTAAATCTAATTTTGCCAAAAGCATCAAACGCTCAACGCCCGCAGCAAAACCAAATGCCGGCACTTTTTTGCCACTCATTTTTTCAACTAAATTATCGTAACGTCCACCCGCTAAAACCGTGTTTTGTGCGCCTTCGTGGCTCATTACAAATTCGAAAACAGTTGAAGTGTAATAATCTAAACCACGCACCAAACGTTGATTGACGCGGTATTTGATGCCGAATTTTGTTAGCAAATTTAAGACAGAATCAAAACGAGATTTTGCTTCTGCAGAGAAAAACTTCGAAATTTCCGGCGCGTCAGCAAGCAGCTCAATGTCTTGCGACTCTTTAGAATCAAGGATGCGCAGTGGATTTTTTTCTAAACGCACTTGTGAATCGCGCGATAAATCATTTTTAAATTTGGTGAAATAAGCGGTTAAAGCTTCTTCGTAATTAGCTTTGGTTTGCGGGCAGCCCAAAGAATTTATTTCCAAAACCGTTTGATCCAAAACTCCCAAACCCTTCAAAACCGAGGCTGCAAGCATGATTGATTCAACGTCGCAGAAAAAATTATCTTCGCCAAAAACTTCAAAATTAATTTGGTGAAATTGACGCTGACGACCTTTTTGCGGACGATCGTAACGAAAAATTGGTCCGAAAGAAAAAAACTTTTTCGGCAAAACTTGCTGCAATTCGCCGTTAGAAATTAAAGCGCGAACCACGCCAGCGGTGAACTCTGGACGCAGAGTTAACATGTTGTCGCCACGATCAGGAAACTTATAAACTTCTTTTGTTACAATGTCTGAAGCCTCGCCCAGATTGCGTTCGAAGACTTCGCTAAATTCAAAAATTGGTGTTTGCAATTCTTCAAAACCAAAAGATTCGCTCTTTTTTCGGGCCACTGAAACGATGTGATTAAAAATTTTAATCTCGTCGCCAAATAAGTCCTTAGTGCCGCGAACGGGCTGAAGTTTGTGGTTAGACATTTCGTGAAGAAAATTAAATTTAGAATTAATTTTTAGGGGATAAAAATTTTATGCGAGAGCGTCACCTTAAACTCTCGATTCTTAATTCTTAAACCAAAAATCACACCACATGAAAATGAGCAAAAATATCTTCGAAAAAATCAAAAAAATTAACAAACACAACCAAGAGTACTGGAGCGCGCGCGACTTTTTCAAACTTCTTGGTTACAGCGAGTATAGCAAGTTTTTACCAGTAATTGAGCGAGCTAAGATAGCGTGCCAAGGCAGTAAACAAGAGGTTCCGCTCCATTTCGCCCGCGCCAGCGAAATGGTGGCGATAGGCTTGGGAGTAGGGCGAAACGTCGATGATTATAATTTGTCTCGTTATGCTTGTTACTTAATTGCACAAAATAGTGATCCCCGCAAAGAAGAGATAGCGCAGGCTCAGACCTATTTTGCGATTCAGACGAGAAAGCAAGAGCTGAGTGATCAGTTAATTGAAGATCGCAACCGCGTCTACTTACGCGAGGAGTTGAAGGAACATAATAAAAAATTGGCAAGCACTGCAAAAGCTGCTGGAGTTACGAATTACGCTACTTTCCAAGATTTTGGCTACATGGGTTTGTATGGCGGGTTACGCCAAAAAGAAATTCATCAGAAGAAAAAACTAAAACCTAAAGAAACGATCTTAGATCATATGGGCAGTGAAGAATTAGCTGCAAATTTATTTCGGGCCACGCAAGCTGAGGCAAAGCTCAAACGTGAAAATATTTTTGGACAAAATGAGTCGAATAAAACTCATTTAGAAATTGGTAAAAAAGTTCGCAAAACCATCGCTGAACTTGGCGGAACCATGCCTGAAAAACTACCAACACCATCAAATATCAAAGAAGTTGCGAAGCGACTTAAGAAAAATTCCAAACCAGAAAAATTAATTTAAAAATAATGACCTCTCTCTCCCACATCCGTAACTTCTCGATTGTCGCTCATATTGACCACGGTAAATCGACTCTTTCTGATCGTTTAATTCAAGAATGCGGCGCTATTGAAGCGCGCGAAATGTCAGCGCAAATTCTTGATTCAATGGATATTGAAAAAGAGCGCGGCATCACGATTAAAGCCCAAACCGTGCGCCTTGCTTACAAAGCCGATGATGGAATTACTTACATGTTGAATTTGATGGATACGCCCGGCCACGTTGATTTTGGTTACGAAGTAAGCAGATGTTTGGCGGCTTGCGAAGGTTCAATTTTAGTAGTTGATTCAACTCAAGGCGTGGAAGCGCAAACTTTGGCCAACGTTTATCAGGCAATCGACAACAATCACGAAATCGTTCCGGTTCTAAATAAAATCGACCTTCCCGCTTCTGACCCAGAAAGCGTTAAAAAACAAATTGAAGAAGTAATTGGCATCGACACCTCGGAAGCAATTTTAGTTTCAGCTAAAACCGGCGTTGGAATTCATGATACACTTGAGGCAATTGTCAAAAAACTTCCGGCCCCAAAAGGCGATTTAAACGGCGATTTCAAAGCACTTTTGATTGATAGTTGGTATGATCCTTATCTTGGCGTAATCGTTTTGGTGCGCGTCATTAATGGCTCGATTAAGAAGGGTCAAAAAATAAAAATGATGGCGGCAAATGCGGTTTATCAAGTTGATTCTGTTGGATTTTTCACCCCGAAAAAAGTTTTCTGCGATGATTTAAAAGCTGGTGAAGTCGGCTTTTTAAACGCTCAAATCAAGCAAGTTGCAGATTGTAAAGTCGGCGACACCATCGTTTTGTCAACCAACGACACCGCAACTTTGCTACCGGGTTTCAAACAAAACCAACCGGTGGTTTTCTGCGGCGTTTATCCAATCGACGCTTCTGATTTTGAAAAATTCCGCGACGCACTCGGCAAACTGCACTTAAACGATGCCAGTTTTGAATATGAAGCTGAAACCTCAACAGCTTTGGGACACGGCTTTCGCTGCGGTTTCTTAGGCCTTTTGCATTTGGAAATTATCCAAGAACGTTTGGAGCGCGAATTTGATTTAGACCTAATCACCACCGCACCATCGGTGATTTACAAAGTTTACAGCATGCGCACCCGCAACTTGTCGCAGGAAGAAAAAGAGAAAGATTTGCTTTACGTTCACAGCCCAGCCGAAATGCCGGATGTGATGAAAATTGATAAAATGGAAGAGCCGTGGATTAAGGCCACAATCATGACGCCAGATGAATATCTCGGTTCAGTTCTAGATCTTTGCACCCAAAAACGCGGCATTCAAAAAGAGTTAAGCTATGTCGGCGACCGCGCCATGTTGGTTTATCGCCTGCCGCTTAACGAAATTGTTTATGACTTCTACGACCGCTTGAAATCTTGCTCGCGCGGCTATGCTAGTTTCGATTGGCAAATGGATGGCTACGAAGAAAGCCAATTGGTGAAACTTACCATCATGGTTAACGGTGAGCCGGTTGACGCGCTTTCATTTATCACCCACAAAGTTCGCGCCGAAGGCCGCGGCCGCGCCATTTGCGCTAAGCTCAAAGATTTAATTCCAAAACAAATGTTCAACATTGCGATTCAAGCCACCATCGGCGGCAAAATCGTGGCGCGCGAAACCGTCACCGCAATGCGCAAAGACGTAACTGCCAAATGCTACGGCGGCGACATCTCGCGTAAGAGAAAACTTTTAGACAAACAGAAAAAAGGTAAGAAAAAAATGCGCGAAATCGGTAATGTAGAAATTCCGCAAAGTGCGTTTTTAGCGGCGCTGAAATTAGACGAGCATTAATTTTTCAAGGAGAGGAGTAAAAACCTCTCCTTTTTTATTAGAGTGTTATTGGCCCAGTCTTTTTGACAGAAGTCACAGGGGCATTTGCATGAGAACTAGAGCTCTCAAGATTATTCGGATCTAAACCACTTACCGCAATTCTCGCATCTTTTAAAGTTTTCTCATCAAATTGGGATGGAACTTGAGCTACAACTTTTTTCTGTTCTTGCGTTGGACCGTCAACTCTCTTCAAAGAACTACTTGCCGTCTTTAATGTGCTCGCCATTTCACCCAAAGCTGCCTGCTGCTCCAACTCAACTCCATGCGTTACTTTTTTCACCTCAGTATCTGGTCCACCTTTTTCAATCTGCTCTCTCATCTTTTCGCGCCCTTCCAAATACTTATCGGCTTCATTTTCTAGAGGACGATCTTCTGGTTTTTTTTCATTCTGCTTCTCTTCTTCCTTTGAACTAGTAGCCAAAAGAAATCCTGCAGCAAGCACAACACCAACACCAGGAACTGCAAATGCCAGAGCCAAAGCTATACCCAGTCTCAAAGCTGGCTTTGCTGCAACTTTTGCCATTTCCTCAGCGTCTTTGTAAGAAATGCCTCTTTTCTTTTTCTGATCTTTCTCGGGACCTTCTGGCTCTTTCGTATCACTGCTTTGTAGCGCTTGAGCTTTTTTCTTTTTTAATGCCTTCTCTTCTTCAGATTCCTCCTCTGGATCGTCTTGCTCTACTTCATCTTGCTCTACTTCATCTTGTTCTATCTTATCCTGCTCTACTTCATCTTCCTCTTCAAAATCATCCTTATAATCTTCTTCCTCTAATTCACTTGGATCATACTCTAGCTGATTCTTTTCTTTGATCGAATTCAGCGTATCGAGAAAACCTTTGTCCACTGCGCCTAATATCACCCCATCTTCAGAAAATTCTTCTGCATTAATTAATGCAAGCTCCACTGACTCTGCTGCATTGCGCTCCTTACCATCACCTAAAAATGCGAATTGTTCTGTTAGTTTTTGTATAGCCTGCCGCTCTTCCTCTGCACTGATTTTTCCACCATCTTTTAGAGCAATAATCTCTTTGGAAATATTAGCAAAAATTTGCAGCGTTGAATCGTGAGTTTCATTGCAAATCGCACCTATTGCTGATTGCTTTTTTTCACTGTCTTGCGTGTCATCTTTAAGAAGCGCTGAGATATTTTCAAATGCCGTCTTGGCCTTAGCTGGATCAGATTCTAACTTAGCGACAAGATCTTCCCCGAACCCAAGATCTATCTGCAAGTCTGGATCGATTTGTTGCAAAACATCGCTTTGCCGTTGTGAAAGTTTAGATTGAGGTGACCTGCCAAATAACTCTTCTAGATCTTCATTAATTTCTTCAAGATCTTCCTCAATTTCTTCAACGACATCATGCAAAACATTTGCGGTACGATCTTCCTGATCAATTGCCTGCGTTGGATTATTTTGCCGCTCTTCTTGCCTATCAATCAATGCCATTAAGTCATCCCCTAATTGCATGGCTTCTTTTCGCGCTGTTTCACTTAGAGTTTGTTGTTCAAGAGATGGAAGAGATGAGAGAGATGAAAGTTCAGACTTCATTTTGAATCTCGATTATTGGCGGGGAAAAAGTGGAGAATTTGGTGGGTGATAGAAGACTCGAACTTCCGACCTCTACGATGTCAACGCTAAGTTCCTTACTTTAACCAATTTTAATAAATCTTATTTGTGATTTACAAAGCTTGATTTTGTAAGGCTCTGCTTTATTCATATGCTTAATGAATCTTTCTCGAGAGTCATTATTTTTACTCTAAATGGTAGCATATAAGTAGCATAGCATGACATCAGAACTGACGTTCAACTTCACCCAAGATAAGCTTCTAAAAATAACGCCTCCCAAGGTAAATAGACTCATTTACAAGGACACGAAAGAGAAAGGGCTTATTTTAATAAGCTCCTACGGTGGCAGTAAGATTTTTTATTTCTATAAGAAAATACAAGGCAAGCCATATCGGATCAAGATAGGAGCGTTTCCAGACTTGTCAGTTGGTGAAGCGAGAGACAAAGCAACAGAGCTTAAAAACCAGATTGCGAAGGGTGGGAACCCAGCGGAGGATAAAAATAAACTCTCCAATGAGATGACCTTTAAGCAACTTTTCGACAAGTACATCGAGGAGTACGCAAGGCACAATACTAAAAGCTGGAAAGATGATATTGCTGAAATGGACAGAAAGGCGACTCACTTTTACAAAGTAAAAATCTCAAACATAACTCGCGACGACATCAATAAGCTATTCAACAACCTAACTAAAAACACCGGCAAGGGCGGCGCTAACCGCTTTCTTGATAGACTAAGAGCAGTATTCAACAAAGCCATCGAATGGGGTTGGGAAGGAAGTAATCCTACTGCTGGCATCAAAAAGCATAAGCAGAAATCTCGCGATAGATATTTAACTTCCGAAGAAATGCCGAAGTTCTTTGAAGCACTTAATGAAGTAAATCACGACACAATAAAAGATTTTATCTGGATCGCACTTTTAACTGGCGCTCGTAAATCAAACATCCTTTCCATGGAGTGGCAGCACGTCAATTTTACAGATAAAAGCTGGTATATTCCTGAAACCAAAAATGACACTCCACAGCTAATTCCTTTGGTTGATGAGGCCATCATTATTCTTAAAGCTCACTTCAAAAACAAAACCAACAAATGGGTTTTTCCAAGCAAAACTAGCGCATCTGGACATTTAGAAGAACCAAAGAAGGTGTGGAAAAAGGTTTTGCAAAGTGCGACATGTAAAATTTGGCTCACCAATGCGAGCCTACAGGAAACCATTAAAAAAGCCAAAGCAACTACTCTGGTTTCCTCAGGTGCAGAACTTTACGATGCCATTAAAAAACAAGCCAAAAAAGATGGGATAGAGCTTCCAATTGGCATTGCAGACGTTCGCTTTCACGATTTACGAAGGACTCTTGGGAGTTGGTTAGCTCACACTGGTGCAAGTCAGTACATCATTGGGAGAACCCTCAATCACAAAAGCCCTAAATCAACAGCCGTTTATGCCAGACTTAGCCTTGATCCAATCAGAACATCAATGAATGGAGCTATTCAAATGATGCGCGGCAAAAAAGCAGAAACTGATTTTACTAAAAATGTATGATGTCTTTACCTATCGAGAACCGAGTATTTTGATCCAAGTCACTTACGAATTCTGACCATGTACCTCTCTCAACCCTTCGCGAAACATAATACGAAGCCATCCGCAAAAATTTACTGGAGACTCTTTCTAAATCATTAATAAAAGTTTCTATACGCTCTTCCATATTATCCCCGTAGGCGAGATAGATAGAGTCCCTGTAGTTTGCCTTGCCTCGATATCTAATTGCCTGCGTTAGAAAATTAATTTTCTCCTTTTGAAGTCGATCATTTTTTAACTCTCGAGCTTTTGCTGTACGAAAATCTTTAACCCCTAAATCTTTGAAAACTTTCTGATCCTTTACCCATTCTTCTGCACTCTCCTGTTCATATCTTGCTGTACCGATTAAATATGAGCACATAGCGCCAAAAGCCTCTTCTTTAGATTTGGCTGGTCTGCTTAAATCTCCCTGAGCCTCATTTTTGCTTCGAATATCGCAAACTGCCACCTCTACTTCTTTCGTCCTCAAGTCATCAATACGAAGATTAAAAGGCGACATAACTAAGTTTGCGACCACCATGTTATGCCACACTTTAGAAGTTTTTTTGTGCGCTTCCTGTTTTGTGCCATCATAAGCTGATATCATGGCGCTTGAGGCGTTATAAATTGAATAATACCAAGAAATTATTGCCAATCTCACGAAGCTGTAAGATTTGTTTGTTGATCCATTCATGGCGGCAATGCCTGCGACGTACTGTAGGGACATTAAGAGGCTTTCAAAAGCGTCTGTATCAGCACTTGGATTAGCGCTCCTCTTACTCACTCCTGAATAGTGAGATTTGATTGTCTCATCAGAGAAATCACTCGATTCAACTATGAAAGACAAGGCTCTCATCCAATTTACCGTTCCGTTAAATGCAAAGCGTGCAGTGGGTTGGTCTTTTTCGGCATAAAGTCTGTCCAATAACCATCGGCTCATAAAGAAAATAAAATTAGTAACTTAGCCTGCGTTCAGAATTTGGATAGTTATCGTAAAAATGCAGATAGATCAAATTACACTTTTGTTGAAAAATTTTTGTATCGTAGGAGTCAGGCAATTTATCACCACAAAGCTCATGAATTGCATTGGAGACCTTTGCCCTAGCCGATTGCTTCTTGCGCCAATCAATTACCAACTTTTCTTTTTTAAGCTTCTCTAGCAGCTCTTTTGCGACTTTCTTAACTGCCTCTATTTCACTTTTTTCAAGCTTTGGCTCTGGCTTTGTAAGGATGTCGAAAATAACCAATTCTTCTTCACTTAGATTTTCTTTGATGTGGCGCGCTTCTTCTTCTTTCAAGTCGCGGGAAAGCTTTACCAACTCCAAGAAAAACTTTTCTGCATCAATGTCTCCAGAATTGTAGTGAGCAACCAGCTCTTCAAATTCTGTCAAATAAGACTCTCGGGAAAAATTCATTTTCAGCAGTTCTTCAATTTTTCTTTTAACCGAAGATTTGAGTCTTTCCAAATTTGTCTTTTTCTTGTCACTACTAGAAAAACGCGCCTTCAGCTCTTCAAAATCAACTTGGCTAAGGTCGAGTGGCTTAGAGTCTTTTATTTCATAACCATCAACTGCAATTGATTCGTCAAGTAGCGCAGAAACTCTTTCCGATAGTGCTGAAATTTTTCTCTTTTCGATTTCTTTTTCTTCTGGAGTAAGTGGCGCAGAAATTTCTCGCACCTTTGCTGCGATGATTGAGATAGCCAATGTTTGCTTCAGATATTTCTCAGCTTCTACATCTGGCAAAACCGCTTTTAGTAAGGCTTGCAGCCTTCCTGCAAAATTAAAGAAATCTTCTTTTGATTTTTCACTCTCAACAATTCTTTCAACTGCGTCATCCACTAACTTCACTCTCTGAAAGGCATCTTTTTCTTCAAAAAGATCTTCACAGCTAACGCCTCTTTTTTTTAGAAACGTATCCATTTCTAAAGCCGATTTATCGAGCATTGCCACCAACTCACTCTTGTCTTCAATTGGACTATCTTCATTGCCAAATTCATCGATTTTAGCCAGACCATAAGTTGCTAAAGCTTTCTGTAAATGCTGAAAAATACCGATATAATCAACAATGATGCCATCTGGTTTGTCTTTCCAAACCCTATTGGCGCGTGCCATTGTTTGCATCAGGGTATGATTTTTAAGAATCTTGTCGAGATACAAAGTTGATACGCTTGGCGCGTCGAAGCCAGTAATCCACATGGCGCAAACAAAAACTAATCTCAGCTTATCGTCGGTATTTTTAAATTTTTCAGCTAAATCCTCGCTGCCACTCATCCGCTTTCTGTGAGGTTTCAGAGCATCAATTTCATTTTGTGCTGACGACACCACAACCGCCATGTCAGTTTCTTGCATGTACTTGATCTTGTCAGCAATCACTTGTTTGTGGCCTTCATGACATGCCAGAAGCTGGCTTTGAAGATTTTCTAAATAAAGCCTCCAATACTTTTGCACCTTGTCATACATGACAACCGCTGTCGCCTTATCAATCGCAATATACATCGCCTTGCCCATGAATCCTCGACTCATGAAGTGATCGACAACATCCACAGCTATTTTTTCAAGCCGATCATCTCGCGTAATGAGTTGGTAAGTTTTGATGTAAGTTTTTTTGAATCTTTCTTCGCTCTCATCAGACAAATCAGCTTCCTCAACAATCTCTTTTAAATCCTCATCAAGCCTTTGGTTTACAATCTGCAACTCAGGAATGCGATTTTCGTAAAATAACTTTACCGTCGCACCATCTTCAACCGACTGCTTGAAATCGTATCTGCTAACATAATCACCAAAAACTTCTTTGGTTTTTTCGTCACCCATCAATGGAGTGCCAGTGAAGGCTAAGAACGAGGCGTTGGGTAAAGCTTTGCGCATGTTCATCGCAAGCACATTGTATTGGCTTCTGTGAGCCTCGTCAGTGATTACGATGATGTCGCTGCGACTCGATATTTCTTCAAAAGATTCGCCCTTAGTTTCGGTACCAAACTTCTGAATCATGGTAAAAATGTTACGATGATCTTCTGACAATAATTTCTTCAAACCAGCCCTGCTAGTAGCTCTAACCTCTTTTTCTGTAACCGCGCCAGAATTAACAAAATTTTTATAAATCTGATCATCCAAATCTTCACGGTCTGTGACAATCAAAAAAGTCCAATTGCCTTGCAGTTTGTGCAGAATTTTTTGCGTAAAAAAAACCATCGAGAAACTTTTACCACTTCCTTGCGTGTGCCAAAAAACACCCAACTTACCATCAAGTTCTTTTCTGTGTTTCACTGACTCAATGGCATTATTCACGCCTAGATATTGGTGATTTTTGGCAATGATTTTTGCGGTTCCGCCCGCAACCACCATGAACAGAACAAAGTTTTCAACGATGTCGAGCAATTTAGATTTTTCAAAAACCCCTTTGATCACTGTATCAAGCGAGATCACACCTTTTTCGCCTTCGGAGTTTATTTTTTTCCACTCAGAAAAATGCTCCCAGTTAGAAGTGATTGAGCCAATTTTTGTTTCGCTACCATTTGAAACCACAATCAAAGCATTGTGCCAAAAAAGCTGTGGAATGTTTGTTTTGTAATCAGTGATGTTGTCAGAAAATCCTTTGATCAAATTTTTGTGAGCAGCTTTTAGCTCAATCAAAACAAGCGGCAAACCATTTACAAACAGCACCAAATCTGTGCGACGATTATAAATTTCGCCAGAAACCTTGAATTGCCTAACTGCCAAAAAATCATTTTCTTTCCACTCGCAAAAATCGATCACCTTTACCATCTCTGATTTCTCGCTGCCATTTTCGTCTTTAAAACTAACCAAAACTCCATCCTTAATCAGCTGATAAAAATCTTGATTAGCCCTCACCAAGGAAAGTGCTGACTTACCTTCGCGAAGCGCATAAAAAGCATTGTCGATCGCTTCGTTTGGTAAAGTTGGATTTAGTTTTTTTAGAGCAGCTTTTAAACGCGATGGCAAAACCACCTCTTCCGAAGTTTTGCGACCCAAACTTCCATCAGCACCAAAGCTTTCAGCAAAGGCATCCAAGGTTTCATAACCCGACTCAGAGATTTTTTTGAGAGCCTCTAACTCAAGTGCGCTTTCTGAAAATTCATGATTCGCCATCAGATTTTTACCTCTAAATTTTCAACAGATAATTCGCCGGAGATGAGGCGTGGTAGAAGGAGGTCGCGGGTTTGGCGGAGGGTTTGGTTTTGTCCCTCGAGTGTCCAAACTTGCTCAAAAATTGTCGACACAGTTTGTTGGTAGCGTGTACGAATTGGCAATGGTGGGGTCGTGAGCGCAACCGAAGAAATACCTTCAAGCGTGATTTGTGGTTGGGCTGCTCCGCCAATAACATCATGAAGTCCTCTCTCCTTCAAGGCGTGAAAGAGCCATAAAAAATTGTCTTGATGTGTTGGGTCGAAGGTGAAGGAGTTGTTGGTCACAAAGCACCGAGGGAGAGTAATCTGCATTTCCCCTACACTGCCTCGACAGCCGCAAATAATAGTTCGCGGTTCACGATTATATTCCGTGTAGCGCCCGATAATTTTTGCCGCTCCATAAACTGGATAAGATCCATTCTCAGCCAATTCTTTTGTAGGAAGATTCTTACCATAACTCACCTTAGCCAACCCAAACAATGGCTTCACCTCCCACCCCTGAGGAATTTTGCCGAGTGCGGAGTCGATGAATTTGGTGTTTTGGTGGTTGGGAAATTTGAAATCGACAAACCACTCCTTGTAAAGCTTCTGCGCCATATCCTCTAAAATCTTGATGCGGCGATTGTTGTTCTCAATCAAGTCATCATAAGACGAAAGTACGCCCCCTATCTTTTTTTGAATTGCTAATGTTGGCACAGGAATTTCCAAGTTTTCGGCATCTTCTACTTTGATGTGAGACACTGTGGCGCCGAACGCAATTCCATTAACCCAGCCTTGAATAAGGCTCCCCTGTAAAACGTAGGCTAAATAGTTCCAATCTAATAATTTAGGATCTGGTCGGTAATGAAATAACCTCTGCCCAAGGAAAAAATTTTCCTCTTTTGACGTGAATCTACCCACTTCACCAACTGGGGCTTCTCGTGTAAAAATCACATCTCCAAATCTAGGCTTGGAGCGTCTTGTCCACTTTTCAAAAACATCTTTCTCAACATACCTTACTGTTTCAAAATCTATAAAACCGCTTTTTACATTTGTTGTTCTTAGCATTTTGTAAGGCGTTTTGTAACCAACGACAGGAGCTGTCTTGTTGACACAATCAATAGCCAAAACACACAACGATGATATTGGCTTAATATCCCATGATACACTTTTAACGATTTGATCTTTTTCGTAAAACACCTTCTCCATCCCACTCATCCCCGCATCACCACCAACCATCTCCAAATCACCCTTAATCCCCTCATAAAATTTCTGATCAACGCTAAAATAATCACTCAAATTAACGATAAACGGCAGAAGACTTTGGTCGAATTTTTCTTTGATTTTCTCAAGAGCTTCTCTAGACATTTTGTCTTTGCCTTTGATCAAAATATCCAAATCAGAAGTTGCTTCAAAGCCACCCTTAACCCTTGATCCGTAATAGAAAAACGCAAATTCGTCTAGGTAAGGTTTTAAGATTTTGCTGATTATTTTTTCTTGAGCTTTGCTAATTCCAACGATCATTTTTTGTTTCCCAATTCCACCCTAAGATTTTCTAAAAGAGTGGTGGCATCCTCAATAAAACTTGGAATGATTTTGATGATTTCTCGCGACTTTTCCAAGCTGTATTCATGGCTAGAATCGTTTCTTTTGTCGCAGTAATTTTTCCAATTTTCCCAATTTTTAGTAAAACCATAACCAGCCATTAAGCGGAAAATATGTTCCATTTTTAGCTCTGCATCAGACTTGCCATATTCTTTCTTAAGAAATTTTTTCATGCTTTTCCAAGCCACTTCCCAAACATACTCAAACCTTTGAATACAGCCATCTTCAAGCAGAATTTTTAATTCTGGGTCACGCTCTTTTTCAAATTTAGCAAAGCCATCGACCAGTGTCTTTAGCGACTTTTCCAAATTTTCTAAATTAATTTCTTCTCTCATAAATTTTTTAAAAGTTGGTTGATGTTGTAGGTGATTTTGGTTTCTAAATCTCGGCTTTCAGAATTTAGTTTTGAAAGCTCGTCATTTAGCTCTTTTAAGCGCTCTTCAAAAATGTAATCCTGCGCGACAGCATCAGCCGTTCCAACGTAACGACCAGCATTTAGGCTATAATTTTGCGCTTCAATTTCTTCGATGGTTGCAACTTTGCAGAGTCCGGCAATGTCTCGGTATTTTAGCTTTGGAAATTGTGCCTCGAAGGCTTTTTTGTCGCAGAATTCAAAAGTTGGTTCATCGCCGCGATAAAGTTTTACGATGTTTGCCACATGTTCAATTTGACTTTCGGTAAATTCGCGATGAGCACGATCAATCTGGTTGTAGATTTCGCGTACGTCTAAAAAGAGAGTTTTGTTTTTGCGTTCAGTTTTAATTTTACCTTTGTCGAAGAACCACAGGGTGCAAGGCAACGTGACATTGTGGAAAAAGTTTGATCCAACCGAAATCATCACATCAACCGCGCCGGCTTGCACGATTTTGGCACGAATATCTTGCTCAGATTGTCTGGCGTCAGACGCTGAGTTTGCCATGACGAAGCCAGCTCTGCCGTTTTCATTGAGAGATGTGTAGAAGTCTTGAATCCACAAGTAGTTGGCGTTGTCGACCTTTGGAATACCAAGGCAGTAGCGTTTGTCACCCTTGATGCGCTCTTTATCAACACCACTGACGTTGAAAGGTGGATTCGCCATGACGAAGTCGAACTTACCGACGCTTTTATGCTCATCGTCGTAGAAAGTATTGCCCAGCTTGATGTCGCCCTCAAGCCCATGAACAGCGAGGTTCATTTTACAAAGCTTTACGGTTTCTTCAGTTTTTTCTTGTCCGTGAATTGAGATTTTGTCATTGGGAATTTCGTGACGGCGCTTAATGAATTCAGCAGATTGCACGAACATGCCGCCACTTCCGCAGGCTGGATCGAACAAACTGCCATTGATTGGCTTTAGTACTTCAACAATTAGACGCACGATTGAGGTTGGAGTAAAGAACTCACCGCCACGCTGCCCTTCAGAGCTAGCAAACTTGCCTAAAAAATATTCGTAAATTTTACCGAAAGCATCGCCCTCCACATCCTCAATTTTCATTTTAGAGAAAATTTTCATCAGAGCGAAAAGCAACTTTTTTTCAATGCGACCAAAATTTTTTGGCAGAACATCTTTTAATGAGGGGTTGTCATGCTCAATAGAGCTCATTGCATCTTGCAGCTTTTTGCCAAGATCTTCACTTTCTGGAAGGTTTAAAAGGCATGAGAAACGAGCCTCTTCTTTGAGGTATAAAACACCCTTATCGTGAAACCAGCTTAGCTCACTAAAAGAGGCGCGACGTCGCTCGGATAAATTTTTTAGCTCAGTATCAAATTTTTGTTTTGCTTCACTGAATTTAAAATCGGCGTAACGCAAAAATATCAATCCCAACACCGGAACTGAAAATTCTGCTGTCTTTAAATTTGATTCAGCACGCAGTTTATTAGCGGCTTCCCACAGGTCGTTTTTTACTTTATTGATATCGCTCATTTAAATTTTTATTTGCGCATTAATTTTGCAAAAACTCTAAGTGGGAGAAATTTTTTATCAGCTTTATTTTAAAGAAGCAGTATCGGTTTGCTTTATCTGCGTCTTTAGAAATTCAAGAATTTGCTCATTACTCACCCCTCTCTCATTCTTTTTCGGCTGACCAACTTTTGACAAAATATCAAACTGCTGATTTGGCGTTGGGATGTAGTAATTGTTAACAAGAGTTGCTAAATTCTTATGCCCAAAATTCATGCTGAGCGCAACCGCCTCTTGGGTTCCATAATTAGCAATAACATACACTGCCAGCATGTCTCTAAAACTATGGGGATTGTGATATTTTAGGCCCACTCTCTCAAAAATACGTTTTATTATTTTTGGTATCGGACTCTTGCTTGTGATATGCTCTCTAGAAAGAGCTACACCACCAACAAATTGATTGTGCTCATCGTGCAACAACAACTCTTTGGGAAATAATGGATCCTCATCACTAAAATAAAGATCTTCTTTAAGATACTTGACCCAATTGATCACGATTTGAGATATGCGGTTATCTATTGGTAGAATTTTTGTATTGATCCATGTGCTATTTTTTGTTTTCATGGTGCTTGGATCTTGGATTATAGCCTCTTGCACAAGGTTAACATGCTTGATTTTAACAGTTATAAGAGACTCGTGTCTCATTGCTGTGCAGGCGAGTGTTGCAACAATTGCCCTATCGCGCATTTCGACATCATTCTTGGGATTGAAGTTGAGAGCTAGTGCCACTTGGTCAATGCTGTAGTACTCCTTTATCTTTGGCCTAGTATGAATTTTTTGCCTATCCTCACGCTTCAAATCAAGAAACCTTAGATCCAATGATTTAAGTTTTTTCTTGTAACCATCTTCTTTCTTGAGCCATTTAAAAAATCTTTGCAGCGGCTTTAGGGTATGTTCGATTGTTGATAGGCTTAGGTTGCCACCATTTTTGCTACTAGTTACCAAAAGCTTGTTTTTAAACTCCTTCAAATCGCTTGAATCAATTTCTTTAAAACTCTTGCTTAGAGAGAGATCTTCAAACCGATTTATTGCATTTTTAGCACCTTCGATGGTTTTAGGACTGAATCCATCAGGATCATCCATATCAACCAAATACTTCTTTTTTATTATCTCATTTTCGCTGCTATATTTACGCATTTTTCCACTCCTTTTTAGTTTCACAAATAGTGCTGTTATCAAGACTTTGTATTAATCGCGGATCTGGTAGTTGCTGAACTTTAAAAATTTTGTAGAATTCAGGGAGCTTTTTAAGAGATATGCGCCTGTTTGTTATTAACCCGCACGCGTCACAAGCAGCTTTCAGATTGCCAATTTTGGGGGAGATAATTTGCAGCACTGCTTCACTATTTTTTGCCCTAGTGCCTTTTCTGCATCTGAAGCAGCGAAGTTCTTCATCCTTCAGAGTAACTTTTGTTTTTTCTTGTCGCGCCTTAATAAAAATAATAGCCTCCTCTCCCATGATTAGATAAGGGTAAGAACCTTCAATTACCGGAAGGCCGGCCTTTATCATGTTGTGAATTGTGTTTGGACAAACCCCAAGCACCGTTGCCAACTCATGAATGTAGTAAGAGGATCTTGATTTGATTCGTCTGTAATTAAGCTTTCTTTTGGCTTTTTTTCTTGGCACGGCAATTTCCCCTAAGATCTAATTTGGGGATCCGTCATCTTGTCGAGAAATTGGATCAGATCAGTTTCTCTGTATCTAACTAAGCGACCAACTTTGATAAGTGGGAGGGGGTAGCGTTTGGTAACTTTCCAAACCGCGAGGGTTCCTTCGGATATTCCTAGGAATTTAGCAGCTTCTTTTCGAGTGAGTAGTTTGTTGTTCATGTGTATTAGCCTTGATGATTAAAATAACGTCAATTGACGTGATCAAGGTCATAGATGGTTTAGATAGGTAATCAAAGGAACGCCGTCTTGAAATCGGCAAAATGAATCTGAAAAATATCTGAAATTGTCTTTTTGAGAAATCTGAAAATAGGCAGGGGAGCTATTTCTGGAAAATAGCGTAATAAGGCTTCAACTTTGCTTTGATGGTGCTGA
>CAIRMX010000137.1 GCA_903879805.1 uncultured Alphaproteobacteria bacterium | reverse complement strand
TGTCTTTGAAGGTGCTGATGGGAGAAGATTGAGTGAGGTTTTTTGCCGCAGTTATTCTGAACTTAGAAACCATTCCGTCAGCAACCATAACACCAGCAACAAAGATGCCGATAATTATGATTACGACAGAAACTTCGATTAGGGAAAAGGCGCGAGGTTTTAGGGGATTTTTTAAGGTCATTTGCGGGAGCTAGAAAAGATATTTAAAGAGAAGGCTTTGTGCAAAAAATGATTTCATCTCGGTTGCTATGATCAATTTTTCTGATCTAAAAATTGTGATTTTATAAAAAGTGTTTCGCTTCGCAACCATCGATATACTTAAGTTTCTAGAAACAAAACTCATCCCGTCATTGCGAGAAACGAAGCAATCCATTTACCCACGAATGCGCGTTTAGATGGATTGCTTCGTTCCTCGCAATGACGGGATGGACTGGCAACTTAAGTATATAGCTTCCTCGTGAAGACTGACTTGATAAGGAGTGGAGTAATTACGAATGAACTTAAGTTGCGTGTTGCTGATGGCGATTTCTAAAGCGTTATTCGGGTTAAATTAGCAATTTCTGCCGCAGATGCAGATGCCTACTTTTTTAAGAATCCAATGAAATCAAGGCTTTTAAGATTTTGACTGCTCAAAATCGCAACTAGTAAATTTTTTAACTTACCGGATCAACATCAATTCTAACTCGCACCGACTTAGGCACCTCAAGGCTTTGCATCACATCGGAAATTAATTTTTGCAGGCTAACTTTTTTTGCAGTTTTTAAATTCACCAAAAAATGGTGGCGATTCTTTAGGCGTTGCAGTGGCGCAGGTGCTGGGCCGAAGAGTTCTACTTTGTCGTTAATTGGAAAATGTTGGATCAGTTTTTTGGCGAAGTTTTTGGCGTCACCTTCAACGAAAGAGCTAATTTCAAATTTGGCGAGCCTTGAAAATGGCGGCAATTCTAGGTTTTCGCGATTATTCATTTCGAATTCATAAAAGTTTTTTTTGTCACCTTGGATGATTTTTTCGAAAATAAAATTTTGCGGATTGTAGGTTTGAATGACAATTTTGCCCTGCTCGTTGCGCCTTCCGGCGCGGCCAATTACTTGGGTTAGAATCTGGTAAGTTTTTTCTAAAGCGCGAAGTTCTGAACTGTAAAGCATGGCATCGGCGTCGATAATTCCGACTAAATTTAGGTCAGGAAAATCATGGCCTTTGGCGATCATTTGCGTGCCGATGATGATGTCGATTTCGCGATTTAGAATTTGTTTCACCAACTTGTCGACATCGTCAAAACTAGTCACATTGTCGCTGGTAACTAGCGCGATTTGGGCGTTGGGGAAAATTCGACGCACTTCTTCTTCAACTTTTTCAACGCCAACTCCAACTGAAATTAACGCATCTTTTTCGCCGCAAAATTTGCAAGCGGGCAGCAATTTTTCGTGATGGCCGCAATGGTGGCAAATCAGTTTTTGTTTTGATTTGTGTAGCACTAAATGAAAGTCGCAAGCTAAGCATTGATATTTTTTGCCACAAGTCTTGCAAAGTGTGACTGGTGCGTAGCCGCGGCGATTTAGAAAAAGCAAAGTCTGTTTATTTTTCGACAGATTTAGCGCCATTTCGCTGCGTAATTTTTGCGACAAAAACTCGTTTGATTGCATTTTTTCGCGACGCAAATCGACTAATTCGATTTCATTTTTTTGCCCAAATCTTTGCTCTAAAATAAAATGATGAAACTTGCCCGAAACGGCGTTGGCGTAAGTTTCAACGGCTGGCGTTGCTGAAGATAAAATCACCGGAAAATTTTCTAACTTGGCTTTGACAATCGCCATGTCGCGCGCATGAAAATTGAAAACATCTTCTTGTTTGAAAGATGAATCATGCTCTTCATCAACTACAATTAGTTGCAGATTTTTGAAAGGCAGCAAAAGCGCGGAGCGTGCGCCGATTAAGACGCGAACGCCACCCTCAGTCACGCCGTAAAAAATTTCACGCTTGTCTTTTTTGGAAATTTTTGAATGCCAAAGTGCCGGAATAAATCCGAATTGTTCTTCAAAGCGCAGCAGCAATTGGCTGGTGAGAGCGATTTCGGGAAGGAGGATTAAAATTTGTGAGGCAGATTTTTCGGCTAGAATTTTTGCAATTAGTGCAAAATAAATTTCAGTTTTGCCCGAGCCAGTAACGCCATCAAGCAAAGCTATTGTTGATGGCATGTCGAGCAGTTGCTCAAAAATTTCCTGCTGTTTGGGTAATAATTTTTTTAAGTGAAATTTTTTCGGATCAACTTTTTGCGTCAGGCCATCAGGAATTTTTTTAACTTTATCAGAGTTTAAAATTCCGATAAAAGCGCGCAGAACCAAGCCACGGCTTCCTAAGTTGTAAGCTGCGATCGTTTCAATAAATTTTAACTGATTTTTGGTGAATTTTAGGCGCGGATTTATTTCTAAAATTTTCTTAATTTTACTTTCGGCAATTTTCTCCGGTGCGATTTTGCTGGTTGCAACCACCACTCCCCAAATTTCTTTGCGGCCAAATTCTACGCGCACGACGTCGCCACACTCGATGGTCTCTTCAGCTAGATAGCTGAAAGATTCATCAAGCGCTAAGGGCAACAAAACTTGCGCGAAATTTTTTGACATGATTGGTTGAAAAGAGATTCTGCGAGGCTTACTTTCTGCGGCATCACTGCAAGGCATTTTCCTTCCTTAAAAATTCAAACAAAACAACTTTATGAAATTCTTTATCGACTCTGCTGAAATCGCTGAAATCAAAGAAATCGCGGCTTACGGCTTGCTTGATGGCGTTACTACCAACCCAAGTTTAATTGCTAAATCGGGTAGAGATTTCAAAGAAGTAATCGCCGAAATCTGCAAAATTGTTTCTGGTCCGGTAAGCGCTGAAGTGGCTGCAACTGATTATGAAAACATGGTTCGTGAAGGCGAAATTTTGAGCAAAATTGCTAAGAATGTTTGCATCAAATTGCCGATGACGCTTGATGGATTAAAGGCCTGCAAATATTTCTCAGACAGAGGAGTTCAAACCAACGTAACACTTTGCTTCTCAGCTGCTCAAGCAATTTTGGCAGCAAAAGCTGGGGCAACTTTTGTGTCGCCATTCGTTGGCAGACTTGATGATATCGGCCAAGACGGCATGAGTTTAATCGAAGAGATTTGCGACATTTACGCCAATTATCCTGAATTCAAAACTGAAGTTTTGGTGGCTTCAATCCGCAATCCAATTCACATCACGGCAGCAGCTAGAATGGGTGCAGACGTTGCGACAATTCCGGCGAAAGTTTTGAAACAGTTAATTTCTCACCCACTAACCACGCAAGGTTTGGAAGTTTTTGTTAAAGACTGGGCTTCAACCGGACAGAAGATTTAATTCAAGCAAAGTGGCACAGAAATGGAAAATTCTTGGCGTTCAAACCAACATTGAGTGGTATGACGTCAAGACCAAATTCAAATTATTACTGCGCAAAATCACTTACAGTAGGGCCTTTCAGTCGCTGATTTGTTGGCTGCTTTTTGCTTACATGAATTTGGTTTTCTACAGCAGCAGAAGAATTTTTGTTAATAGCGAAATACTGACGGCAGCTTCTAGAAATAAGACGCCGTTGCTGATTGTCTCTTGGCATAATCGCTTGATGATGGTGCCATTTTTTACCCAAAAAACTATCAAATTTTATCCTGATTCTCGTATCATGAGTTTGGCTTCGCGCCATGGTGATGGGCAGTTTGTGGGCAAGATTATGGAAAAATTCGGATTCATTTCAATTCTCGGTTCAACTCGCGATGGACGCAAAGCTTCGCGTGGTATTGATGTTGGCAGTTTTAAGAAAATCTTTAATGGTTTGAAGCAAGGCCATTCTTTGGCGCTTACGCCTGATGGTCCGCGCGGGCCAAATCAGAAAATTAATGGTGAAGCTGTTAATATTGCTCGCATCGCTAAAGTTGGAATTGTGCCGATTTCTTATTCGTCATCGCGCTTCAAAAGATTGAAAACTTGGGATAAATTTACTTTTCCGCTGCCTTTTTCAACGCTTTGTTTTTATTGCGACGAAGCGCCGATTTATCTCAATCGAGATGCTAGTGAAGAAGAAGTGGAAAAGGTTAAAAATCAGATCGAAGAGCGGATGAATTTGGTGCAGGAAAAATCGCAGGAAGTGGCGACGAAAGGTTATCTCGCCGCCGATTTTTAGTTATTCAATTTCATAAGTAACCAACACCGAAGAAGTAATTTTTTGCTCACCCGATTCTAACTGTGGCATTGAAATAGAGCTCGCCTCAAACATTGCCGCACCTTTGGCCATCATCATTGCGGCTCTTGGCTCAAACTGTTTTGGCTCCTCAGAAAAATTGACAATTCTTTTTAAAGTAATTCCCAAATTTTTGGCTGTTAATTGCGCCGCAGATTTAGCCTGAGTAATTGCTAATTCTTGGGCTTGTGATCTGTATTTATCTGGGCTTTCAATAGCAAATGATGGGCCGTTAACTTCAGCAATTTCAAGGCTTGCAAGGCCAGTTAAAATTTCTCCGGCTTTGGTTAAATCGCGTAATTTTATTGAGATTGATTGGGTTGCTTCATAACCACTTAAAGTAACTTTTGCGCCAGGGCAGACTTTCTTTTTGCAGGGTTGGCTCTCGTAAGTATATTTTGGATTAGTGTTGTAGCTGTTGGTTCTGATATCGTCGCTTTTAATTCCTTTTTCTTTGAATAAAGCCAGAGCCTTGTTGGTTTTGTCAGTCATTTTTTGTTGGGCTAAAATGACGGTTTTTTCTTCCTGGCGAACAGTGACCAAGAAAGTTGCAATATCTGGTTTAGCCTTAATTTCGGCAGTTCCTATGAAAGTGATGGTATGTGCGGGGGTTGGTGGAACAACTTGGCAGCTAGTTACAAGAAGAAGTGTGGCGAGAGCGATTTGAAACTTTTTCATAAATTATAAAATTTTTAATGGTTGTTGGTTTTTTAATTAGAATTCAATTTTCCAGCATTTTATGGCCTGTTCGGCTAGCCATTTTTGTCTTTTTTGAATTGAGGAATGATCCCATTTCTCATACTCGCAAATGCTACTTGTTAGAATGTAAGAGCTTCTAGTGAAAAAGTTTTTCTTTTCCGAGAAAGATTTGACGCCAATCTCTTTGTTAGTTTTTTTGTCAAGCAAGGTCATGTTTCCTAGGGCGCCAGAATCATCTTCTTCAAAATCACAAGATGACCACCAAGTATAGGATTCCCACTTCTGGGGCAAAATATGCTCAAGAGTGGTTTCACTCTCATCAATTGAAAATCCGAGATTAATAGATTTCTCAATTCTTGTTAAAAGATAGCGCGCTTTTTTATCGGACTGGCCGGTTTTGATCTCTTTTCTTTGAAAGTCCGATTTGAAGTCATCGTCACTAATATAAATTTCTTTCAGCTTCTCTTTGATTTGAGAGAGATTTTTTATGGTTTGTCCTGAAATTTCCAAAGCTATTTGATTATAAATTCTTTCCTGATCATTTGCTTGGCGCTGACCAATCACATTATAGCGAATTGAAATTGTATCAATGTAGCCAAAAATTTTACAAAATTCGTCTTTGCTAAAATTTTTATACGCTGCAATCAGAAGTGAATAAGGTTGGCTGATGTTAAAATTTCTCAGTGTTTTTAGAGGGTCTTTTATTGTTTTAAAGTCATCGCCAATCCAAAACTCTTCTTCATGATTTTTATCACTATCTAGTGCAGCAAAAATTTCCGAAGCTTCTTGTAACTCATTTAAATAGGAAAAAAGATGCTGTTTGTTGGTTATGCTGCTTTTGATTGCTCTGAATAATTGATTTTGCCTAGTTGATCTATTTTTGCTATTCCAGTGAGCTTGAATAAATTGAGAGAAATCTGATTTTCCCAAATTTTGAGTTATGATTTCCCATTTGCTTTCTAAATCACGGATTTCTTCTTCGCTTATCTGACCTTTGTCATCAACCATTGAAAATAGATGGTTTTTAATCAGGTCGGGCGTTGATAACTTAACGCCGCGAGCATTGAGAGTTTCAAAAACTTTATAGGCGTTTAGATCGCTGCTTACGGTTATTGAGGTGAAAAATAAAATGTCAGACATCTTGTCAATAAAGCGCGCTATTCCTTCGCCGTCACAGCCAAAATGGCTATCTTCTATCTTCTTTGTGAAGAATTTTTTTGCTCTTAACAAAAGTCTCTCGGAGCTTTTAATCCCAACTTGTCGGATGTGGTCGCCAAGATTGCATAAGGAGCGAAAATAATCTTCATTATTTTTGTTTAACTTTAACTTTGGTTTAGTTCTTAAAGAGATAGGATCGGTAAATCCGATGTAGGTATTTTTTAGAGTGTCTAGGCGAGTTTCATTCTCGGATTTAATTTTTTGATCGGTGCTTTTTTGTATGAGGCTGTGAATATTTTCTAGAGCTGCAAGAATGAGAATCATCAGGGTTGTAATGCGCTGCTGCCCATCAATTATTTTAAATTCCTTGTCGTTAATTGCCTGCAATACCAAATATCCCATGTAGTGGCTAGGGTCTTCATTATTTTCTTCTTCAGATTGCTGTGCAATATCTTCCCACAAATCTTCCCATTGAGCGCTGTCCCAAGAATAATCGCGCTGAAACTTAGGCACAACGTAAGTCAAGCCATTGCCAATGATTTTACGAAAAGACTCGTTTGAGGTGTTAAAGTTTTTTGACATATGTTTTGTTAGTTATTTCTTGTCTCTAATCTTGGAAATACCGCTTTTGGTTCGTTGATTTTATGACCTGCCTTTAGTGAATGCTTCGAGCCAATAAAGTCAAGTCCTCTTGCCTCATTTGCAATTTGCAAAATATCCAAAATTTTCGGCGCTAGATTAATGCAAAATGGTTGCAAGGCGATTGCAATGACGCGTAAATTTTCGGCAATTACTGACAAAACCAAATTCATTTCTTCGATTTTATTTTCTTTTTTCAAATTCCACGGAGCCTTGGCGTTGAACCATTCGTTGCATTTTGAAGCGTGAGATAAAATTTCTGCGATTGCTTGATCGAAAGAAAAATTCGCCATTTTTTGCTCAAGCTTTTCTTTCAAATCGTAAGCGCTTTTTAGCAAATCAGCAGCGTCTGCGTAGCCGCTAAAATCAACAGTTTCACTCTCAGAATTTTTGAAAATCATTGAAAGCGAGCGCTGCGCTAAATTGCCGATATTGTTGGCCAACTCTGCATTAACGCGGGTTAAGAAGCTAACGCGAGAATAGTCGCCATCATTACCAAAAGGCACTTCGCGCAGAAGAAAATATCTAAAATAATCAATCGCGGTTTCGCGATTTAAGCCAAAAGATTCGAGCCATTCTAACTCTTTTAGCGGATCAATTACGTTGCCAACTGACTTGGAAATTTTTTGGCCTTCATTAGTCCACCAGCCGTGGGCGTAGATGGTGTGGGGAATATTTAAATTCGCCGCCATCAAAAAAGCCGGCCAGTAAACGGCGTGGAAGCGCACGATATCTTTGCCAACAATATGCAAAGGTGACTCGGTGGTATTGTGCCAAAATTTTTGGAAAAGTTCGCTTTTTTCGTCAGGAAATCCCAGCGCTGAAATGTAGTTAGCAAGAGCGTCGAGCCAGACATACATTACGTGCTTGTCGGATCCCGGAACTTTAACTCCCCAAGAAAAAGAGGTGCGCGAAATTGATAAATCTTTGAGGCCGCCTTTCACAAATGATACAACTTCATTAAAACGCGATTGCGGGCGAATGAAGTCTGGCGCAGCTTCGTAAAGCATCAGCAATTTTTCTTCAAAGGCTGAAAGTTTGAAAAAATAACTTTCTTCCTTGTGCCATTCAACTTCGGCGCCAGTTGGAGCTTTGCCATTTACCAATTCATCTTCGCCGTAAAAAGCTTCGTCACGCACAGCGTACCAGCCTTCGTAGGTGCCTTTGTAGATTGCTCCATTGGCTTCTAAAATTTCCCAGAATTTTTGTGCAGAAATCTTGTGACGTTCTTCGGTGGTGCGAATGAAATCGTCATTCGACAGATTTAGAATTTTTGTTAACTCACGAAATTTTAGCGAAACTTCGTCGCAAAATTCTTGCGGATTTTTGCCGCGAGCCAGCGCCGATTTTTCAACTTTTTGTCCGTGTTCATCGGTGCCGGTTAGAAAATAAACATCAAAATTTGACAAACGTTTGTAGCGCGCAACTACGTCGCAAGCAATGGAGGTGTAGGCGTGGCCGATGTGAGGAACGTCATTTACGTAATAAATAGGGGATGTGACGTAGAAATTTTTTGAATCCATTGTGTTTTGATTTGTCGTTTTGTAATTTGGCTTAAAGCCTTGATTTTAAAGCTTAGACACAGCTTTTAAAACATTCACAAATAAATCAATTTTTAAATTAAATGTCTTTCACGCCAAAGCTAAACGGCATCGTTGCCAAGTTTGCTGATCTTGAAAAAAAACTGCTTGATCCGTCAAGCTTGGGTCAAAATTTTGCCCGAATTTCTAAAGAGCATTCCGACATGGCGCCAGTTGTGGAGCTGATTGCGGAATATCGCAAAGCGCAAAAAGAAGCCGCCGATATTGATGAAATTTTGCCGCTCACCACAGACCAAGATATGCGTAATATGCTTGAGCAAGAGCGTTTTGATTTGAGCAAAAAAATTCCTGATCTCGAACAGCAAATGAAAATTTCCTTGCTGCCGAAAGATGCGGCGGATGAAAAAAACGCGATTCTTGAAGTGCGTGCCGGAACCGGCGGTGAAGAAGCGGCACTCTTTGCTTACAAGCTTTTTGCCATGTATCAAAAATATGCTGAGAAGAGAAAATGGAAATTTGAAATTCTCTCAATTTCTGACACCGGACTTGGTGGTTACAAAGATGCGTCAGCCACAATTATCGGGCGTAATGTGTTTGCGCGTTTGAAATATGAATCTGGCGTGCACCGCGTGCAGCGTGTTCCTGAAACCGAATCGCAAGGTCGCGTTCACACTTCAGCGGCAACAGTTGCGGTTTTGCCAGAAGCCGAAGAAATCGATATTAAAGTTGAAGAAAAAGATTTGAGGATTGATGTTTTCAGATCATCTGGTCCCGGAGGACAATCGGTAAATACAACCGACTCGGCAGTTAGAATTGTGCATATTCCAACCGGCGTTACGGTTTCGATGCAAGATGAGAAATCGCAAATTAAAAACCGTGAAAAAGCGATGAAAGTTTTGCGTTCGCGCCTTTATGAAGCAGAGCGTGATAAGGCTGACAGAGAGCGTGCGGCTAATCGTAAAGAGCAAGTTGGCAGTGGTGACAGATCTGAGCGCATTAGAACTTACAACTTTCCGCAAAGTCGTGTTACTGACCACCGCATTAATTTAACCAGCTATCGAATTGATGAGATTATGCTGGGTGAATTAGATGAGTTTATTAACGCTCTGACTGCGGATGACCAAGCGAAGAAGATGTCGCAAGAGGATTAAGATTTTCCGGATGAAGACCGAGAAGAGTCTTCATCTGAAATGTTAAATTGGTCTCTATTGGCCATTCTAAAAACACTCTCCATTTGGGTTGTGACGGATCTGTTGGGAGTGTCGTCAGTCTTTTGTTCGAATAGAGGAATTTCTGTGGCTACCTGTGTAGGTGCAGGGTTTATTGCTGCTTCCACATCATCATCAAAATTAAATTCTTGGCCGGTTGCTACAAAATTACTGAGTTTTGGCAGTAAATATTCTTGAGCAAATTCACGACCCTCAGCGCCATGTCTTCTTTCGCAATAGGCAGAAAAACCATCGTAAAAATTCTGATATTTTTGAGTCAAATCTCTGAGATCGACATCGGGCAAATCTAGATCGCTGCCTGTGGCGCGCGCTGTTTTTAGAGTGCCAACAAGATGAGCATAAGCAAAAACTTGGATTAAAGCGCGATCGGTGATTGGGCTTGGCATGCGTCCTCCTCGATCATTTAGGGCCAATCTGTAATCAAGTCTGTGGGTGAATAAATAATCTATTTGATCTTGAGCTTCGGCAACAGAGGCAGCGGTTAGATTCTCAACTAAATTTTCGTTTAGGGGTTTGTGATTGTCGGTAAAAAGATGATTTAGCAAAGAAGCGACATCTTCTGATGATATTCTGCCAGTGCTTGTTTTTAGGCTGTTGATTATTGATTCGCTAGAATCGACCAAAAAAGAGGTTTCTCTTCCGTGCAACAATTGAGGCAAAATGGTGGGATGAAAGCCAAATCTGGATGTGCCAATTTCGTTTTCTTGAGCATATTGATTTCCTGGAGGATTTACCACGGCATTATAAGGCGCGATATTTCTGATGGCTTGCCGATAATTATTTGCTACTAGCGCCAAAGAGACAGGTATGCCATATGCTGTCGCGCTCCATCCTGCCATCAAAACCTCTTCGGCATAAGCGAGGTCAAGTGCAGATAAAAATACGCCAGCGATAAGTAATCCCGCGCCGCAAGTTGCTGCTGCAACGCTGCTAATATGTAGAGATCTTGTGGTAAATAAATTCCGGGGGTTGCCCATTATTTCAGATCCGGCTCTAGTCACAGAATCCTCACTGAAGATATCTTGAAATGATCTAGCTAAAATCGGTCCATATCTTTCTACTCTGGATAAGATGGGTTGAAAAAATCTTTCCATAGGAGCAAGAGCGATGGCGATGTTTTCAATTGTTGCCTGACCTACTGGCGCTGGATCTTCAATTAATTCTAGTCTCTCCGTTGGCACTAAACTTTGTGGATGAATTCTGCTCATAATGAATTTTAAGTAGTTATATTCAGTGAATTACTTCTTGGCGATAGTTGGGAGGCTCTAGCCTCATATAATCTAGGAGAGTCTTTCTTTTCTTCCTCAGTAGTAGCTGTTCTTGGGGCGTCATTAACTTGTATTTGTGGCGCTAAAGCTTGGATCAGATAATTATTAACAATTCCGACAAGCCCTTGCCCCTCATTGGTTGGTTGTGGGTTAAATGTTCCGGTGCAAATAAAATCTCCAATGCGTCCCAATGGCTCTTGGCAGTCTTGTCTAAATTGTTCTGGAGTTACACCTAATTTTTCAAAGGCTTTATTTTGAGCATAGTGCAAAAAATTTGTGGTAAATTCGCGGTGTCTTTCTTTCAAATCATTGACCAAGGCTTGGTTAAAATGTGGCAAATGGCCTAAAGGCTGGAGTGGATCATTAAGGCAGTTTTGTAAGTAACCCATAAAATGGTTATAAGCATGAAACTGAATCACTCTTAGATCAGAGATTTGATCTAAAAACTGCTCTTCGCCATTAGTGTGAGAAAGGCGGTTTTTCATTAGTTCTGTTGCTGTGTCGTAAGCTTTTTCCAAAGGAGTTCCAAGTCTTGCGCCGCCAAGGCGATATTTGTCTTTTATTTGGTCATGTATTCTCTTGAGGCTCGCTGTGAATGGTTCGCGAGTTTCAGGGGCGACAAAAATATCATTCAATCTAGTGATAATCGTATCAGGTGAATGCTCTTCACCTTGAGTTATTACCGCTAGCGCAATTGTTTCGAGCTGTTTGTTCCAAGAAGTAGCATCTTGAGAGTGATATAGGCCATTCGTTACAGGGCTATTAAGTCCTAGCAGATTTCTCGAGTTAAAATCTCTAACTTGATTGTATTTCTCGTTATTCTTATCGAGAATTCTGGATGCACCGACCGCACTTAAACCAAATCCCGTAGCAGCTCCTAGACACTGTTAGCTAATTATTTTTCCCATTCTACCCTCGCCATTTTCTAACTAAAAATGGAAGTAAAACCAATGGACAAGAGACTTTATCCAATCTCAGAAGAGTTCTTTAACGAGAAAATAAATCCGTTAATTGTTAG
>CAIRMX010000136.1 GCA_903879805.1 uncultured Alphaproteobacteria bacterium | reverse complement strand
TGGACAAACACAAAACTTGCAGAGACTTGGGAAGACATGGCGGGGGAAGTTATTGATCCGACAGGATTAATGAAGCGCCGCGAAAATTTTGGCACCAGATTATTTAAAGACATCGCCATCATTACCGCTGGCGTGGATGTCCAAGATAATCGTCTTGAAATCGAAATTGTTGGCTGGGGACGCGACGAAGAAAGTTGGTCGCTTGATTACCAAGTGATTTACGGCGATCCATCAACACCGCATCTTTGGAATGATCTTGATAAAATTTTGGAAACAACTTTTGAGCATCAAAGAGAATTACCAAATTTTCCAATTGCAGCGGTCTGTATCGATAGCGGCGGTCACTATACGGATCATGTTATCAACTACTGTGACGCGCGTAGACACAAAAAAGTTTTTGCCATCAAAGGAAGCTCGAATGGTTCAGGAGTTCCAATCTGGCCACCTCGTGCCAGCCAAAACAAAAGATTAAAAAAACCGGTTTATGTGATTGGTGTTAACGATGCCAAAGAAACTCTGATGCAAAGACTTCGCATCGCTGAAGAGGGAGCTGGTTACTGGCATTTTCCAATCGAGCGCGATGCCGAATGGTTTGCACAACTTACTTCAGAAATTGTCAGAACAAAATATGTTAAAGGCAGACCTGTTCGAGAATGGACACCGCGCCGCGAAGGAGCAAAAACTGAGGCGCTTGATTGTCGCGTTTATGCTTTTGCAGCACTGCGCGGATTAGTTCGTAACTGGAAATTCGATTTAAACAAAGCAGTTGAGCGAATCAAAGAAGTTCATTTGCGACCAGAAAATAAGCAGTTTCAAAACATCGCACCGACCGCACCGCAAAAATTTAGAAGAGTTCGCAGCAAAGGAATTTACTAAAATTGAAAACACTTGAAGAGCAATTAACGGAAGTCCAACAGGCAATTTCTGACATTTTGTTAAACGCCCAAGAAGCGTGGTATAACGGGCAGAAAGTTAGAAAAGCTGATCTAGCTGTTTTGGAAGCGCGAGAAAAAAGACTCTTGGTTCAGATCAAAAGAAAAAATCGCGGCGGCATCAGAGTCAGAGGGGCAACTCCTGTATGAGAAAATTTCCTAAAATTTCTGAAAACTGGCTCGATAAAACAATTTCTTATATCAGCCCACAGACTGGGCTTAAGAGATTTGAAGCTAAAACCAGAATGGCAATTGCTGGTGGTTACACTGGTGCAAGACGCGACCGCCGACAAACTTCGAATTGGAGTGTTGCTGATGGTTCTGCTGACAATGTCACTTTGCCGGATTTACCAGAGCTTCGCCAAAGATCACGCGATTTGCTTCGTAATGCTCCGCTTGCTTGTGGTGCGGTAAATACTGTCGTTACAAATGTTGTTGGAACTGGTCTTAAAGTTCAGTCGCACTTAGATCGTGATGTATTGAAGCCTTATTTTAAAAGCGAAGATGAGTTTGATGCTTTTGAAAGAAACGCCGAACGGATATTTCGCAACTGGGCAGAAAATCAGGATTGCGATATTACCCGCTGCCAAACTTTTTCAGAAATTCAAAATCTGATTTTGCGCTCTGTTCTTGAAAGCGGCGACATTTTTATTCTGAAGCGCTATGTGGAGCGACCAAACAGAAGCATAAATCTTGCTCTGCAAATTGTTGAAGCTGATCGCGTTGCTAACCCCGATTTTAAAGCTGACTCAGCAACTCTAGCTAGCGGCGTTGAAATGGATTCTGACGGCGCGCCAATTTCTTATTCGGTCTGCAATCAACATCCAACTGATTATCAAAACCAAAAGGAAAGAAAGTTTGTCAAAGTTCCAGCCTTTGATAAATACGGCAACCGCCAAGTATTTCATATTTTTAGCAGAACCAGACCAGGACTCACTCGCGGAGTGCCTTATTTAGCACCAGTAATTGAAAGTTTAAAACAACTCGATCGTTACACCGAAGCGGAAGTTATGGCTGCTGTTGTGTCAGCGATGTTTACAGTTTTTGTAAAATCAGAAGATGAAGAAGGTTTAGCGCCGATGACTCCTCCTGAAGGATCAAGGCGTGACGATGGAGATTATAAACTCGGACCAGGTGCAATTCTTGATTTGCAGCCTGGTGAAAATATTGAAATCGCTGATCCGAAAAGACCAAACCAAGCCTTTGATCCGTTTGTGCAAGCGGTGCTGCGTCAAGTTGGTGTAGCGCTTGAATTGCCGTTTGAGATTTTAATCAAGCATTTCACCGCAAGTTATTCTGCGGCTCAGGCGGCACTTGTTGAAGCGTGGAAATTTTTCTCAAGCAGGCGCAAGTGGCTCGCAATTCAGCTTTGCCAGCCGATTTACGAAATGGTGATTACTGAAGCGATTGCTAAAGGCGAATTAAATGCACCGAATTTTTTTGCCAATGGAGCCATAAGAAACGCTTACTTAGGCGCTGAATGGATTGGGCCACCAAGAGGACAGATTGATCAGCTCAAAGAAGTAAAAGCAGCAGAAACAAGAATCACGCTCGGCATCACAACTTTGGCTGAGGAAACCGCAGTGTTAACTGGCGGCGATTTTGAGAGGAAATATCCGCAAATCCTCAAGGAATACAAACTTAAGCAAGAAGCAGGATTGATTCCAAAAGAGATTATTCAAACGCAGCAACCAACCAATAAAAACAACAATGCATGAGTTATTAAAAATCGCAAAATATTGGGCGATCGAGCCTGATATTTTGAAGAGTCTTTGTCGCCTGGACGAAATTAAATCGCTCTCATTTCAATCAGAAAGACGATTAAGCAATACCAGATCAGTTATGATTCGGGACGGCACTGCAGTAATTCCGCTACACGGACCAATCACTGCAAGAAGCGATCTTTTTACCTTCTTTTTAGGCGGAACTTCTTTGTCGGATTTAGCAAAAGATTTTCAAACAGCTCTCGATGACGATCAGGTAAAAGCAATTTTATTTGATGTCGATTCTCCTGGTGGAGTTGCACTCGGACCTTCTGAAATGGCAGACGCTATTTTCAAAGCGCGAGGGAAAAAACCAATCTGGAGCTACGTTGGTAGAAACTGCTCATCGGCAGCTTATTGGATAGCCTCCGCAACAGAAAAAATCATCGCCAACCCTTCAGCACTTCTGGGAAGTATTGGTGTTGTGACAACAATTCCAGTGCAAGAACAGCCTGATTCTGAAGGCTACAAAAACATCGAAATTGTTTCCAGCAACGCCAAACAAAAGCGACCTGATCCACGAACTGAGGAAGGCATGGCTGAGATAAAACGCGAACTCAATGACCTTGAGTCGCAGTTTATTGAAGCGATTGCCAAATACCGAAATGTCAGTGTTAACGCGGTCAAAAACGACTTCGGACAAGGTGGAGTGCTGATTGGTAAAAACGCAGTTGCGAGTGGCATGGCTGATTCTCTTGGAAGTTACGAAGAGGTCATCGCCGAGTTAAATCAAAAAATTTCAACGAACAAACAAATCAATTTTATGAACAAAGAAACAATCGAAAGGTCTGCAATTAATGCTGACTTCATCAAATCAGAATTTCCTGACATCGCTGAAAAATTGGCGAAAGAAAACTCTGACAAAATTCGCACTGAGACAAAAGAAACTGCTTTTACTGAAGGCAGAAAAGCTGGTCTTGTGGAAGGCGCTGAAACTGAAAGAAAAAGAATTTTAGCAATCGAAGAAGCATCGCTTCCTGGTCACGAAGATCTTGTGGCAAAAGCAAAACAAGATGCCGACATGACCGCAGACAAACTCGCATTTCAGATTGTCGCCAGAGAAAAGCAGCGCGGCACAAAATATGTTGAACAAGCAGCG
>CAIRMX010000135.1 GCA_903879805.1 uncultured Alphaproteobacteria bacterium | reverse complement strand
CCTCGGAGCTTCGGGCCCTTCGACGACGCGCTTACGCGCTTTGCTCAGGGACCTATAAATTTTTACTGCCGGTAACTCAAAATTTTTCTCTTACAAATTTCTTCGGTGATTTTCAAAAGCTTCACCGCATCCAGCGATAAAATCTCCAAATCTTCGCGCGAGATTTTATGGTTTGGATCATATCTGCCGCCAATGTAGGCATATTCTAAAAGGGCAAATCTGTCGCGGTCTTTTTGATTTTTTTGTGAGAAAAGATGCGGCAATTCCGCGTGATATTTTTCGGCTAATTTACCCAAAGTTCTCAAGTGATGTTCGTGCGGATTGTAATTGGTAAAAACCAACAAAATCGCTTTGTAACAAGACTCAACAATTTGATTTAAGTGAAAAGAAGCGCTCGCCGTTTTGCTTTTTTGAAAAAGCATTTTGAAGGTGCTGACAAAATCATTAGCGCGATCAAACCAATGATCGAAATGTTCTTGAGCGATTCTTTGCGCCTCAAAATTTTTCAATTTTTTCTTCAGCGACAATTTATATTTTTTTGAATCAAAAAGCAGAATTCCGTCTTTGACGATGTCGCTGTAGAGGTAGTGGGCATTTTCCAAATGCTCGTTGAACTTGTCGATGTCGATTGCGCTGATGCGAACCGGTGCGCTGAGGTTTAATTTTTCGGCATCATTCCACGAACTAAATTCGTGAATGGTTTCCCATTTCTCGGTGACAACCAAAATATCGTAATCAGAAACATGTCCCGATTTGCGATTGGGTGCTAAATCTTTTTCTTCTTTAAAAGTGCCGCGGGCGTAAGAGCCATAAAGAATGACTTTTTCAACATCGTCGCAAGATTTGCAGATTAAAGAGGCGAGTTTGCGTAGTTCGGTTTGCTTATTTTTTGGTAAAGTTTCGAGAGAGAATTTCATGAGAATTTTTTAGGCGGATTCAATCTTTGAAAACGCAAAAGTCGATCTCAAAAGAGATTTTAAGCTAATTTTTTGAGCTTCGGATCCTGGTTGCGAGTTGCCGGTGACGCCCGAAGATGAACTTCGCCTAGTGCTTCAAGTGCCGTCGTCTTTGAGTTGTATCAGTGTTTCTCGTTTCAGAGTCATGTCGGCTGGATTTGCCTTGCAGGCAATTAGCAATTTCAGTCACCGCTAAGTCAGTCACTTCTTTCATTATCAAGCGTCCTTTAGAAGCAGATGGTGATCTTTCTTCGAAGGTTTCTAAATGAGGATCAAAGATGCTTCTTGCTGCCCAATCCCATTTTTGGGGCTCCACTTTTTGAACAATTTTTTCCAGTTTTTCTGGATAAAAAATTTCTACAAAAATTCTTCTAAAAGAGCTTTCTCTAAACTGCTTGAAAGTATTGCGGGCATTACTTTCAAGCAGGGTTTCTATTGCAGCATCACAGATTTCTTTAAGGGCGCTTTGAGGGATATCAAATTTATTAATTCCTTCGGCCGCGATTTCTTTGCTGACTCCCCAAAACAAAGCCTTTTTGTTTTTTGGCAATCTCTCACAAATTGCCGCAAGAATCGTGTTACTAGCTTCAAATTCTGCTTCGGGGCTTGGGGTTTTGATTTTATGTTTAACGAAATCTCGAACCTGCTCAAACATTATCAAATGCTTGGTGGCGTTAATAATTTCAAGCGGGTGGTCTTGAGCTTCAACTAGTGAAGATAAAAGTGACAATTCTATCCAGCCGATCACCACTTCATTAATGCTGCCATTGGCGTGTTTGTGCGCCACTTCTTCCATCCATTTTATGTTGGCAGGGTCGAATAAAATATCGGCCGAAACGCGGGCCACTATTGCTTCAATATTTTTAACTCCACCGCGCTCTTCAACTCTCTCTTCTAAAAAACGGTGCCACAGAATGTTGAGATTTTCTGGTTTAGGATTTTTGGTTTGCTCCACGTAACTTTTGATTGCGGTATCGAAGACTCTGGTTTTTACGGGTAAAAATACCAAGTCCTTACCTCCAATTTGCAACCCTAGAAATTTACTGCTTAGGGCTGAAATGTTTTTGTCAGTGGTGGTAAATATTTCTGTAGTCATGTTGGCTCCCTGTTGGCTGATTAATAAACTACTTCGTAAAACAAAAGGCAGTTAGCTTGCCCTTTTTTAAGCAGATAATTGAGGATTGAGCGCCGCAACTTCTGCGAATTTCTGTAATCTAGCCAGCTGAGGTAAAGGAGATATTCGTAAGTGTGGAAGATATATAAAGTATTGATAAGTTTTGGGGTGCCAAGGCAGGGTGGGTATGTTGTGGGAGATTCTACAAAAAAGAAAAAATGGTCAAATTTCGATATTGGCTAGGTTCTTTCTTGTTCGGGTTCAGTTATTCTTTTTCCCGTAACTGTTTCGGCAAATGTAGGATTTCCCGACGCATTTAATGTTGGCGCATAATTCGATCTCCAAACAAAAGATTCCTCTTCGGGCGGTGTAATAGGTAGTGGATCTCTGGTAATCAGGGTTCTTTCTACAGGACTTGTTAGCAGAGAGCCATGAGACTTATCGTATTTTTCCAGAAGATTTACTTGCATACAACCATAACGCTCACCCAGCAAAGTTGCTAATTCACCCTCTGATTTGGCTAAAATAATTTGAATCAACGGATCTTCACAGAGATGATAAAAGATTTTAAAGTTTCAAAATTATTATGACCGAGGAGCTCTTCTTTTACAGAAAGAGAGCTATTCTCTAGAATTTTATCGGCTGCTTGGAAGTAATTATTTTCCAGAGCGAATTCAAAAATCTTTTGCAGATTTTCTTTTTTGCACTCCGCAACTCTTGAGGCAAAAAGTTCAATATCATTTTCAACAATCAATTTTTTGGCTTCCTCAACTGCCATCGCATCTGGGTTTTCAAGGTCTAATAGGGCTAGGTCTTCATTATTATTGAGCATTTTTCATTTTATATTTTGATTGGAGAAAAGCGCAAAAATTTTCTTTGGCAGAACGATTCGGGGGACAGTTTATTTCATTCTTAGTAGAGCAATTCGGGGGACGGTTTACTTAATTCTTCAGGAGGACAATTCGGGGGACAGTTTACTTAATTCTTCAGAGGACAATTCGGGGGATAGTTTTAATTCTGAACTTATTGTGGTTGAATTTTCTAAAAAAAGCCTGGCCGAGTTCCTATTTACTAGGGTTCGTCCAGGCTCTGTTCTAATTTTGTAGCAAATTTATTACCGCGGTTGACATCGATTTTATGCCAGTTTGGATGGCTAGTTCGGGATTGTGCACTTTTAAAAGTGGAGAGTGCAAACCCGGAACCGAAGTGTCGCCGGAGGGTTTGTCGCTTGCGCCAATTTCAAGTCTGAACATGGTGATGGGAACGCCTTTAGTTTTGTATAGAGCAAAATCTTCCGAGCCCATTACAATTCCGCCGTTGAGAAGCACATTATTTGCTCCCAGAGCTCCGATAAATGAAGCGAGTAAGCGATCATGAAGGATTGGGTCGTTATAAATAGACGGCACGTAGACAGAATCTTTATTAATAATAACTTTAGGATGTTTGTCTTTTGGAACCCCAGCAGCAAGTGCGGTGCCGTCGGTGATTCTTTTAATCGCAGCGAATATTTTTTCTCTGACTTCTTCTTTTTGTGCTCTGACAGTTATTTTCAAACTAACTAAATCAGGAATGATATTGCTTTTAGTTCCACCATTTATGGCGCCAACTGATACCACTGCAGTGTCAAGCGGCGAAATATTGCGGCTGACGATTGTTTGCAAATTCAAAACAATTTGTGCCGCGATAACCACCGGATCAACGGTGGCCTCAGGCATTGCGCCATGGCCGCCAACACCGTAAATTTCGATGTCAACTGTGTCGGCACTAGCAGTGATGTAGCCGGACTGGTAACTGATTTTGCCTGAAGAGACGAGGGGATCGGTGTGTAGAGCTAAAGCGTAGTTAGGCTTTGGAAATACTTTGTAGAGTTTTTTATCCAACATCAATCTGGCACCAGCTACCAACTCCTCAGCTGGTTGAGCGATCATAACTACTGTACCCTTCCAATCTTTTTTTAAGTCCTTCAAGGTTTTTGCAACTCCCAGCCAAACTGTCATGTGAAGGTCGTGACCACAAGAGTGAGCCGCCGGCATTTCTATGTCTAAGAACCCGTCCTAAGTCTTTGACTTATTAAAAATCCTGAGCCAATCCTTTGTCATCAATAACAAGGGAGGTTCATGAACAAGAAAAAATATCCAAGCAGCATTACTCGAGAGCAATTTG
>CAIRMX010000134.1 GCA_903879805.1 uncultured Alphaproteobacteria bacterium | reverse complement strand
CCAAAACCCAACAAAACTGCTAATCAAATCGCAGGAAAAATCAGCAAAAACTGCAAAAAAATTAAACAAAAAATTTCTAAAACTTCCAAACCAAATTTTCTGATGCTGAATTTTTTGGGAAATTAGATTTGCGACGGGCTCCAAATGAGTAGCAGCCAGAAAATTCGAGGCAAAAATGATAGCAGATGGGGAATGGCACCAGGATGGTTGGTTCGAGATGTTGAAGATCCATGTCTTCTACGTTGTGCCGATAGCGGTATTCGCTCCGACGATTTGGGATTTGGCAGTGAAAGGAAAGTCGGAGAAGAAGCCGAGAAAATTTTAGCCCTAAAAAGAGCTGGAGTGACAGCAAATTTAACCACCAAAGCAGGATTAATTGATTTCATCACAAACAGTATACTAGGGGCAACAGAACCAAATGAATGTCACCTTCTTTTAAGAAATAATATTATCGGCATTACAATTGACCCTAATGCCGAACCGCAAAATCTCGCAGAAGCAATTAAGATGCGCGATGCCTACCAAAACAGATTTGGCGTCTCGTTACCATTCCACACTTACCAAAGTAATCTAGGACATTTGGAAGAAGTATCGGAAGAATCTTTGCGCATCAGAATTCAGGAAATGGATGCCTTCGAAGATTTAAAGAAGCTGCTAAAATATGGCGTTTATTCCTGCGATGAAAATTTTGGCAAAATTGTTTTTTTAAACATCAACAACGACGAGAAGAGCAAAATTGACGCTCTGCTGGAAATGGCCGGAAGCAATTTGAGAGTTTCATTTAATGAAGAAGAAAACCGTTGCGAACTGGCGGCGCGGCCCTCGCAAATTGTTCACCAATTGCAGCAAAAAGCTGTTGATCAAGCTGCCTTGTTGTGTGATGAAATTTTCAATCCGCTTTTTGTATCACGACGCACCGAAATAAGCCCTTTAGAAAATAATCCAGCAATTATTAGCGTGAGATTTATCAGCGATGAAGCTTCTGAAGATGTCGTTAAAAGAAGAATGAGCGCTATTAATTCGTCTAGGCTGCGCCTTGGTCTAGATAGTGAAAAATTTAACATTAAAATTTCAGAGACAGCCTTTGAGATTGATGTCAATTTTTTGATAAAAAAGGCGCCATTAATTGCAGAAAAATTTACCTCTGCTTACGGCGAAGTGATTGACCGACTGAAATCAGAATATCACCCACCAGAACCCTCGTCGGGAATGGGGGCGAATACAGTGTGGCGTTTGGGAGGTGCAGCTTCGAATAAATTCTCTTTGCAAGTTATTCCCTAGGTGTCACCCAGTCGCATGACGTGGTGACGCGAAGTGCGTTTACATTTCAAATCTGAGAAACATTCTTTTGATTTAATAACGAATCGCTCAACTTCGTCACCGTAGCCCCACGCAATTCCAGCTTAGATTCATCACCAGATTTTTCTTCCACAGGTTTTTTAATTTCCTCTTTCGCAGCCATTAACACTTTCAGCTCCTTTACTTTTGCACCACCAAAAGCAAACGACCAAGCCGCATCAAAAATCCTCATCCCAACATTTCTTACCGTGCCGTAGAACATTGAAACGACCGGAAAATTTCGGCTAAATTTTTGCTGACTAATATTTTTGTCAAAATTTTTAATCTCACCAACCAGATCTAAATCACCATATTCCGCAGCCATTTTTGCTGCGCTTGCCAATTTGATTTCGCCGTGATGCGCCGGAATCTGACCACGAAAATCAGCGCTTGAGCGAAATAATTTACTAGCCATTGCAAAAAAATCTCTGTCGCCATTTTTTGCCGCAGTTTCAAAAACATTAAGAAATTTTGGATTGCCAAGTTTGTAAGAAAGCAACTCTGGCAAATCTTCTTGGCGATATTTTTTAGTTTCGATTAAGTGGCGCATGAAGTCTGCATCTAGGCTTGGAGACGGTTTGCTAAATAAAGATCCAGCTTCAGTTTCACCTTGCGTCAAAGATGCTTTGTAATCTCTGACTTGCTTTTCCATCAAGCGATCCAATTTTTTTTCCTGATCGTCCATCCCCAAAAAACAGGCTTCGATGTCTAAATAAACACCGGGAGCTTTGCAAAATTGCGGCCAGCTTCTTTGAGCAAAAATCCACCGCAGAGACATTTCTTGCGCGAAGCAAGCGCCTACCGTGCTGCGAGTGTTGTAGCCGCGCAAAGCAGCAAAGAGAAAGGCATATTTCAGCGCCTCGTCTTCATTTTCCGCAGTTAAAGCTTTTTTTGCTGCTAGCGCCGTAATTTCATCAACTCTGTTTTTTGCAGCTTCTTTCGCTGCGTCATCCGCAAAAACTTGATTGTGGTAAATTCCCATGCGATGCCTGATGCACCAGTCTTGCCGATCTCTTTCAATATTGCCTAAAATGATTTTGTCATCTTGCGGCAAAACTTTTTCTCCCAGCAACTTAACAAAAATATCGAGACAAAAACCGCCAAATAAATCATCTTTTTGGTCACCATTATATTTGTTGTAACGCCTCTGGTTACTAAGAGTGGTGCTCGTTGTCGATTGTTTTTCTGACCCTCGATAAGAAAGATCGATAAATTCTTGCTCGCTTGGTGAAACGTTTTTGCGAGTTAATATTTCTCTTGTTATTGGCCAGTTGCGCTTGAAATTTTGCATCGCAGAAAATCGCGCGCGCTGCGTTTTGGTGTTTTGCGCAATGTCATATCTGTCCTCAGCAATTTTCTGGTAAAGCCCCTCAAACCTTTTGATCTCATCTTTTGTAACAGACGCAGTGCTAAAATCAAAAATCTCGCGCCCCACAAAACCACGCTGCAAACCAATCAAACTCGCCATTGAATGATGCCCAAAAGCAATTTGCGATTTGGAATAATGAGTTGGAGCTGAAATAGCAGTGTTAAGAAATACTCCTTGTTCGTAATCGCGAGTGAGAAGATTTCCAACCGATCCAAACTGAATAAACTCCTGATAATCCGGATGAGTTGTGTGAGGTTCGAATGTATTATTTCTCATTTTTTACAAATTTTAAAGATCTTGTACAAAAGACTTATTAACCACCGCCTCACCTTCTCTAACTTCAGTTATGCTATTTGGTAAATCTAACTCAGAAGAATCACGCTGCTCTTCATATTCCTCACAGCGGCCTACAATAAAATCCCAATCAATTGAATCAGTATCTAACTCAACTTCGTAATGCCTAAACTCTTCAATAATTTTGACTAACTCTTCGTCACCATATTCTTCAGCGTTTTTTCCTATTGCGTACCAATCAATATTTTTTTCATTAAGCAGCTCGGCATTGTCTTGCAGCATTAGAAAAAAATCTCTGTCGCCTAGGCTTGCTGCAACTTCCAAGGCACCTTCATATTCAACAATTTCGGCCAAATCCTCTTGGCGATATTTTTTGGTTTCAATTAGGTGACGAATGAAATCTTGATTTTGCTCAGCAAAAACCAGCGGCTTGTCAAAGAATATTGAAGGTTGCGGGCTTTTGTAATCTGCAATCATTGCATTAATCACCAACTCAAAATGCTCCGCACCTTCCCCAGCAAATAATCTTGAAGAAGCCATTTCCACATCCCAATAAATTCCATCACCTTTGCGACATTGTAGTAAATTTTTTTGATCTAAAATCCAGCGCAGCGACATTTCTTGCACCCAGCAAGCACCGCCATTACTGCGCACGTTGTAGCCGCGAAGCGCCGCAAAGATTAAAGAATATTTTAAAATCTCATCCAAGTCGGTGGCGGCAAAAGCTTTTTTGGCGGCGAGTGCGGTAATGTCATCAACGCGATTTATTCGGTTAATTCTTTCTTCATCCTCAGAAATTCTGTAGCAGCCCATCGCGTGCTCTATTCCGCCTTCCTGCGTCTCACGCAAGTAACCTAAATTAATTGCCGAATCAATTTCGCGCGGCTCTACATCAAGCAACTTCACCACACTTGACAGATCGAAAAAAATGCCCTCTTGGCGATATTTGGCGTACCTACATTCTTCGTGACTAAAGTCAGTCGCCGTGCCCTTTTGCAAGTGCGAATCTTTGTAAGAAATAGCTTTGATAGCTTTGGTAGCTTTGGAAATATCAGTCTCAGAATCTTCTATTTCGATTGAGGTGATTTCTAATAAAGTGCGCGCCATACCTGCCCAAAAGGCGTCGTCGTGAGAAGCGCGAGTACTACAAAAAATGTCAATTCTGTCTTGAGTAATTTGTCGGTAAAAATGTTCCATCCGTGCGATTTCGTCGGGCGAAACTTGCGTAGCATCACCGTCAAAAATCTCGCCCAATTTAAACTGCTTGGATAATTCAATTAATTTTGACTGTGATTGATGAGCAAAAGAAGTTTGCGATTTGGCGTAATGGGCATTTTCATCTTCATCCATCAGCTCAACTTGAGGCCTACGACTAATGATATTTTCAGGAGGTCCGATCTGGTGAAATTTCTCCCAATCTGGATGCGTTGTTAGTGGCAAAAAAACACCTCTTTTTAAAGTTAGAAATTCCACTCCCCTTCATCGAATGGACTCTCGGTGTCACCCCGTCTTCACGACGGGGTCCATCTCGTCACAAGTCATGAATTTTATTTTTTATTTCTGAATTCGTGACACTGTGGACCCCGTCGTGAAGACGGGGTGACACCGAGGGTAATTTTCACCAAATTCAAATTTCAAACCATTGATTTTGCTGGGTAAAAGCCAATTTTCCACCTAGGTGGAAAATTCAAAAACACCAAAAGTTTCTTGTGATTTAGAAGGCTCTACCCGACCATTAAGCCCTTAACTCCTCATCTCTACCAGCAATTGTAATTTTGCAATCCAAATAAAACCATGACGACAATTTTTGCTCCGATCACTTCTCCCATTCGCGCCGGAATTTCGGTGATTCGCATTTCCGGTTCGCAAACTATTTCCTGTCTAAAAATCCTTGGTTTTAAAGGCGAAGCGCAACATCAAAAAGTTTCCTTCCAAAAAATTCGCGACCCAAAAACTGCCGAAATTATTGACGAAGTTTTGGTGTCATTTTTTAAGTCCCCCAAAAGTTTCACCGGCGAAGATGTTGCTGAAATTTCAATTCACGCCTCGCCTTTCATTGCCAAAAAAATTTTTGAAATCTTGTCAAACCTTGAAGATGTAAGGTTTGCCGAGGCTGGAGAATTTTCCAAACGCGCCTTCTTAAACGGTAAACTCGATTTGGTGCAAGCCGAAGCAATACCTGATTTAATCGCCGCCGAAACTGCGGCGCAGCACAAACAAGCTCTTCGCCAGCTAGAAGGAAAGCTCGGCGAAATTTACGAAGATTGGCGTTTTCGTTTGATTGAAAATTCGGCGATGTTGGAAGCTGCCATTGATTTTCCTGACGAAGATTTGCCCAAAAATATCACCGACCGCGTTGAAGCTGAGGTGAAAAAATTAGCCACCGAAATTGCCACTCACCTTAACGACAAAAAAATCGGCCAAAAAATTAAAGACGGTTTGAGCCTTGCTATTATTGGCGCGCCGAATGTTGGCAAATCGAGTTTGATTAATTTTTTAGCCCAAAGCGAAGTGGCGATTGTTTCAGAAATTGCCGGCACCACGCGCGATGTGGTTGAGGTACATTTGTCAATTGCGGGCGTTGCGGTAAAAATTTCTGACACGGCGGGGCTTCGTGAAACTGAAGATAAAATTGAAGCTGAGGGAATTCGCCGCGCTTTGAAAAAAGCCAACGAAGCGGATTTGAAGATTTTTTTGGTGGATGCTAGCAATCCGATTTTGCGCGAAGATTTGATTGATGAAAATACGATTTTGGTTGCGAATAAAATTGACGTTTTGAGTTCGGCAACTGGACCCCGTCGTGAAGACGGGGTGACACCGAATGTGGATTTGGACTACAGGCACTCCCCGTCACCCCGTCTTCACGACGGGGTCCAGCTCACAAACTCGGACTCAATAAAAATCTCGCTCACCAACAACACCAACACCTCTGCTCTCTTAAAAAAACTTGAAGAAAAAATCCTCGAGCTAATCCCAAGCCAAAACTCACCTTTAATCACCCAAGAGCGCTACCGCCTTGCTTTGCAAAACGCCGTCTCGAATTTAGAAAATTTTAATCTGCAAAAAAATATCGAACTCGCCGCCGAAGATCTAAGGATGACAGCGCGCGAGATTGGCAAAATTACCGGCAAGGTTGATATCGAAAATATTTTAGACGTAATTTTTTCGCGCTTTTGTATTGGAAAATAAGACTCCAACTTTAGAAAATAGCCTTTTCTTTCCATTAAAATTCTCCCAAAAATTCTACTTTGACTTTCATCAGCCTTCCCTCGGTTGGCACTTTAACATTTGATGTAGGAAATTTCTTAAGCGCAAACCCAGCCTTAATTCACGAGGTTGCTGGCCACGCTTTGGCGCACGCGCTTTACAGTCACATTCGCCGCGGCGGACGTAGTCGTGGAATTAGCAGAAGAGCAGCGCGTAAAACTTCCAACCGCAAACGCCGCTGGTTTGTTGACAATATCATCATGCACCACAAAAGAATTCACGATCGCAATCGCGAAATGGTGATTACCAATGCCAGAACCAGAGCTTTAAGTCGCAGAAAAGAATTAGAGAAAAAAGCAATTCAACCAAGCTCTTCCGCATTGCAACATAGCCGCGATCAGGGCGCACCTTGGCGCAATAAAGTTGATTTGAAAGCACGAGGAACCGAATTGCGCAACCGCGCCAATGCCCGAAAATTAAGAGCCGAAAGCCGATGGGCCAGCATTATGAGATCTGGGCAGCAAGATGATACGGCGGCAGCTAGTAGCTAATCTCAATATTGAATTGGCGTTTGTGAGGTTGCTTGTTAAAAGATTTTAGAGAGGTTCTTAACGTAAAATAATTTCCGTTTCCTGAATCTACCTTTAATTCACTCATCAAAAAAAATGCAGAACTATTTAATAATCTCGGCCTCAAGTGACATCGGATTTTTAACCGCAAAAAACCTTGTCCTACAAGGTAAAAACATTTTCATCACAGCGCAAAATTCAGAGAAATTAGAACAGTTAAAATCTGAGCTTAATTGCAATGGTGCAGTGTTGAATGCTGCTGATTTTGCGGCAACTCAAGACGTATTTGAGCAGGCAGTAGTGAGTCTTGGATCTCTTGACGGCGTGGTTAATTTTGCAGGGTCAGTTATTTTAAAACCGGCGCATTTAACTAGTTTTGACGAATATCAAAAAACCATTGAATCTAACTTAACCACGGCATTTTCAACTGTTCGTGCGGCCGCAAAAAGTTTGAAAAACGGCGGCTCGGTTGTGTTAATTTCTTCTGCTGCAGCAATGCAGGGAATCAGCAATCACGAGGCGATTGCTTCTGCAAAAGGCGGCATAATTTCGTTAGCAAAATCGGCAGCAGCAACTTACGCGGCGCAAAATATTCGCTTTAATGTTGTAGCCCCCGGCCTCATTGAAACCAAACTTACGCAAAAAATTACTGGTAATGAAACTGCTCTAAAAGCCTCAAACGCCATGCACGCTTTAGGCAGAATTGGTAAGGCCTGCGACGTTTCTGCAATGGTTGAGTTTTTGCTAAGCGACAAAGCAAATTTTATTACCGGACAAGTAATTGCTGTTGACGGCGGACTGTCAAATCTTCAACCAAAAATTAAGGCTTAGCCTCCCAACTTAGGCATTTTTAACTCAGAGTGTTGAATGATGCTATTTCTAAAAGTTATCGAAGATTTTTAAACAGGCTGAAATCGGATGAGTCTATGAAAAAAAATGTGGAGCAGATTAGGGAAGAGATTTATGGTTAGTGTCCGGTGTCGAGATTTGACCCCTTTTTTCGACCCCTTTTTTCCGCATTGCAACATAGCCGCGATCAGGGCGCACCTTGGCGCAATAAAGTTGATTTTGCTTTTAAAGAACCAGATCAGACTCACACCATTCCTATATCATTATTATTAGTCGGAGCCACTTGTGCAGTATTAGCTGATTTAGCTGCCGAACTAGTCCATCCTGAAATACCTCCCCACCCCATATTCCACTTGCTTCCACAGAACTTTTTAACTATCTTTTTTTACCAGAAATCGAGGGGTCACCCTTCGTTTTCTGGCAAATAAATTCAGTAAAAATTGATAGAAATCCATG
>CAIRMX010000133.1 GCA_903879805.1 uncultured Alphaproteobacteria bacterium | reverse complement strand
GGTGTTCCGGCCCTTCGACGACGCTACGCTTTGCTCAGGGACCTATAAAGACTATATATTTGCCACCAAAGAATTTCCTTCAACGCCCACAACCTTCACCGTAAAAATCTCACCAGCCTTCAACTTCTTACCCCCACCCGCAATCTTCACATCCAAGAAATTCTCCGATTTCCCAACTCCATCTTTTTCAACAATCACACTAACATTTTTTCCAACCTGAGTTTTTAAAAACTTCTGCAACTCGCTAGCTCCTGCCTCACGTAAGATTTTCGCCCGCTCTTTAATGATTGCGCCATTAATCTGCGGCATCTTCGCTGCTGGCGTTCCGTCGCGTTTTGAATAAGGAAAAATATGGGTAAAAATAATTCCGGCTTCTTCAATTAATTTTACCGAGTTCAAAAACATCTCGTCAGTTTCAGTTGGAAAGCCAGCAATAATGTCGCAACCAAAAGTAATATCAGGCCTGATTTGGCGGGCTTTGGCGCAGAATTCCAAAACTTGCGCACGATTGTGACGGCGTTTCATTCGCTTCAAAATCACATCATCTCCCGACTGCACACTCAAATGCAAATAAGGCATGAAGCGCGGTTCATTTTTTAAAATTTCGAAAAATTCTTCATCAATTTCCGCAACATCAATCGAAGAAAGTCGCAAACGTGGAAGCTCGGGAACCAGCTTGAGTAAACGCTTAATCATGCCCGACAAAGTAATTTTCACCGCCAAATCTTCGCCGTAACCAGAAATATCAACACCGGTAAATACAACTTCTTTGTGGCCAGCTGCGACCATTTTTTTCACCTGATCAACAATTTCACCAAAAGCCACCGAGCGGCTATTACCACGGCCGAACGGGATGATGCAAAAAGTACAACGGTGATTGCAGCCATTTTGAATTTCTAAAAAAGCGCGAGTTTTATTTTCGAAATAAGAGACCAATTGCGGCGCAGTATCTTTCACCGACATGATGTCGTTAACCTTTATTTTGCTGGTGTCGTAGGGGTTTAAAAAAGTTGCAGCGGATTTTTTATTTTCAAAAAAAATCTGATCTTTGTGCGCAATATCAGCGTTAGAATTAATAATTTTTTCTGCAGAAGGAATGTTAGTGAAATTTTCTAAATAACTCTCAGCCTTTGATTTCTCTTGATTGCCCAGCACCAAATCAACCTCTTCCATCCGTGCATATTTTTCTGGATCAATCTGCGCTGCACATCCTGTAACCACAATTTTTGCCAAAGGATTATCTTTGCGCGCACGCCTAACCGCATGCCGCAGCTCGCGCTCAGCCTCACTGGTCACGGCACAAGAATTAAAAACAATAAGATTTTTTTGATCAGATTTTTTCAGCGCTTCTTTAATGGCCTCACTTTCGTAAGCATTGAGGCGACAGCCAAAGGTGATGATTTTATTATCCGCGACGTCTGCTGTCATTTGACAAAATTACGTAATTAACAATTTTTTTGACGCCACGAATTTTAGAAACTTTCGCCAAAACATTTTGCAATTCTTCGTCATTTGAAGCCACACCAAGCAAGTAAACCACGCCATTTACCGTGGTGATTTTGTAATTAACTGACGCGATATCGCGGCCGAATAATAAGGCGGCTTCCGCACGCAGCGATAATCCGTAATCAAAAAATGCTTTGGAAAAATCACGCGGACGCAGCGAACTGTCATCACCCATTTGAATTTCATCAATCACTTCTTTTACTCCTTCAGTCTTCCAAGCGAGATCAGCCGCAAGCTTTGCCTTTTGAGGGTCGCGAGCAATTCCTGTAAGCAAAATTCGTCCTTCATTTACTGTAATGTCGATTGAATTTCCCGGATTTTTTAAACCGTTTTTAATAAATTCTGCACCAAGTTTTGTAGCGATCGTAACGTCTTGGCGCGTGTTATCTAGAGTCTTCTCGCGCAATACCATTGTTGCTGTTGCAGCAGTTCCAATAACCACTGTTTCAACGCAAGCTGTGGAAAAAGTTAGAAGCAAAATAGCAAAAACTGCTGAGAATTTTTTTGAAATCATCATAAGAAAAAACCCTGTGGGACTTTGAAAATAAAGGAAGGAAACTGGTTGGAAAACGACGCAAAACATATTGTTTGCGATTGAACATTGCAAATTATTTTTGCTCTTCCTAAGTTGCGCGCCTTCGTTTTTTTTGCCAGCCGATTTGGTTAGCAAAACATCTAAGAAAAAATCTCCAAAAATAAATTTTGTCAGCGGGCGTAGCTCAGTGGTAGAGTGCCACCTTGCCAAGGTGGATGTCGAGGGTTCGAATCCCTTCGCCCGCTCCAAAATTTTCTCCAATAAATCAAATCTCTACAGTAACTTTGGGATTGCGATCGTTCACCAGCGCCCGATGCGCGCTTTTGCTAAAAATGTGCATTTAGCACATTTTTTAAACGCAAAAACCCCTTCGCCCGCTCCAAATTTTATTTGTTTCTCACCTGCGTTAGTTCTTTCTCCACATTCACTTCCGAATAAAACTCCTCTCCGATTTTAATCTCTTCTCTTCCGCGTTTAACGCGCCATTCGTTGGTGTCGCGTAAGCTAAAAATGCATCCGCAATATTCCTGTTTGTAAAATTCTTCGCGCTTGGCGATCTCGTACATCCGCGCCGCGCCACCTTCTTTGCGCCAATTGTAAGTCCAATAAGTAATGCCTTCGTAATTTTTTGCTGCGCGCAAACCGCAATCATTAATTTGATCCATGTCTTTCCAACGCGAAATACCCAGTGAGCTGGTAATAATTTTAAAACCATTTTCCGCCGCATAAAGCGCCGTGCGCTCGAAACGCATGTCGAAACATTTAGTGCAACGCTCGCCTCTTTCTGGCGCATGTTCAAAACCTTTGGCGCGCGAGAACCAATTTTGCACATCGTAATCGGCGTCAATGCATGGAATTCCTAGCTGCTCGGCATATCTACGATTTTCGTTTTTACGAATTTCATATTCTTTTTTTGGATGAATATTTGGGTTGTAGAAAAAAATCGTCAGCGCAATTCCTGACTTTTGCATGCGCTCCATCAAGTCTCCGGCGCAAGGCGCACAGCAGCTATGCATTAAAACGCGATTATCTGTAGCTTCCGGTGGCAGTTGTAATTCGTACATGTTGATTGTGGAAAAAATAGTTGTTGGATTGCCCGTATTTATAAAAATTCAATTTTTAATTAAAATGCCTGAACTTCCTGAAGTAGAAACTGTGCGTCGCGGCCTTGAAGGTTTATCGAATAAAAAAATCACCCAAGTTTTTCGCTCAGATAAAAAAATGCGAATTGAATCAAGCCTTGATTTACAAGGTCTTGCTGGCGCAAAAGTTTTAAATGTCGGCCGACGCGCACGCTATTTAATCATCGATTTCGACAATAAAAAAAGCCTGATTTTGCATTTAGGAATGAGCGGCAAAGTCACGCTCGAATCACAATTCAAGCAGTTAAAACACGATCACCTCGCCTGCAAATTTAATGATAATTCTTGGCTAGTTTTCAACGACGCGCGCCGTTTTGGTTTTATTGATTTGGTTGAAACTAAAAATCTAAAAACTCACAAGATGCTTGCATCTCTTGGTCCCGAACCTCTTTCAGATCAGTTTGATTTTACTGATCTCAAACCAAAATTAAGCGGCAAAAAAATGAATATCAAAACCGCCATGATGGATAATCAAATCGTTGTTGGCGTTGGAAATATTTACATTAGCGAATCACTCTTTGATTCAAAAATTTCACCGCTACGCGACGCCGCATCTCTCAAAGACGCCGAAATAAAAAAACTAATCGCCTCAATTAAAAGCATCATCGCGCAAGCTATTGAATTGGGCGGCTCGTCAATTTCAGATTACGTTAACGCCAAAGGTGATTTGGGTTATTTTCAAAACAGTCACAAGGTTTACGCCCGTGAAAAGCAAAACTGTTTGCTTTGTAAAAATTTAATCCAAAAGATAAAACAGAACGGGCGCTCCAGCTTTTATTGTCCTCAATGCCAACACTAACGTATGAAAAAATTTCTCACACTTCTTTCGCTTTCTTTTTTGCTTTTTTCTTGCGCGACAAAAACTCCGTCAGTGATAAATCAGGTTGCTACCAATCAACCACCAGCCAATGGTCACGATGACAATGCGATCATGGCTGAAAAAGTTTCAGAAGATTTTGTGCAAGGCAGTGAAGATATCCCCCTTTTACTTGCGATGGAAAAAATGTTTGATGAAGGCTTAGGCTTTGATTCACCGGCCGGCAGCATCATGTCTTCAAGTTACGAATCAAAAATTGGCTTGGAAAAAGTCAGAAGTTTTTACACAAAAACCTTACCACAAATGGGTTGGAAACTGGTAAAAAAAGATGCAAAAAAATCAATGTTCAAGCGCGATAATGAAAAATTAGAAATCGAATTCTGCGTTCAAAATAACAAGAACGTGGTGAAGTTTTTTATCTCGTCAGCGCTCTAAGTTTTAAATCATTTTAGTATTTCCGTAATCAACATCACGGTGATATTTTCTCTTGGTAAAAGCCAAGATCAGGCCAAAACAAATCGACATCGAAATCATTGAAGATCCCCCGTAGCTAATGAAAGGCAAAGTCATCCCCTTAGTCGGCAGCAGTTTCAAACTCACCCCAATATTCACCACCACCTGCATGGTGAATTGCATCATCAATCCACACAAAGCCAAATAAATAAACATATCCTCTTCATCTAAGGCCCGCTTGACGATGCGCGTGATTAAATAGGCAAAAATAATCACGATTATTGAGCAAGAAATAATGCCATATTCTTCACCAACCACGGCGAAAATAAAATCGGTGTGGGCATCTGGAATAAATTTTTTCACCACACCGTTTCCCGGTCCAGTACCAAAGAATGAGCCATTTACGAAGGCATCAATCGATCTTTCTGCCTGATAATTTTTTTCGCCAGAATCTAAAAATTTGTTAATGCGATCTTCAACGTGAGGAAACACCGCATAAGCTCCAATACCGCCCAGCAAGCCGAAAACGCCAATCGCTGAAATGAAAGGCAAAGGCAAACCGTAAGCAAAAAGTTGCGCCACCCACAAAACGGTGAAAGTTAAAGTCATGCCAAAGTCAGGCTGCAGTAAGAGCAAACAAACAATCACAAAATAAAGCGCCGCAGAAATTCCATATTTCCATTCCCATTTTGCAAAATGCAGACGCTGCAAAATGAAGGCGTTGAGAATAATAAAAAATGTTTTGGCAAACTCCGAGGGCTGCAGCGTAAAGCCCGCAACTGCGATCCATCTTTTTGCGCCTTTAGCTTCTGAGCCGAAAATTAAAACTGCGATCAAAAGAAAAATCGTTACGACCAATCCCAGCAAACAAAAAACTTTGATTTTTTCTTGATCTAAAAACGAAATCACAATCAGCAAAACCACCGCGATAAAAGCGAAAATCAGCTGTTTCTTAAGGAAGAAAAATTTGTCGACACCAATTTTTTTGGCAATCGCAGGACTAGAAGTGGCGGTCATCATTAGCCCAAAAACGATAATTCCGAGAACTAAAAGAAAGTTAATTTTATCCACATCGATCCACCATTTTTTAATTAAATTTAAATAACGGCGATCAAAAATCGCGTTGGATTTAATGTCCCAGCTGTCCATGATTTTATTGGCTTGAAAGAGGTTTTGAAAAGGAAAGAATTTTGCGATTAAAAACTTTTATTTAAAGTTTTCCATTCTTTAATTTGCGGATCATAAAATGTTAGAATGGATCACAAAACAAACCCACGCCACATGAACAAAGGCTACACCTACATCGTCACAAACCAATTAAGAACAGTTTTATACATCGGAGTTACCAGCAATTTAGCCGGAAGAATTCTTCAGCACAAAAATGATGATGGTTGTGATTTTACTAAAAAATATCACTGCCGTTATTTGGTTTATTTCGAGGAGTTTGAAAAAATTACCGAAGCGATTGCGCGAGAAAAACAGTTAAAAAGATGGCATCGGGAATGGAAGGTTAATTTGATTAAATCAACTAATCCCAAGCTGCTAGATTTAAGTAAGGAGTTTTGGGAGAGTGAGGGTTAGAACTATTTTAGATCCTGAAACAAGTTCAGGATGACGTGAAAATAGGATGACGTGAAAATGGATGACGTAAAAATGGATGACCTGAAAATGGATGACGTGAAAATAGGATGAGATCTTGTTCCACTCTCTGCGTCATCCTGAACTTGTTTCAGGATCTAAACGTTACAAAAAAACATAAATAAAAAAATGAAAAAAAAATCCTCAAACAAAATGTGGGGCGGCAGATTTGATGCTAAGCCTTCTGATTTGATGCAAGAAATTAATCAATCTATCACCTTCGACAAGAAGCTCTACGCCCAAGATATTAAAGGCTCTACGGCGCATGCAAAAATGCTCGCAGAAATTGGTGTGCTAACAAAATCTGAGTCCAAGAAAATTATCGACGGCTTGAAAAAAATCGAAAAAGAAATCGAAAGCGGCGAGTTTATTTTCAAAATCGAACTAGAAGATATTCACATGAATATCGAATCGCGCTTAAAAGAAATTATTGGCGACACCGCCGGAAAGCTGCACACCGCGCGCTCTCGCAACGATCAAGTTGCTGTTGATTTTCGCCTTTTCGTGCGCGATGAAATTGATGAAATTTCAAAATTAATTTTGGATTTGCAAAAAAATCTGGTGAAAAAAGCTGACGAAAACTTGCATGTTATTCTTCCCGGCTTCACCCATTTGCAAGTTGCACAACCCGTGCTTTTTTCGCATCACTTGCTCGCCTATTTCGAAATGTTTAAGCGCGATCTTTCTCGCCTAAATGACTTGCGCGTTAGAATGAACGAATGCCCGCTTGGTGCTTGTGCTTTGGCTGGAACTTCATTTCCAATTGATCGCAAAATGGTGGCTGCCGAGTTAAAATTCGATCGCCCAACTGCTAACTCAATGGATTCAGTGTCGGATCGCGATTTCGCAATTGAGTTTTTATTTTGCCTCACTCTCACCGCCACCCATTTGTCGCGACTCGCCGAAGAAATTGTGATTTGGATGAGCAAAGGTTTTGAATTTATTAAACTTTCCGACGCTTTTACTTCTGGCAGCTCAATCATGCCGCAAAAGAAAAATCCAGATGCTGCCGAACTAGTTCGCGGCAAATCTGGCCGCATTTTCGGCGCGCTTATTTCGCTTCTAACAACCATCAAAGGTCTGACTCTGACTTATTCAAAAGATATGCAGGAAGACAAAGAACCAGTCTTTGACGCTAGCAGCAATTCTCGCCTGTGCTTGCGTGCAATGAGCGGAATGATCGCCGACATGAAAGTGAACGAAGCCAACATGCTAAAAATGGCTGGAAGCGGCTATTCAACTGCAACTGACTTGGCTGATTGGTTGGTAAAAAATCTAAAAATGCCTTTCCGCGATGCTCATCACGTGACCGGAGCAATCGTGAAAATGGCTGAAAATAAAGGGCTAGATTTGCATGAGTTGAAACTTTCTGAAATGCAAAAAGTTGAAAAGAAAATTACGGCCAACATTTTCGAAGTGCTTTCCGTAGAAAATTCTGTTGCCAGCCGAACCTCAATTGGCGGCACTTCGCAAGTGCGAGTGAAAGAAGAAATTGCGAAGGCGAAAAAGTTTCTGAACCAGAAATAAATCGAGATTCGAGAGATCCTAGAAACAAGTTCAAGATCTTCTCAGCCAATCTTTTGAATCAGATTTTGCATTAAAGAAATAATTAACATGAATCTAAAAAAAATCCTCTGCCTAGTTGTAATCTCTCTCTTAACTCTTACCGCTTGCGGCCGCAAAGGGCCTCTTGAATATCCTGAGGGACAAAAACGTCCGAAGTTTGACAAGGTAATTGACGAACAAAATTAGCGTCCGGTTTGTGTTGGGCCGCTTTTTAAAGCTGCTGGAAAAGCTTGCAAAGAAGTCGCTCCTAAACCTTGAGCAACAGGCTTAAATCTTGGAAAAGGCTGATCTAACTCCATTCTCTCAGGATTCACTCCGCTAACAACTTGATTTAAATCGTCGTCACCTAACTCAATATTAATTCTATCATTATCGTCTTGCGCCACCTGAATTCTATCTCTCCTCTTTAAGCAGCAGATAATTGCTCCAACCGACAAAACACAAAAGGCAGTACCAACTCCAATCACTAGGTTTTTAACAAAATTATCTGCTGAGGTTTGCCCTGCTGTTGGATTCGATGTTGGTGACTCTGATGTTAAATCTGCTGTTGGATTCGATGTTGGTGACTCTGATGTTAAATCTGCTGTTGGATTCGATGTTGGTGATTCTGATGTTAAATCTGCTGTTGGATTCGATGTTGGTGACTCTGATGTTAAATCTGCTGTTGGATTCGATGTTGGT
>CAIRMX010000132.1 GCA_903879805.1 uncultured Alphaproteobacteria bacterium | reverse complement strand
GGTGTTCCGGCCCTTCGACGACGCTACGCTTTGCTCAGGGACCTATAAATGTGTAAATACAAAAATAAAAACTAATCCATGCGCCAAGCCAAAATCGAACGCAACACCAAAGAAACCAAAATCAAAGTTGAAGTAAATCTCGACGGTACCGGTCAATTCAAAGTAAATACCGGCATTGGTTTTTTAAACCACATGATTGAGCAACTTTCGCACCACAGTTTAATCGACATCTCGGTGGAAGTTGCGGGTGATCTGCACATCGATTTCCACCACACCACCGAAGATTGCGCTCTGGCAATTGGTGAAGCAGTAAAACAAGCATTGGGTGATAAAAAAGGCATTACTCGCTTTGGCCATTCTTACATTCCAATGGATGAAACGCTAACTCGCGCCGTCATCGATTTATCTGGTCGCGCTTACCCAATTTTTAACTGCGAATTTAAACGCGACAAAATTGGCGAAATGGATTGTGAACTTTTCCGCGAATGGTTTTTCGCTTTCGCGCAGGCAGTTGGCTGCAATTTGCACATTGAAAATCTTTACGGTGTCAACAACCACCACATCATTGAATCTTGCTTCAAAGCCACAGCCCGCGCACTTCGTCAAGCAATCACAATTGACGAAAGAAAGAAGGATGCGATTAATTCAACAAAAGGAGTTTTGTAAATTTCATGTCTTTACTTCACAAAATTTCGCAAAATAAAAATGCCACAAAACCAGTAATTTACGGCGTTTCTGGCACCACCCTCACTGACGAAGAAAAATATTTTTTCTCTAAAAATGGCGCGATTGGTTTTATTCTTTTTGCGCGCAATGTGCAAAATAAAGAGCAGGTAAGAAAACTTGCCGACTCGCTTCGTGAAGTAATGGGTGGCGAAGTTTTGATGCTAGTTGACCAAGAAGGTGGACGCGTGGCACGCCTTAAAGCTCCTGAGTGGAAGACCTATCCAGCGGGGCAATATTTTGCTGATCTTTACCAAAAAAATCAGGCCCAAGCGCGCGAAGAACTTTTCAAAAATTTTCAAGAAATCGCCCGCGAATTAGTTGAAGTTGGTTTCAACGTAGATTGCGCTCCGGTGCTTGATATTTTAACCGAAAAAACTCACCAAGTAATTGGCGATCGCGCCTACGGCAAAGATGCTTTGCAAGTTGCTGATTTGGGCCAAAAAGTTTGCGAAGGTTTGTTAAGCGAAGGAGTTTATCCGGTAATTAAACACATCCCCGGCCACGGCCGCGGCACTTCTGACAGCCATTTGGAATTGCCAGTTGTTGATTGTAGCTTAGATGAATTGCGCAAAACTGACTTCGTAACTTTCACCAAATTACGCGACCAAAAATTCGCCATGACGGCTCACATTTTATTCACCGCAATCGACAAAATGAACTGTGCTACAACTTCATTTAGCGCTATTAAATTGATTCGCGAAGAGATTGGTTTTGAAAATATTTTAATGAGCGACGACGTTTCAATGAAGGCCTTGAAAGGCAATTTCGCTGAGAAGTCGAAAGCGATTTTATCGGCGGGCTGCGATTTAGTTTTACACTGCAATGGCAAGATGGATGAGATGGTGGAAATTAATTCGGCGCTTCCTCAATTGACTGACGCTTTTTGGGAAAGGTTTACGAAATAACTTAAATAATTACCGCACCAACTGGACCCCGTCATTCGACGGGGTG
>CAIRMX010000131.1 GCA_903879805.1 uncultured Alphaproteobacteria bacterium | reverse complement strand
CAAGGGACAGAAATAGCTATTGGTATTCATATTCTGAACAAGATGGTTAAGTTGGGTATGCCAGATTCGGTTCGGATTTAGTAAATGTTGTTGATAAGGGGGCGAGTGTGACTTGATTTTGATTCATGCAACAACGCCCTTCTAATGCAGATATGATCTAATAATGCGCGAGATGTTTGATCGTCAGCTGAGCGTTGAGTAAGCAAGCCGACAATGACTTCGATAAACTCGTTATCATCTGTGTTTTCCGGGTTATAAAATGTTAAATGGGGGATCGCGCTGAAATCTTGGGGATCACTCGATAATGCTGCATCCAATGCTAAATAAAGATCGCAATCTGCTACTACTGCTGATATTGGCATAGGTGAATTTGATTAAAATTACAAAAATGATTTTTAGTGAGATGCGCTTGTAAGTTGAGGCATATAGATTCGTCAGATCAAAGATTCAAGCGCATTTTTAGTTGATACTTTGCGCGTTTGTTGTTGTGGTTTTTATATTAGTAACGGCTGAACTAGCAGCGGGGCTAACGCTTGGTCCACTCATCAAGCGCTGCCACCAAGAAGGTTTTGGCGCGGGTTTTTCCATTACTAATTTTTCCAACTTTTGGTTGAGGTCTTTGTCCTCTTCTCTTGCCGAATCTATTGCCGAAGTTTGGGCAGATCCTATTTTTTCTAAGGTAATTTCAGTGGCATATTCCGCGTTAATTTTGGCGCAGATACTAGCTAACTTTTCCGCATCGGTATTGTAGGCAACCAAGGCCGCAATCATTTTACTTTCATCGCGAAAAACAGTTTTATGCTCGAGATCGCCAGTTTTTATTAGGTCGGCGTTAAGCATAAAAATTGTGAAGTCAGCCAAGTCTCCCTCCAAATGCAGCGCCATTTTGGTGCCAATTATCAATTTAACTATCTCGGTGGTATTGGCGGCTTTTTGCGTGCTTGTGGAGCCCATGTTACTAAGCTGTTGTGAGGCATATTGTATGGCATCCTTTCCATAATTTGTTGCTGTGACAATACATCCAGATTCCAACAGACATCTGACAATCTCAACGCTAGGTGATTTGCCATCAACAAATGTCGCTGTCGTCATATTGGCAATAACGGTCAGCATTTCGTAATGATCTATTGGCCCTAAGGCAGCGAAATTTATTTTTGAGATCAAAAGTTTTGCTGTGGCATCTTGGTCAAACTTGGCGCAAGTCATTAAGGTGCCGGAGATATTGTTATCCTCTTCGGATAATGAAGAATCGGCAATTTCTTTTTCGATGAATCCGTGAAGTTTTGCGAAGGCTGCAGCTCTTGCTGCAACATCCTTAGGGGGTATCATCTCAATTTCAAAAGATTGTAAGAAAATCTGTTGTTGAAGAGTGGTCACTAGCGATAATTTAAATGTGAAAGATGTTCTAAAGCGATTTTTGAAACTTCTTTCTGAGCTTCTTTTTTCGATTTTCCCTCAGCGCTAAATTCAAGATTTTCATGCTCGATTTTAACGGTTGAAATAAAGAGCGGCGAGTGATCGCTGCCACCGGATTTCACGGTTAAATATTGGGGTAATTGTTTAGATTTTAGCTGCACTAATTCTTGCAATTCTGAAACCGGATCTTTGGGGGGCGTGACATTTTTTTCTAAAAAATCATTCCAGAAATTAAGAATAAATTTTCTAGCTCCTTCATAATTTGAGTCGAGATAAATCGCGCCAACTAAGGCTTCCAAAGCATTTTCTAAATTGCGTTTATTGGTGGTGCCGCCGAGATTTTTTTCACCGCGACTTACCTGCAAAACTTCATCCAAACCAATTTTTAAAGCGATTTCTGCCAAAGCTTCACCCGAAACCAAACCGGCTTGGCGCTTAGAAAGATCACCCTCCATCTCGTTTGGATATTTTTTCATCAGACATTCACCAATCACCAAACTCAAAACCTTGTCACCCAAAAATTCGAGGCGTTGGTAATTTGGTTTTTTCTTATTTTCTTTAGAAAGGCTTGGATGCGTCAAAGCCTCTTCCAGCAAATTTTCATTGTTGAAATCGTGCAAAATGTGAGTGCAGAATTTTTTAAAGTTCGGATTCATCTAATTAATTTTTTGTAAAAGTCGCTCGGTGCGAATTGATGTTGGCCAAGTCCAAAACTGCCAAGTTGGTTTCGAATTTGAAAAGAAAATCATGGCGGCACGTCCCACCAAATTTTCTTCCGGCACGTAGCCCACTTGCGCTAAGAAACGGCTGTCTTGCGAATTGTCGCGATTATCTCCCATCATGAAATAGTGGCCTTGTGGCACTTCAAAAATTCCGGTATTATCTTGCGGCGAGTTCGGATTTTGATCGAGAGTTTGTACCACTTTTCCTTCCGGTAAAGTTTCTAAAAACTTCTGAATATCAACTGGAGGAGTTGCATCAAGATCAACGAAAGTTCCATCAAAGGCTTTGTGTATTTCTTCGTCATTAATGTAAAGCACGCCATCGCGCATTTGCAGACGATCACCGGGCAGGCCGATTAATCTTTTTATGTAATTAATGCTTGGCTCGGAAGGCAGGCGAAACACCACAACATCACCGCGTTTTGGGGTTGTTTTCCAAATGCGTCCGTCAAAAAAATCAATGCCGAAAGGAAAAGAATAGCGGCTGTAGCCGTAAGAATATTTGGCGACGAAAATGTAATCGCCAATCAAAAGCCCTGGTTTCATTGAGCTTGAGGGAATGTGGAATGGTTCGAAAAAGAACGAACGCACAAAGCCGGCGCAAATTAAAGCAACGATTAGGGTTTTGATGAAGCCCGCAGGGGTTTCTTTGGGGGTTTGTGTTGTTTGGTTTTCCATGTTTTTTGTTAAATTAAAATTCGAGTTTGTGAATAACCGCCCCCAACCCCTCCTTGAAAAGGAGGGGAGTTGCTCAAGCCCGAGCTGGGAATAAAAGCCCCTCCTTTTCAAGGAGGGGTTGGGGTGGTTATTCACGAGTACATACTAAATTCTTTCCATCCATCTCCACCGGCTGTTCAATTTTCATCAAATGCAAAACCGTCGGCGCAATATCGCTGAGTTTGCCATTTTCAAGGCTCAAGCCTGCAACATCATTTCCCACCAAAATAAATGGCACCGGATTTGTCGTATGCGAAGTGTGCGGTTGATGATTGTGATCCATCATGCATTCAACATTGCCGTGATCGGCAGAAATCAACATCACGCCGTTTTTTTCTAAAATTATTTTTTCCAAAAGACCCAGTTGGTTGTCGATTGCTTCACATGCTGCAATCGATGGATCCAACATGCCGCTATGTCCGACCATGTCGGGATTGGCGTAATTGACGATGATGAAATCGAATTTTTCTGACGCAATTGCGGCGCGCAATTTTTCGCCAATTTCATTTGCCGACATTTCTGGTTTTAAATCGTAAGTGGCGACAGCAGGAGATTTTACCAAAATTCTGGTTTCGCCCGGCAATTCTTTTTCAGCGCCGCAAGAAAAAAAGAAAGTTACGTGCGCATATTTTTCAGTCTCGGCGATGCGCAATTGTGTAAGGCCACGCGCTGCTAAAATTTCTGGCAAAGAATTTTTTACTTCAACGGAAGGAAATAAAATTTCGTAAGATTTATTTAATTTTTCCGAATATTCCGTCAGCGCAATGGCGTGAGAAAAATTGCAAATTTCAAAAAGTTTGTCGGAAATTTGACGAGCGCGATCGGCGCGAAAATTGCAAAAAAGCAAAGCATCTTCTTCAGCAATTCCGCTGTAATTTCCAATGACGCAAGGTTTTACAAATTCATCATTTACGTTATTTTCGTAAGAGCTTTTTACGGCAGAAATTGCGTCAGAAAATTTTTCACCCTGAGCGGAAATTATTGCTTTTGTCGCTAGTTCAACGCGATCCCATTTATTGTCGCGATCCATGGCGTAGTAGCGCCCAGAAACAGTGGCGATTTCGATATTTTTGATTTTTGTTAAAAATTCCAAAGCACTTTTTTGCGCCACATCGCGGCCATCTAAAAATGCATGAAGCAAAACTTTGACGCCATTTTGCGCTAAAAATTCTGCCAGAAAAATAACGTGATTAATGTGCGAATGCACGCCGCCATCAGAAAGCAATCCCATCAAGTGACAGGTTTTGCCTGAGGTTTTTAAGTCAGCAATTAATTTTAGTAATTTGGGATTTTTGGCGAGTGACCCATCGGTAATTGCATTGTTAATGCGCGGCAAATCTTGAAATATCACGCGTCCGGCGCCAATCGTCATGTGGCCAACTTCCGAATTGCCCATTTGCCCTTCTGGCAAGCCCACGGCAAGCCCTGAAGTTTCGAGTTGTGAGTTGGGATATTGCTTAAAAAAGCGATTGTAATTTGGCAGTTTTGCTCGCGCGATGGCATTGCTTGCATCAGCGTCATCACCAATTCCCCAGCCATCTAAAATGCACAGCAGAATTGGTTTGTTAGTTTGGTTTTGTTTCATATTTTTTCAAAGAAGAAATGAGATTTACTAAAAAAATTAACCACCAATCCCCAATTGTAAATGACTGAACTAATCGGCGCCATTGCTGCGTTTCTGACTACCGCGAGTTTTTTACCGCAAGCCATCAAAACCATAAAAACTCGCGACACTTCGGGAATTTCTTTTGTGATGTATTTGATGTTTGTGGTGGGAGTTGGCTTCTGGCTTGCTTACGGCGTGTTGTTGGAAAATCACGTAATCATCATTGCCAATGTCGTGACCTTTATTTTGGCGGGCGTGGTGTTGGCAGTGAAGGTGAAAAATTCTTGATAAAAAAATTTCATAGGTCCCTGAGCAAAGCGCCAGCGTCGTCGAAGGGCCGGAACCTCGAGCT
>CAIRMX010000130.1 GCA_903879805.1 uncultured Alphaproteobacteria bacterium | reverse complement strand
CATATTTGACTAGCCAGAAATTATCCTCCGCACTCAGTGTGTTTCACGCACTCCGTGTCACCCCGTCTTCACGACGGGGTCCACCAGGTCGCAAGTTATGAATTCTACTATTTTATTTCTGAGCTTTTGACACCGTGGACCCCGTCGTGAAGACGGGGTGACACGGAGTGCGTGAAACACACCGATGGTGGTTGTTGGCTAGTTAAGTATGGAATTCTATTTTTATTTGGTCTGCAGCTTCAAAAAATCTTTTAGCGAAACAGCTTCCAGTGCGGTGAAATTTTTTAGAGTTGGAATTAGCGAGATCCCTGATTGCTGACTTGTCGGTAGGGTTTCATTGACAATAATTTTTGCAACCTCAACTCCCCTAGCCTTTAAAGCCTCAACAGCGCAAAGCGTGTGACTAATGGCGCCGAGATAATTGGCGCTAACCAAAAGCAGCGGAATTTTTAATTCTGCGGCTAAATCTAAAAAAGTTTTTTCATTGTTAATTGGCGTCATTACGCCGCCCGCAGCTTCGATCAATAAAAACCGATCGTAGTTTTTTGCTTCAAGAATTTTTTGCTGACAGAAATTTGTGACTTCCGCGAAATCAATTTTAGCGCCCGAAATTTCGGCAGCAAAATGCGGTGAAAGCGCCTCGGCAAATCTCCAAGGCGTAATTGCATTAATATTTTCGGGAGAATTTTTTTGACCTAAAGCGCTTAAAATTTTTGCTGAGTCGCTATTTTCATCACCATCCAGAAAGCCACTGGCGATTGGTTTGATCGCCATTGCATTTGGTAAAATCCGACAAAGATTTTCGACCAAAAATGTTTTACCAATGTCGGTGCCAATACCTGCAACGAAATAGACTTTCATTAATTGATTTTTGAGAAGCTTCCGTAAATCGGGCCGAATACCGCGATTGTAATCCACGCGATCATGCCACCCATTACGATGGTAAGAGCTGGTTGAATCATGCCCACCAACTTATCGATCGAGTCGTTAATTTCGCGGTCGTAGAAGAATTTAATATTTTGTAGTGAGTTTTCCATGTTACCGCTTTCCTCACCGATTTTAAACATCCGCACAACGAGATTTGGAAAATAGCCAGTAAGCGCCAAAGACTTAGCCAAAGACTGTCCGTCTGACACTTGCTGCTTCACCACCAAAATACTTCTTTTGATGGCGCGGTTTTTAATTACACCGCCAGAGGCTTCCAAACATTCAATTACACCCAGACCACTTTTGAAAGTCATGGCGAAGAATTGGCAGAATTTTGCTGAGTCAATTTTACTGATGATTGGTCCGAAAACTGGCAGCTTCAATTTGATGTCGTCAATCTTCACCGCAAGCTCTGGAAAGCGCGACAAAAACTTAATCACCACCCACATGAAAGGCACTGAGAAGATGATGAGGTACCAATTATTTTTAACAAAATCAGAGAAAGCGATTAGTGAAGTTGTCATCAAAGGCAAAGCCAAACCTTGCGAAACGATGAAGCCCGTTACTTTCGGAACTACAATTGAAGTCATGATACCAATTACGATAAACATCATGATGATACCAAATAGAGGACCCGTGATCGCCTTCTTGGTTTTTCTACGAATGTCCATCGACCACTTCAAATCTTCAATAATACTGGCGAAGGCGTTGGTCAGGTTACCGGTTTTTTCACCCATTGTAATCAAACCAATGTGAACCGAGTTAAACACGTCAGGACGCTTGGCAAGACTTTCCGAAAAAAGACTACCGTTCTTGATCGACTCATGAATTTCATGCATGAGACTTTTAATTTTGTTAGAATCTGCGGTTTCTTTAAGATCGGTTACTGAGTCAACAATCGACACCCCTGCTCTTTCTAACTGCTCCAAATGCACGAAAATCCCAATCAAGTCTTTGCTGGTAATTCTGTCTAAAAAGCCGCCAGATTTTTCTTTTTCTTCTTTGTATGACACCAATTCCATGCCACCTGCACGCAAGGTTGTAGCCAAATCTGACGGGTTGTCAGCTGCCATTTTGCCATTGATGTAGCGACCGTTTTCGTTAATTACTTTGTAGCGATAATGTGCCATTATTTGCGTAGTTTTTTCATTTTATTTAAGATCACGTCACGTTTCAATTTTGAAATATGATCGACAAAAACAATTCCGTTTAGATGGTCTATTTCGTGCTGAATGCAGATTGCAAGCAACCCGGTCATTTCTTCAACCTGTTCGTTTCCGTTATAATCCAAATATTTCACTTTCACTTTTTGCGGACGAATCACTTCTGAACGCATGTCAGGAAAAGACAGACATCCTTCATTGTAAGACTGCGATTCTTTAGAAAGTTCGATGATTTGGGGATTGACGAAAAAGCGCGGATTAGTGTTTTTAACATGAATTCCACCGCAGCCATGATGGTCGTGGTGGCGATGCTGGTGATCCTCAATTTCATAATCAACATCAATCACCAGAACTCTTTTTAAAACGCCAACTTGTACCGCCGCCAAACCAACGCCGTGTTCTGAATACATTGTATTTACCATGTCTTTCATCAATTGGCGTAGAGCTTCATCGATTTTGTCAACAGGCTTAGATACTTGTTTCAGCAAAGGATCTGGAGCGATTATGAGGGGTAGAATTTTCATAAATTTTTAAGCAATTTTGTTACAAACTATTTTTAGAGCTTCTGGATAAATCCTATGCTCTTCCTTCAAGATTTTTGCCGCAAGAATTTCTTTAGTATCGCTTGCCGCAACTTCAACTTCCGCCTGCAAAATAATCGGCCCTGAATCCATTTCTTCGCGAACAAAATGCACCGTGCAACCCGACTTTTTGGCACCCGCCTTAATCGCATCTCCAACCGCATCCGCGCCTTTAAATTCAGGCAAAAGCGATGGATGAATATTAATCAAACGATCAAACCAACGAGTAACAAACCAGCCCGAAAGCAAACGCATAAAACCAGCAAGGCAAACAATTTCTGCACCGGATTTTTCAATTTCTTCACTAACTTTTTTATCAAAATCTTGGCGCGAAGAAAATTCGCAGTGACTGACAAACGCCGTTTTTATTTTTTTTTCTTGAGCAAATTGCAAACCTTCTGCATCAATTTTATTTGCCAAAACCAGCACCACTTCCACCGGAAAATCAGTTGCCTCAGAAGCGCGCACAATGGCTTGCATATTGCTGCCGCGCCCCGAGATTAAAATCGCAACTTTAGTTTTCTTAATCATTCTTTTTGATCACAAAAGTTTTAGCGATTTTATCGTGAAGACCTTGTTTGTGAGCCGTAAAAGCAATCATCAAATAGCCAATACCACAAGTTAGCATCGAGATTATTTCTCCCAAAAATCTACCGCTAGCTCTGCCAAAAGATAAGCGCTCGCCATATTCATCGACTATCACCAAACCCAAAACTTTTTTGCCCACAGTAGCGCGCCAAGATGATGAAGTTAACAACGCCGTGTAAAGCCAAGCTATTACCAGAGTCAGCAATGCTACAAGACTCTCGTTTTTTTCAAAAACCACCGCCACAGCAGCAATCGGAATCAGCGTCACTATCGTATCGATTATGTAGGCAAATAGACGAATCCAAAATCCTGAGTAACGAACGTTATTTACATCTGTCATGTTTTATAAAATTTTAGTTAATATTGAGCTCGATTTTCGAACAGAGATTCATCCACCAATCTCTAATTTTACAGCATTTTTTCGCTTATTTCGCAGCGTAAGATTTATAAAAATCTTCGATCATTTTTAAACGCCTCACTGCTATTTCTTTATTCCATGATTCATCTTCGGAAATGTCATCAAGCTTTGCGGCGCCAAGCTTGTGCTGTCTTGCATAAATTTCTTTCAAACTCGAATTTTTAGCATTTTTAGAGATATCTAGCAAAATTAAAAACAAACCAGTGCGACCTTTTCCACCCGCACAATGTACGTAAAGTTTTTGATCTTGCGGCAAGTTTTTAATGAAATTTATCATTTTAGAAAACTCTGCATCTTCAGGAACATCAAAGTCGCGCACTAAAAATCTTTGGTAAGAAAAATCATTTTTCTTGGCTAAATTTTCTTCACTGGTCACCTGATTAACTTGCACAATTTGCGGCTCGATTGCTTTGTACCAGCCATTTTCATGATCACGCTTTACAATATTACTCACCAGAACCTGCCCGTCTTTTTGCAAAAGATTCAGCCGCTCATTTTCTTCACTAGAAATTTCAGAAAGTTTTTTACCGCGATTTTCTTGCTCAAAAACACTGTGCCAAATCACCGCCTCGCCATTGACAAAGCCATGATTTTCGCGGCGCAAATCAATAATGGTAATTTTGTCATTAGGATATTTTTTACGAACTTCCCGCAATTGCTTTTGCGAAAATTGCGCACTGGCAATGGCGTTAATTCCAAGCGAAGAAAGATCGCGAAAATTCCGCGGCAATTGGCTTTTTTTATTTTCCGTATTGTCGAAAGCTAGGATGTTAACATCTTTTGCTAAAGCCTGCGAAGTGTTGAAAATCAAAGCCATAGCCAGAATTAAATTTTTTATTTTCATGAGAATTTGGGATTTATTTATTTCGAGTCACCTTAGGCAGAAGCATTGTGATTAAAGGCAACAGCACCCAAATAGCCTCCAATATGATAAACGGAATAGCATGCTCAACTATTGCGTAATAAAGCAAACAAGCGCCTCCAGATAAGTTGAGTAACTTATACTTAACAGAATCACCAAAACCACTCTTAAATAGCGTGATAGCAAGAGCAATGATGCACAAGATGCTGCCGATAATTCCTACGTATAATTGCATAAATTTTTGTGAGAGTTTTTAGATTTTGAGGTTTTTGCGACTTTCTCTGCCCATTCTTGTAGAAAAATTTTTTCTACAAACCACAGAATTTTTAGATCTAAAAAAACAATTTGATCTTTCTTAAAGACAAAATTAACACTGAATTAATATCAAATTAATATTAAATTCATGTTAGATATCAAAAACGGCATTCGCTCTTTAAGCGACTTCAAACAAAATTCTTCCGAGATTTTAAAATATATCCACAGAACCCACAGCCCCGCGGTTTTAACCATCAATGGCAAAGCTGAAGCCGTGCTTTTAGATCCAGAATCTTATCAAATGTTAATCAATAAAATCGCCCAACTTGAAAGCGGTAAAAAAATCAAAACTGCCTTAGTTGAAATGGAAAATAGCGACGGAATTTCCGCCACAGAATCTTTCAAAAAACTACGAAAAAAAATCACCAAGAAATAAAACCGAACCAAACCCAAATGAAAAAATACCACATCACCCTCAACCCCTCTGTTTACAAAAAATTAGAAGGGATTTTTTCTTACATTGCTGCGGAGTCACCAAAATCAGCTCTCGCGGTGCTTGATGAAATTGAAAAACAAATAATATCACTTGAATCAATGCCCGAAAGATTCGCTTTAGTGCCCGAAAACATCACCTACAAAAACTATCAGGTTCGCCACTTCTTCTGCAAAAAATCCTTCCGAGTAATTTACGCAATTAACAAAAATGAAGTCCGCGTTATAGATGTTAGACATGCTGCTCAGAGTTTTCTTTCGGAGAATGATGTAGAATGAAGAACTAACTAATAAGGCGGATGGTTGCGAAGCGTTTAGATGCTTGATTTGTTGAGATAGATGACTTGTCGGGTGTCGGGATTTGACCCCTTTCCGACCCCTTTCCTGCAAATTATCGGCGTGATGAAATAAAGGTGCTGCTTGGATCCTTGATGGACGCGGTTTTTCGGCATGTGGGCCTCGTTGGGTTTTGAGTTAGTTTAGTGCGATGATTTTAACTTCTAAAAGCGATTTTGTTTTGTTGATTTTGGAACTGAACGTGAGAACGGGGTTACAAACCCCGTCCAACCTAAGGGACGGGTGATTTGTTAATGCTACTTTCTTAAGAATGGTGTTTCAGATTTATGAAAACTTACTTCACTATTTAATAAGAAGCTCTCGCCAATCTTGTAATCCTCATCAGACATTGGGCCAATTATAACGCTTTCAATCGCATTATGTACTCCGCCAACAAATCTTTTTATGTATTTTCTCTCAGAAAAAATCTCGGTTACTTCTTTTATTTCATCGTCACCTTTCCAAATAATGTAGGCGCACCTTCTCTCCAACTCTTCCTCAAACCCAATATGCTTTGAGAGAAGGATACATATGCAAAAATTTTTGATAACTTTTTTAAAATCATCTTCCCCAAGTTCTAAAAATTTCTCTCTTAAAAGAGCGGCTTCTTTTAGCGAGGCAAACTGTTCTTCAAAATATCCTGTAGAACAATTTCCTGTTGAATCAAAATACTTAACCCCATCATCAAAATCAGCGATTCCAAACTCATTTTCAAAAGCTTCTGACCTAAAAAAATCTTTCAATTTTTCTTGATCAAATTTTATCGCATAAGAGCCACACCCACGCCACTGACTCAATACCCCATTATCTTCGCGGTATTGACGGTGTTGATTTTCAACCACAGCAGAAAAACAGATTAGAAAAACGTCTTTCGCTTTTTCGTTGATCGCTTTCCAAATAGATTCAGTAAATTTTTCGACATCTTTTTCATCAATCCCCTCCTCAATTAATTTCTTTTTTAAGATTCCCACTCCAAATCTTATCTCCGTAGAATCGTTGCTGTTGAAAGCGTCAGTAGCCCACAAGCAATCACTTTCTAGGATACCTTTTAAACCTCCGAGACTTGTGTAGTGATACAAATATGCGGTCATTTTTGCTGAAACAGATTTTATAATTTTTTTAAATTCGTACCGAGATTGCGCTAGCGCTGGACTGGGTTTGTAACCCAGTCCACAGGTTCATTTCCTTGTTTGAGTTTGGACTGAACGTGAGGACGGGATTGCAAATCCCGTCCTGCGGCTAGGGATTATTTTTTGGTTTTGGTGCTGGTTTTTGTGTTTACTCTCGCGCCGATTCTTAGGCGTAGGGCGTTTAGTTTGATGAAGCCTGCGGCGTCTTTTTGGTCGTAAACCGCGTCTTCTTCGAAGGTTACGTGGGCTTCACTGTACAAGCTTTTTACGGATTTTCTTGAAACTACAGTCGCGCTGCCTTTGTAAAGTTTTAGCGTTACAGATCCTTCAACATTTTCTTGAGATTTGTCGATTAGGGCTTGCAGCATTTCGCGCTCAGGAGAGAACCAAAATCCGTTGTAAATCAAGCTCGCATATTTCGGCATTAGCTCGTCTTTCAAGTGCGCGGCTTCGCGATCTAGCGTGATTGATTCGATAGCGCGGTGGGCAACTAGCAAAATGGTGCCACCTGGGGTTTCGTAAACGCCTCTCGATTTCATTCCGACAAATCTGTTTTCAACTAGATCCAATCTGCCAATTCCGTTTTTGCCGCCGAGTTCGTTTAGTTTTGTTAAAATTTCAGCTGGCGACATTTTTTTGCCGTTAATCGCAATCGGGTCGCCTTTTTTGAATTCGATATCAATCAAAGTCGCTTTATCTGGCGCTTTTTCTGGGCTAACTGTTCTTTGATAAACATATTCTGGAGCCGCTTGTGACGGATCTTCCAAAACTTTTCCTTCAGATGAAGTGTGAAGCAAATTCGCATCAACCGAGTAAGGCGATTCGCCGCGTTTGTCTTTTGAAACAGGAATGCCGTGCTTGTCGGCGTAGGCAATCAACTTGGTGCGCGAGTTTAAATCCCACTCTCTCCAAGGCGCGATAATTTTGATGTCTGGTTTGTTAGCGTAGTAGGCAAGTTCAAAACGCACTTGGTCATTTCCTTTGCCGGTAGCGCCGTGGCAAACTGCATCAGCACCCAATTTTTTAGCAATTTCAATTTGTTTTTTCGCAATCAAAGGACGCGCAATTGAAGTGCCAAGCAAGTAAACACCTTCATACAAAGTGTTGGCACGAAACATTGGAAACACGTAATCACGCACGAATTCTTCGCGTAGATCTTCGATAAAAATTTGTTTAACTCCCATCTTTTTGGCCTTAGCACGCGCCGGTTCAAGCTCTTCACCTTGGCCTAAATCAGCAGTAAAAGTAATCACCTCACAGCCGTAATTTTCTTGCAGCCATTTTAAAATCACCGAGGTGTCCAAACCACCCGAATAAGCCAAAACAACTTTTTTAATTTTAGTTTCTACAACACCTGATTTTTTCGCTTTTGGAGTTTTCATTTGAAATTTCTTAATTGATTATTAATGATGTTTTCAGCGTTTATTAAAAATGCTCTCAAGGCACGCCCACGGCCGCTTGGCGGCAATATCTAAAAGAAAAATTAAAATGCAAATAAAAGAACTTCAAACCCGCGAAGAAATTTTGGCAAGCTACGATGTTCTAGTGCAAATTTACGAAGATTTAAATCGCGAAACTTACGTCGAAGACATCCTCAACATGATGCAGCGCGGCTATAAAATGGCCGGAGTTTTTCAAGATGCCGACGTTGAAAATGGCCGCTGCGTTGGCGTGGTTGGCGTGCGCGTCATCCGCAAATTGCATTACGGCAAGGCGATTGAAATTGAAGATTTTATGATCGATCGCGCCAAACGCGGCATTGGCGTTGGCAAAATGTTAATGCGCTGGGTTGAATGGCAGGCAGCAGTTTTTGGCTGCAAAAATATCGTCGGAAATCTTGAAACTAAAAGACTGGAATCGCAGAGAATTTTCTCACGCGAGAAATTTGTTTTGGATGGTTTTTTCTTTCGCAAAGCTTGTTAGCCAAACTTTAAAGTTAAAATTTTCTAAAAAATGTCTCACAAAAAACGCTCCTATCTCAGTTATTATTTTCGCAAATATTGGATCATTCCACTTAAAATTATTCGCGTCTCTCTCTATGATACTGTAAGACAAGATGGCATTGAACATGCCGGATATTTGGCGTTTTTAAGTTTACTTTCTCTCTTTCCTTTTTTGATTTTTCTCATCGCGATTGTCGGATTTTTCGGCGCCTCGGAAGTCGGCATACGCTTTGTACATACTATTATTTCTTCAGCGCCAAGAGAAATGGCTGAAGCACTCAATCCTAGAATCGAAGAAATTATTTCCGGCCCCCCGCAAAGCTTTTTAACCATTGCCATTATCGGCGTGATTTGGACCGCCTCTTCTTCGGTTGAGGGGTGTCGCACCATTTTAAATCGCGCTTACCGCGTAGCATTTCCACCGCCCTACGTCTGGCGCCGCTTCATCAGCATTTTAGAATTTTTCGTTATTATTTTTTCCATCGTCATCGGCATTTTAATCTTCGTAATTTTTCCAACTTTTTTTAAAGAAATTGGCGCAAAACTTTATGTCGATTTTGACTTTTTTTATCTGCGCCATTTTGCAATTTTTCTTCTTCTCACCTGCAGCACTTCGCTGCTTTATTTTGCTTTGCCCAATGCCAAACAGTACATTACTCAAACCGTGCCAGGATCAATATTAGCAGTTATTCTCTGGATTGCTGTGGAGAAATTATTCTCATTTTATCTATCCAATTTTCATCAATTTAACTTGGTTTACGGCTCGCTCGCCGGCATGATGATTTCGCTGATGTTTTTCTATTTAATCAGTCTGATTTTTATTTTTGGCGCCGAGTTTAATTACCATTTTCACCGCACCTACCAAGTGTTTTTGAAAGATCGCATCAAATGAAACTTCCCTTCTGGCCCAATCCCACAGGCTATCGCGACATTGTTTTAGGGCTGGCGCGGGTTTATCAATTGCTTGAAAGACTGGGCAATCCTCACCTAAAACTTCCACCCACAATTCATCTTGCTGGCACTAACGGCAAAGGCTCCACTCTTTCTTTCTTACGCAGCATTTTTGAAGAATCTGGCTTAAAAATTCACACTTACACCTCGCCCCATTTAGTAAATTTTAACGAAAGAATTGTGCTTTCAGGCAACGAAATTTCGGACGATTTTTTGAATGAAATTTTGCTGGAATGTAAAAACGCCGCAGAAATTTCACCGCCAATTGCCGTCACTTACTTTGAAGGAATTACCGTAGCAGCCTTTTTGGCCTTTAGTCGCATTAAAGCTGATTTACTTTTGCTTGAAACAGGAATGGGCGGCAGGCTTGATGCCACCAATGTTTTGCCGGAAGTTTTATGCTCCATCATCACGCCAATCGCCTTTGACCACACTGAGTTTTTAGGAAAAACTTTAGGAAAAATCGCTTTTGAAAAAGGCGGAATCATCAAAAAAAACTGCCCAACTTTAAGTGGAAAACAAAAAAGCTCGGCGCTGAAAACGCTAGAAAGCCAAGCTTTGGCCATGGGCTCGAAAATAAAATTTCTGGGACGCGATTGGAAAATTAAAAAAGAGAAAAACGGATTTTTATTTGCAGGATTTGGTAAAAAAATCTCCCTGCCCTTGCCGTCACTTTTAGGTGAACATCAAATTGAAAATGCCTCACTGGCGCTTGCCGCAATATTTTCTCAGAAGAAATTTTTGGTGAGTGAAAGTCAGATTAAATCAGCTTTACAAAAAACTTTTTGGCCCGGTCGTTTGCAGAAAATTGAATCAGGAAAATTTGCTAAAATCTTACCTAAAAATTGCGATTTATATTTGGATGGAAGCCATAATTTACATGGCTCGGCGACAATTTCAAAATTTCTCAAAACTCAGAAAAATAAAAAAATTTTCGTCATCTTTTCAATGCTTGAAGATAAGGATTGCTCGGGTTTTTTAAAAAAACTCTCACCAGAAATTGATCATTTATTTGCTTTAACAATTCCCAATGAAACGAAGTCGCGCCAAGCGCTAGAGATCAAAAAAATCGCCGAGAAAATCGGCATAAAAACAACAACTGTGAAAAATTTTGAGGAGGCTTTTAAGAAAATTTTATCTCTTAAAAAGTCGGATGAAGATGCGCTAATTCTGGTGTGCGGCTCACTTTATTTAGCTGGCAGTTTTCTTGATGAAAACTCGCTTATTTAATGATGTAGCCCAAAAATTGCGTGATGCAAAGAATGTCGATTACGATTGTCACAGTGACTGGTTCCCACTTAGTTAGCGACTCTTGCAACAATAATTTTCTTAAGATTTTTTTACCCAAATTTTTGCGAGATTCTTGCTTTAAATAAGCCTTTTCTTCTTTGCTAAGTTTTGGCTTTTTTGGTGAACATTTTTTTAAAACAAAAATGTGCCAAGCAAAATAAACCACCACCAAAACCGACAAAGCCACGTCAACAGCACGGTTATCAAAAGACATCACGATACGATCAATGACAAAAAACGTGACCAGATAAGCAATCACTCCCCACCATTTGATAATAATGCTGGTTGATTCTGTGCCGTTTATTGCTGCTCTAAAAGAGGTGTCGATCTTGCTAAAAATCCCGCTCATAAATTTAAGATTTGTTTGATTTTTCATCTTTAGAAAGTGCGTATTGCGTGCCTTCCCAAGGCATTTCGAAATCGAAATTGCGAAACTCTTGCATCAGCTTTACCGGTTCGTAGATGACTTTTTTTTGCTCTTCGCAGTAGCGCACTTCTTTATAGCCCGTAAGTGGAAAATCTTTGCGCAAAGGATGACCTTCAAATTCGTAATCGGTAAGAATGCGGCGCAAATCTGGGTGCCCCGTAAATACAATTCCATACATATCAAACGCTTCGCGCTCAAACCAACCAGATGCGCTAAAAACTGGGACAGTTGTGGCAACTTCTTCACCTTCATTCAGTGCAACTTTGAGGGTGATGCGGTTATTTAATTTGAAGCTGAGAAGATTATAAATCACTTCGAAGCGCGGCTCTCTAATGCCTAAAAGGTCGGCACCGAAAAGATCGATGAGAGTTTTGAAAGCGAGATTTTTGTCGTCGCGCAAAAATGTCAAAAATTCGACGATTTTTTTTGGCTCAACATAAATGATGAGATTGTCGTAAGCGATTGGCTCTACAACAGTTGCGCCAGCAAAATTAGTTTTGATGTAATTAGCTTGTTCTTGAAGATCTTTCATAATTTTATTTATTTTATCTGAGAGATTCGCACTTACGCGCTCATGCTCATTTAAGCTAAAAACAGCCATCAAGGCTATTTTTTTAACGCTTAAATTTTCCGGTTCTTTTGATTTTTCTTTGCAGCAATAAAACACCGTAAAGCAATGCTTCTGCGGTTGGAGGACATCCGGGAACGTAAACATCTACCGGAACAATACGATCGCAACCTCTAACCACTGAATAAGAATAATGGTAGTAACCGCCGCCATTGGCGCAGCTTCCCATTGAAATTACGTAACGCGGTTCAGCCATTTGATCGTAAACTTTACGAAGTGCTGGCGCCATTTTATTAGTGAGAGTTCCTGCAACAATCATCACATCTGATTGGCGTGGCGATGGGCGGAAGATGATTCCGAAACGATCAAGATCGTAGCGACTTGCCGCCACTTGCATCATTTCAACGGCGCAGCAAGCAAGACCGAAAGTCATTGGCCACAAAGAGCCGGTGCGGGCCCAATTGACTAGCTCGTCAACTTTTGCAGTGACGAAGCCGCGATTATTAATGTCTTCCGCGGTTTGATTAAGAATCGCGTCTTGATTTAGAGGGCTAAGATTTGTCATTGATTATTTCCATTCAAGTGCACCGCGCTTCCATTCGTAAATGAAGCCTACGGTTAAAAGTGTTAAAAAGCTCATCATCGACCAAAAGCCGAAAACGCCGATTTTGCCCAGCGAAACCGCCCAAGGAAAAAGGAAGGCAACTTCCAAATCGAAAATAATAAATAAAATTGCGACTAGATAAAATTGCACATCGAACTCGTTACGAACTTTGCCCTCGCCTTCAAAACCGCACTCGTAAGGCGAAAGTTTTTCGCGATCTTGATGTCTTTTATTGAGCAAAAAAGGAATCACCATGATTGCGCATGACAGACCAATTGCTACTGCTAAAAATAATAAAATCGGAAAATATTGAGACGACACTATTTCAGGTGTTGCAACAATTTGCACCACTTGTGCCGCTGTTTGAGAAGAGTCCATTTTGCTGATTGAATTTAAGGAATTGGCGTAAATAATTTTGTTAGAGAAATTTTCCCCTGTCGCAGACAAAAATCAATTTAAAAATCTATGATCGCAGAAACTTATACGGCTTTGGTCACGCCTTTTAAAAATAATAAAATCGATGAGAAAGCTTTAGAGAAATTAGTTGAGTTTCAGATTGCGGGTGGCGTTTCAGGAATCGTGCCTTGTGGCACAACTGGCGAATCTCCAACCTTGTCACATGACGAACATAATTTGGTGATTGAGCTTTGCGTAAAAATCGCCGCTGGCCGAGTAAAAATCATGGCTGGCACCGGCTCTAACTCAACTGACGAAGCTGTAACCATGACTGCTCACGCCAAAAAAGTTGGCGCCAATTCTTGTTTGATCGTTGCTCCTTATTACAACAAACCAAATGCTGAAGGCATTTTTCAACATTACCAAGCTTTGGATAAATGCGGCATTCCACTTTTTATTTACAATGTTCCCGGACGCTCAGTAATTAATATTTCTGACGATAATTTAGCGCGCCTTTCTGAATTGAAAAATGTTGTCGGCATTAAAGATGCAACTGGCGACCTCTCTAGAATCGCCACTCTACGCCTTAGAATTAAAAAAGAATTTTCTTACCTTTCTGGTGAAGACATCACCGCTGTTGGCTACAATGCCATGGGTGGAAATGGTGTTATTTCAGTTACTTCTAACATCGCACCAAAATTGGTCAGCGACTTGCAAAAAGCGACAATGAAAGGTGATTACGCCGCTGCATTAAAAATTCAGGATCAACTAACTGACTTGCATGATGTGATGTTTTGCGAAACCAACCCAATTCCGGTGAAATATGCCGCGAGCTTGATGGGACTTTGCAGCGCTGAAACTCGCTTGCCTTTGGTGACTCCTTCGACAGCTGCGAAAGTGAAAATTGAAAATGAAATGAAAAAATTGGGATTGATTTAAAAACCTCTTTTCCAAAAAAAACTGTCATCCCTCACTAACGTTCGGGATGACAGTTTTTTTTTGCTACTTTTTTTACTACTTTTGATATTACTTTAGATTGTGATTTAAGATAGAAAAATAAAAATAAACCACCACCTCCCAATATAAATAATGTTACTGCAATACCTATATACATACCAGTATTTGGATCTACTTCTTCCTTAGGTTGTGGTCTGGGAGGTGGTCTTGGATTAGGATTTTCAGATTTTATAATAAATATTATAATATTTATACTACGTAATAATTCTGAATCTCCATTTGTTATTTTAACATCAATACGTTTATCATTAGCTCCTTCTAATATAATATCTGGATCAGTATTCTTAACTGATGTTAATATATATTTACGTACATCATCTTTATCAAGTAAACTTTGTGCGTATATATCATTATTATTATTATCAGTAGAATCATATGTTACTTCAGGATATACTTCATTTTTAATATTATTTAATGTAAAGCACAATTTTTCTAATTTTCCACTTTTTATATTACGGATAATTATTTCAACCCCTTTACCACTTGGACATTCTTTTAATGGAATGGGTGATGGTGATATAGATGGAGATGGGGATGGTGT
>CAIRMX010000129.1 GCA_903879805.1 uncultured Alphaproteobacteria bacterium | reverse complement strand
GGTCCATCTCGTCATAAATTATGAATTTTATTCTATACTTCTGAACTCGTGACACTGTGGACCCCGTCGTGAAGACGGGGTGACACCGAGAGAGAGTATCAATGCCAAATCCTCAGGCCCTAAATCGCAAACAGATTAGTAATTAACAACAAAATGGCAGTTATGTAAGCAATAGAGAGAAGTAGCGTAAAGAAAGAGATAAACTCAAAATGGAATAGTGAAGAAATTTTAACACCCGAAAACTTCACTGAAAAAATCATGAAGCCACTGACAAAGAGCACCATGGAATAGATGAAAGCAAAAAAGCCACTCTCAAAGAAGTCAGCAAGAAAAAATAATCCGTAGAGAAAAATTATCGGAACTAAAAAATTGATTAGCGCTGAAAGAATTGGGTCGTTTTTCATGATTTATGTTTGGCAATATATCTGCAAATTGATTGAAAAATATTCTCTAAAGCAAAACCCATTTGTAAATAATTAAATCCCGCACATCTATTTAGGTAAATAACGACCAACAAAAAACCCCGCCACTTTTTCAAGTGACGGGGTTTTTTAAAATCTCCGTTAAGTCAAACTATGAGTTAACATCAACTTGATATGAAAGAGCGCAAATTTTACCCGCAGTAGCAACGGTATAAGTAGCATTAGTGTTACAAGCTGCTAAAACTCCTCTAACTTTACCAAGGTTAGCAACGCCATCATCAATTTTAGAATCGATAGATAAAGCATCTGCTGCAAGAATTGCTCCTTGAGCAACAGGTGCGGCACTGATATTTACGACTGTGTTGGTCGCGCTACCAGCGGTACCAACGGTACCAGCCGTTAATACTACAACGTTTTGAGCACTTGTAGTGTTGTTGTCGAAAGCCCAACCAGACGATTTGATTTTAGAAGATGGCAAGTTATTACCTGCAGCTTGAGATGCAGTAGCGGTTGAAACATAAGTCAAAGTTGCATCGATAGCACCGATGGATTTCAAATCACGCCAAGCTTCTGAACCTTCTGCAGTAGCGCTATTCCAGTATTCAATAAGACCATCGCCATCTCCAAGAACGTCAGATCCAGCAACTGCGGTACCGTAATCACCAGGAAGAGCGTTAAATTGGCTGTAAAAAGCGTTAACAGCAACTGCGTATCCTCTTGCTTCACCCATTACAGAACGAAGTTCTGAACTTTTAATCAAGCTGGCTCCGCCGGTGATACCAGCAATCAGCAAACCGATAACGATCAAAACGATCGATAATTCAATCAACGAAAATGCTGATTTTTTCTTAGAAAAGGTTTTTTTCATATTTTAGAAATTATTTGTTGTTAAGGGTGGAAACGGAAATCTTAAGTGATTTGTTAACGCTAGTTAGGTGAGGGTTTTTTTGATGTCAAATTTTTTTTCTACATCATTTTTTAGAAAAAAAATTCGTACCATTTTTACAACCTAAATAGCGTGAACTTATTACACAAAGTTTATTTCCAGGATTTCATAATTGATGACGCCACCAGGAGTTTTTATTTCCACTTCATCACCAATTTCTTTATTGATTAAAGCTCTCGCAACTGGCGACATGCTTGAGATCAAGCCATCATCAATATTTGCTTCGAACTCGCTAACAATTTTGTAAGTCACTTCTTTTCCACTGTCTAAATTTTCTAATTTTACTGTCGCGCCAAATTTAATTTTGTCGCCAGAAAGTTTTGAAATATCGATCACTTCTGCGCGTAAAAATTTATCTTCTAAATCACCAATTTGTGCTTCGATAAAACCTTGGCGATCTTTTGCAGTGTGATATTCAGCATTTTCTTTTAGGTCACCATGTTCGCGCGCATCCGCGATTTGCTTGATGATTCTTGGTCTTTCAACATTTTTTAGATTATCGATTTCAACTTTTAATCTTTCGTAACCCTGAGTTGTGATTTGAAATGTACTCATTTTTTCTCCACTAAATTAATATTTGTAATTGTCGCTTTTGTACGGCCCACTAGCGTCAACATTGATGTAATCAGCTTGCTTGCTGGTTAGTTTTGTTAATTTCGCACCAAGTTTTTCCAAGTGTAATCTTGCAACTTTTTCGTCTAATTCTTTCGGCAAAATATAAACTTTATTTTCGTATTTTTTGTGATTGCCCCAAAGCTCAATTTGCGCCATCACTTGATTGGTAAAGCTTGCCGACATTACAAAAGCGCTGTGTCCGGTCGCACATCCCAAATTCAATAATCTGCCTTCGGCAAGCAAAATAATTCTTTTTCCATCAGCAAAAGTAATTTGATCAACTTGTGGTTTGATGTTGGTCCATTTCAAATTTCTCAAAGCCTCAACTTGGATTTCATTGTCAAAGTGACCAATATTTCCAACGATCGCGCAGTCTTTCATAGCACGCATATGTTCAATCGTGATGATGTCAACGTTGCCAGTTGTAGTGATAAAAATATCAGCTTGAGAAATCACATCTTCAATTGGCAAAATTTGAAATCCGGCCATTGCAGCTTGCAGCGCACAGATTGGATCAATCTCAGTTACAACAACGCGCGCGCCCTGTGATTTAAAGGCGTCAGCGCATCCTTTGCCGACATTTCCGTAACCACAAATCACCACCATTTTTCCGGCGATCATCACATCAGTTGCGCGCTTCACGCCATCGATAACACTTTCTTTGCAGCCGTAAAGATTGTCGAATTTCGATTTAGTAACCGCGTCATTCACATTGATTGCAGGCACTTTCAACCTGCCCTCTTTTTCCATTTGGTAAAGTCGCGCCACACCTGTTGTAGTCTCTTCTGACAAACCTTTGATTCCAGCAAGAATTTCTGGATATTCGTCGTGAATCATTTTTGTTAAATCGCCACCATCATCCAAAATCATGTTTGGTTTCCAGTCAGTTTTTCCGACAATTGTTTGTCTGATACACCAATCATATTCTTCTTCAGTTTCGCCTTTCCACGCAAACACCGGAACACCACTTGCAGCAATTGCAGCCGCTGCGTGATCGGATGTTGAAAAAATATTGCAAGAGCTCCAACGAACCTGCGCACCCAAATGCACCAAGGTTTCAATCAAAACCGCAGTTTCAATTGTCATGTGCAAACAGCCGACAATTTTTGCATCTTTAAGTGGTTGAGAAGCGCCAAATTCACGACGCAAAGACATCAATCCCGGCATTTCATTTTCTGCTAAAGTGATTTCTTTTCTACCCCAAGCAGCCAAAGAAATATCCTTCACGCGGTAATCATTAGTCATAAAATATTTTGAAATTTAGTTAGAAAAAGCAGGCGAATAAAGCAGCAACCACACGAACGGAATGATCAAAGCGTAACCAAAATTATTACGATTTTTTCTGCTCGGAATTTTGAAAACCAACAGCATGGTTAAGATCGTCATCACCGCGAAAAAATAAAATAAAAACTGATTCTGCTGCAAACAAACTGACGCGATCAAAATAAATTTCGTGTAATCAAAAGACTGACTTTGGCTAGCAAAAAGCCCTTCGGTTTTTTTATAAAAAATTTGATAAAAAACTGCCGAAAGCACCACGCCCATGCCTGCCGTAAAAGTTACATCAATAACGTTTTGATCTTGTAAAACGCGATTCGCCAAACCAACCATCAAAATAAAATTAAGCACCGGTTGTGGAAAAGTTTTGTGAGTAAAATCAGTCGCAAGCAAGATCACCAAACCAACCGAGATCAAAGCATAAAGCATAAATTCCTGCGTGAAGCCGAACTTAAGATAGCTCAAAATGAAAAGTGCAGTTGTTGTCGCTTCAACAAATAAGTGGGTGCGCGGAATTTTAGTCTGACAAGATTTGCATCTACCTAAAGTGAAAAGCCAGTTGATGAGAGGTATTAACTCGCGGGTTCTGATGATTACGTTACATTCAGGGCATCTTGATTTTTGTCCGAAATATCTGCCAAAGCATGATTCGCCAAGCGGCAAACGATAAGCAAAAAGCGTGGCATAAGAGCCGAAAATTGCACCGAAAGTTGCAGCTAAGATTATTCCGAAAAGTTGTTCCATGGCGACTTTTATTATGAGTTAAAAATTACTTCTGCTTTTCCAAAAACAAAATCACGTCAGCGCGATCTTGTGGTTTTTTCAAACCAGGAAATGCCATTTTAGTTCCAGCGACAAAATCTTTCGGCTTGGTTACAAAACTATTAATCGATTCTGCGTCCCAAGATCCACCTTTAGCTTTCATAGCATCTGAATAAGCAAATCCAGCAAAAGCTGCTTTTTTTCTACCAACAATTCCAAATAGATTCGGGCCAACTTTCGACGCTTCACCCTTGCCAATAGTGTGACAAGAAGCGCATTTTTTGAAAACTTTTGCACCACGATCAACATCAGCAGCTTTCATCATGGTCGCTAAATCAACCGGCTTTTCTTCTTTTTTTTCTAACACTTTTCCGTCGCTTGCCATCACAATTTCAAAGCCTCTTTTAACCATCGGCTTTGGACGATAAAGCAGATTTGCCGCAATCACCGCAAATAAAACTATCGCCACTGAAAGTGCCAAAGCAGGAGCCTGCGCCTTAATTTGCGCCTTTACTAATTGTTGAATTTTTTTCATGTTTTTAGTCGAACAAAGTTGAAACTGATTTCTCTTGCGAAATGTTGCGAATCGCCTCTCCGATTAAATCCGCAATGTCGATAATCTTAATATTTTTTGCCGCCAAAGTTCCGGCTGATGCTTCAATCGAATTGGTAATTACCAAATTTTTTAACTTCGAATTAGCAATTCTCTCTCCCGCTTTTCCCGACAAAACTCCGTGTGTAATGTAAGCTGAAACCGAAGTTGCACCTTTGTTTATCAAGGCTTCTGCGGCATTGCACAAAGTGCCTCCAGAATCAACCATGTCGTCAACAATGATGCAATTTTTGCCTTCAACTTCACCGATAATATTCATCACCTCGCTTACTCCCGCTTTCGGTCGGCGCTTATCAACAATTGCAAGTTCTGCACCAATTTTGCTGGCAATTGCTCTGGCGCGCACAAGCCCACCAACGTCGGGAGATACCACAACCAAATTTGTTAAATCGAAATTTTGCTTGATGTCGCGCACAAAAACTGGTGCTGCGTAAAGATTATCAAGCGGAATGTCAAAAAATCCTTGGATTTGTCCGGCGTGCAAATCAACCGTTAAAACGCGATCTGCGCCCGCTGATGTAATTAAGTTAGCCACTAATTTTGCCGAGATCGGCGTGCGCGGCGCTGCTTTGCGATCTTGTCTGGCGTAACCAAAATAAGGAATCACCGCGGTAATTCTTTTGGCTGACGCGCGACGCAGCGCATCAATTGCAATCAGCAATTCCATGATGTTGTCATTGGCCGGATAAGAGGTTGATTGCAGCACAAAAATATCTTCACCACGCACATTTTCTTTGATTTCAACAAAGACTTCCATGTCAGCAAATTTTTTGACTTCAGCATCAATTAGCTTCAAGCCCAAGTGATTGGCAATTTCTTGCGACAAAATTCTATTACTATTGCAGGCGAGAAGTTTCATGATTTTTAGTTTGAAATTTGACTAGTGCTGGGGGAAAGTCTGAAGGCGCAGCAAGCTATTTTCACAAGTCCAAATATCAACTCATTTTCTATCATCAAAATGGCCGAAATCGAATTTTACGACATTATCAAAATCCTCCACATCGTTGCAGTAATTTCATGGCTTGCCGGCCTTTTATACTTGCCGAGAATTTTTGTTTATCACACGCAAGTTGCTGTGGATTCTGACGTCGATCGCATGTTTCAAATTATGGAAAAGCGCCTGATGCATCTCATCATGTTGCCAGCGATGCTTTTGGTTTTTTGTTTTGGTTTTTATTTAGCCTCGCAAATCGGTTTTGATTTGGTTTGGCTACAAATCAAAATCACTTTGGTTCTCATCCTCGCTGGCTATCACGGATTTTTGTCGCACTGCCGCAAAAAATTCAAAACTGGTGAAAATAAATATAGCGAAAAATTTTATCGCATCATCAACGAAGTGCCGACAATTCTAATGTTGTTGATTGTGACTCTGGTAATTTTGAAACCTTTTTAAGATGCAAAATCTCGTTAAAATCACTGCCGAAAATTTCGACGTAATTTTCGATTTACGCTACGCCTCAGACAACAATGTTTGCGGCCACAAACTTTACGCCTACCCTTTTTGCTACATGCATGAAGCGGCCATTGCGCCGTTAAATCGCGCCATCAAATCAGCCAAAAATCTCGGATTAAAATTAAAAATTTTCGACGGCTTTCGCCCCATCGAAATTCAAAAATACATGTTCGATAAATTTCCCTCAGAAGATCCAAATGGCGGTTTCATTTCCAATCCCGATGGCGGTGCAATCCCGCATTGTCGTGGTGTAGCAATTGATTTAACTTTGTGCGATGCGCAAGGAAATGAGCTCGACATGGGCACCGATTTCGACGAATTTTCCGACCTCGCCTTTCACAATTGCGAGAAAATTTCTGCTGAGGCGCAGCGTAATCGCCTGATTTTACTTGGCCTGATGACCGCCGCCGGTTTTGATTTTTATCGCAATGAATGGTGGCACTACCAACTTTTCAAACCCCGTGAATACGCAATTGCCAAGGCCGATCGCGAAATGATCGCGGTTTAACGAAATGAAATTTTTTAATCATTTTGAAAAACTGGGAGGCGATTTTTTCTCCAAAATCACTCCCACTCCATTAGAAAACAGCTTTGTCGCAGCCTACAGCGAAAGCGCTTGCGAGCTAATCGATTTTGACAAAAAAGAATTCTCCAGCCCCGACTTCTGCCAATTCACCAACCCCAATTTCTGCAATCTGGCGATGCTTTACGCCGGTCACCAATTTGGCCATTTCGTGCCGCAACTTGGTGACGGACGCGCTGCTTTGCTGGCGCAAGTTACTAACAAAAAAAATCAAACTTGGGATTTAGTTCTAAAAGGTTCTGGTCTCACGCCTTACTCTCGCATGGGAGATGGCAAGGCGGTGCTGCGCTCATCAATTCGCGAATTTCTAGTTTCTGAAGCAATGCAGGCGCTTGGAATTCCAACTTCACGCGCCCTTTGCTTAATTGCCTCCGATCAAAAAATTCACCGTGACGGCATGGAAAAAGCTGCCCAAATAATTCGCATGGCTCCAAGCCACGTGCGCTTTGGCACATTTGAAGTTTTTTTCTACCGCAAGCAAAATGAGCAAATAAAAATTCTCGCCGATTACGTCATTGAACAAAATTTTCCTCAGCTAAAAGATCAAAAAAACAAATATGCCGATTTTTTAGCAAGCGTCGTCGAGTCAACCGCCAAGCTCATCGCCAAATGGCAAGCTGTCGGATTTTGCCACGGCGTTCTCAACACCGACAATATGTCAATCCTTGGAATCACGCTGGATTACGGCCCTTTCGGATTTTTAGACAGCTACAATCCACATCACATCTGCAATCATTCTGACCATGAAGGGCGCTACTCTTTCGCCAATCAACCGGCAATCGGATTGTGGAATTTACACGCCTTTGCCATCACACTTTCCAGCTTAGTTTCAATGGAAGAACAGAAGGAAATTTTGGCGAATTACGAGAAAATTTTTTACGAAGAATTTTACCAATTAATGGCGCTAAAGCTTGGATTTGTGAAGACGGATGAAGATGTAAAAAAACTCACTCACCAAATTTTAGACTTACTTGAAGAACATCAAATCGATTACACATTTTTCTTTCGCAATCTCCACAACCTCAATGTCATCCTGAGCCTGTCGAAGGATGATTCATGGCACCAAACCATAAAAACCCTGCACCCAAAATTGCCCACCACGAAAAACTCCAACCCAAAATTCATCCTGCGCAACCATCTGCTGCAAACCGCCATCGAAAAGGCTGATCTTGAAAACGATTTTTCGGAAGTAAAAAAATTACAAAAAATCACCCAAAATCCTTACAAAGAACAACCAGAAAACGAAAGTTACGCCAGCCTTCCGCCCGCTTGGGCGAAGGAAATTAACATTTCTTGCTCAAGTTAAAAAATGAAAAACGCCTTAGTTTTATTTAATCAAGATTTACGAGTTAGCGACAATCCAGCGTTTTTTTACGCGATGCGGGATCACAAAAATGTCGTGCCCCTTTTTATTTTAGATGATGCAAATCGTCGCCCGATTGGCGCGGCTTCTAAGTGGTTTTTGCATCACGCTTTAGAGAGTTTTTCGCGCGAACTTTTAGAAAAATTTTCTCTAAAACTGGCGCTAAAAAAAGGCGACAGTTTGGCGATTTTGCGTGAGATTTTTTTGAGCAAAAAGATCGAGGCGATTTATTTTTCGCGCGGCGTTAATCAGCCCGAATTAAGACTTCAGGAACAAATAAAAAAACTCGCAGCAGAAAATTCAATTGCAGTTTTTGACTTTAAAGCAACGACACTTTTTGAACCGACCGAAATTAAAAATGGCAGTGGAAGTTACTACAAAGTATTTACAGCTTTTTGGCGCCATTGCTTGAAAAATTCAGATGCGATTTTAGATCCTTTGCCCGAGCCAGCAAACGGCACTCGCCACTCCTTTCTGGATATTAAGAATGACGTTTTGGATCTTTTACCGAAAAAAAATTGGGCCGAAAAATTTGAGATTATTTCAACTTCAAGCCTTGCAGTTTTTCTCAAAAACAAAATTCACGAATACAAACAAGCCCGCGACGTTCCTGCTCTTAACGGCACTTCAAAACTTTCTCCGCACTTGCATTTTGGCCTGATTTCGCCGCGAGAAATCTTCCACGCGGCAAAGAAAATTTCACCCTCAGAAGGCAAAACACAATTTATCACCGAGCTTGGCTGGCGTGAGTTTTGTCATCATTTGCTTTTTCATTTTCCAGAGCTTCCCACCAAATCTTTTCGCAACGAATTTGAAAAATTCCCTTGGCAAAAAAACGATTTCCTTTTGCAGAAATGGCAGAATGGCCAAACCGGATTTCCAATAGTTGATGCTGGCATGCGCGAGCTGTGGACAACTGGCCTGATGCATAATCGCGTGCGCATGATTGTGGCATCGTTTTTGGTGAAAGATTTGCTAATTGATTGGCGTGAGGGCGAGAAATGGTTTTGGGATTGTTTGATTGATGCTGATCTTGCCAGCAACGTAGCAAACTGGCAATGGGTGGCTGGAAGCGGTGCTGACGCGGCTCCTTTCTTTCGAATTTTTAATCCAACATTGCAAGGTGAGCGTTTTGACGCGCAGGGAAATTACGTTAAGAAGTGGCTTCCAGAATTAGCCCAACTGCCGCAACGCTTTATTCACAAGCCTTGGGAGGCTGACGAAAATTTATTAAAATCTTGTGGTGTGGAACTTGGCAAAAATTATCCGACACGAATTGTCGATCACGCTCATGCGAGAGACTTGGCTTTGATGTTGTTTAAAAGTTTGAGATAATTTTGCTAGAATCAATGCTAGAGAGGTCAAAAGTCAATTTTGCGCACAGTGCGCACAATTCAAATTGCGCTGCTTATTCAAGTTCAACGACGATTCTTTTACAGAAAATTTATAAAAATGAGAGCGAAGATAATAGAGCTTTAGTTTTAAGAACCGACCCTACGCGGTCCCATGACATTGGTTATTCATCAATGTCAGTTCTTAATAACTAATAAGGTAAATATGAAAAAATTCCTACCTATTCTCTTTTCTTTGGCGCTGCTGGCTCATCAAGCACAGGCCGCTAACAGTGTTTTCGTCGGCGTTGACATGTTGCAAACTACAGCGAAGCACACATCAGCAGCGGGGCCTACTAGTGTGGGGCCATCTGTCACAACTTACACAGATCCAGACAATAGTAGTCGCAGGTCAAGTGATCTGGGCTTAGGATTCAACGCGGGATTACGATTTGACCCAGCAAGATTTCACGTTGCCAATAATCTTTATTTGTCGGGCGAAGTTTTCTTTGAAGAATTAAATTCAAGCGCCAAAGGCTACGATCAGATTGTTACAGGCGCGGGTCCAAAATCCGCATTGATAATCGCTACGGCGCTCGCGCTAATGCGGGGATTAAAGTTTTACCGCACATTGCTCCTTTCGTATCTTGGGGCTTGGCTCGCACGCAATATCGTTTTGGCACCACCGGCAATTATACTTCACCGGTTTATGGCCTAGGTGTTTTGTTTGATTTGCCAAAAGACAATCTCAGCATCAAAGCCTCTTACGACATTCAAAAACTTAACGGACTGAATTACCAGAGTGGCTCCAGCGACACCAGCCTAGGTGTAGCGCATTTAGGTCTGATCTACACTTTTGGACCATCTATCTAGATTTCAAAAGAACCCTATTTTCCACTCAGCGCGGCTGTGACTTAAAAGTTGCAGCCGCGTTTTCTTTACAAAAAATTTATAAAAATGAGAGCGAAGATAATAGCCCGTTAGTTTTGAAAAATTGAGCATTCATTACTCGATATTGGTATTCATCAATGTCGCTTCATCAATAAATAATGAGGTAAACAATATGAAAAAATTCCTACCGATTTTCTTTTCTTTGGCATTTCTTGCCACGCAGTCGCAGGCCGCTAACGGCGTGTTTATCGGCGTTGACGGGTTGCAAACTAGAGCAAATCACAAAGCTGCAAATTCTTCGGTGCTAACGGGACCAAAAGACAATAATGAAAGACAAGCCACCGACGCCGGATTTGGACTAAACGCCGGTGTGCGATATGACCCAGCGATATTTCACGTTGCTGGAGAAGTTTTCTACGAAGACTTAAATTCCACCACCAAAGGTTTTGATCACAACATTGTTGGCACAGGTCCGAAAATCCAAATTGATAATCGCTACGGCGCTAAAGCTAATTTGGGTATAAAAGTTTTACCCGGACTTTCTCCTTTCGTGTCTTGGGGTGTAGCTCGTACGCAATATCAAATCGATAGAGCGTCTAGTCACACTTCACCGGTTTACGGCGCTGGTCTTTTGTTTGATCTGCCAAAAACCAATCTCAGCATCAAAGCATCTTACGACATCCAAAAACTTGATAAACTGCCTTACCAAAATGCCACCAGCGACACCAAATTAGGTGTGGCGCATTTGGGTCTGTCTTACACTTTTGGATCAACTCAATAGATTTTCTTAGAAGTTAAGTGCTCTTTAAAAAAAACCCGTCTGAATTAATTTTCAGGCGGGTTTTTTCTCGATTAATTCTTCGCAACAACTCCTAAAAAATTCTCATGACCTACGACAACGACCATCAGTTTGAAGTAACCTTTAAAGAAGTTACCACCCAAAACGGCCTGCTCTGCCAGTTTGACGATCATCACGGCGTGATTTTGCTTGATGTAACCAACCCTTTTACTGCTGACGATTTTCAAAATATTTCTGATCTCATCGACCCTTATTTTTCAACTAAGGGTGAGCTTCGCGGAATTATCATTCACGCTAAAAAATTTCCTTATTGGTCGGGTGCACAAAACCGCGCGGAATATTTAAATTTCGCCCGCCAAAATCATCACAAATTCAAAAAAGCGGCGCTAGCGATGGGGGGACTTTTCACACAAATTGTCGCAAGAATTGCGAAAGGTCGAGTTCATCCTCAAGTAAAAACCTTCAAGTATAATCAGATTGAAAAAGCGCAGGATTGGATTTTGGAAGATAAATAAATAAACAAAAATTTTATGAAAATTAAAGCAGCCATTGCTTGGGGCCCAAAGCAACCACTTAAGATTGAGACTATTGATTTAGAACTGCCAAAAAAAGGTGAGGTTTTAGTCAAAATGATCGCATCTGGCGTTTGCCACACTGATGCTTACACATTGTCAGGAGAAGATCCTGAAGGAATTTTTCCAGTTATTTTAGGACATGAAGGCGGCGGCATTGTTGAAGAAATTGGCGAAGGTGTCACCACTCTAAAAAAAGGCGATCACGTAATTCCGCTTTATATTCCCGAATGCAAAGAGTGCAGTTTTTGCTTAAGCGGCAAAACCAATTTATGCCAAAAAATTCGCCTCACTCAAGGGCGCGGACTAATGCCAGACGGCACTTCGCGCTTTTCTAAAGATGGTCAGCCGATTTTTCATTACATGGGAACTTCTACTTTTGCCGAATATTCGGTGATTGCCGAAATCTCGCTGGTGAAAGTAAATCCCGCCGCACCTTTAGATAAAATATGCTTGCTTGGCTGCGGCGTCACCACCGGAATTGGCGCGGTTTTAAACACCGCAAAAGTTGAAAAAGATTCAACAGTTGCGGTGTTTGGACTTGGCGGCATTGGCCTTTCGGTAATTCAAGGTGCTGTAATGGCTGGTGCCAAACGCATTATCGCGGTGGATATCAATGAAGATAAATTCGAAATCGCCAAAAAACTGGGCGCGACTGATTTTGTGAATCCCAAAAAACACGACAAACCAGTGCAAGAAGTGATCGTTGAAATGACAAATGGCGGCGTTGATTACTCGTTTGAATGTGTGGGCAATGTGAATCTGATGAACGCGGCTTTGGAATGCTGCCACAAAGGCTGGGGCGAATCGATCATCATCGGCGTTGCCGGCGGCCAAGATAAAATTTCCACTCGTCCTTTTCAGTTGGTGACTGGGCGTGTGTGGAAAGGCAGCGCTTTTGGCGGCGTTAAAGGCAGATCGCAACTGCCTGAATATGTCGAAAAATATTTGTCCGGCGCGATCAATTTAGACGACATGGTAACTTTCACCATGCCGCTTAATGAAATTAACGACGCCTTTAAATATATGCATGAAGGCAAGTCGATTCGCTCGGTTGTAAAATTTTAATTGGCGGCGCAATGAAACTTTTAAAAACACATAAAACCTTCGGCGGCAAAACTAGTTTTTGGTCGCATGATTCTGAAATCACCAAAACTGAAATGAAGTTTTCAACTTTCATTCCAGAGTCAGGGATTGTTGAAAATTGTTTCATCTGGCTTTCCGGCCTCACCTGCACTGAAGAAAATTTCATCACCAAATCTGGCGTGCAAAAATATCTGCAAAATAGCAACACAATGGTCATCTGCCCCGACACTTCGCCGCGCGGCTTAAACTTAGACGCCGAGCATGAAAGTTACGATTTTGGATCAGGTGCTGGATTTTACGTAAATGCCACCACCAAAGGCTACAAAGACCATTATTTGATGTTTGATTACATCGCGCTTGAGTTGCACAACTTGATTTTGGATGAGTTTTTGGCCGAAGCAAAATCACCAAAAATCTCAATTGCTGGCCACTCGATGGGCGGTCACGGCGCTTTGATTTTAGGCCTGACATTCCCTGAACAATATCAGTCGATTTCCGCTTTTTCACCGATCGTAAATCCAATTAATTGCGCGTGGGGACAAAAAGCTTTCGCCGGATATTTGGGAGAAAAAAACAAGGAAACTTGGAAAAAATACGACGCCTGCGAGCTAATAAAATCTGGCAAATCCCACCCAAAAAAAATCCTAATCGATCAAGGTAGCAACGACGAATTTTTAGAAAAACAACTCCTCACCCAAAATTTTATTGATGCCTGCAAAGCTTCAAATCAACCTCTTGAAGCAAACTTCCACAACGGCTACGACCACAGCTATTACTTCATCGCGAGCTTTATTGAGTCGCATTTGAAATTTCATTTGGGAAATTAAATAAGAACAAAATCAATTGACTTTTTTGTATCTACTAGTATCTACGTCATGAAATAAATTCAACCTGCAAAACAATGACAACTTTAGTAGCAACAACCGAAATAAAAGAATGGGGAAATAGCCTTGCCGTACGTATTCCAAAAAAAGTAAAAGAAGTTTTGGGATTTCATGACGGATCACGCGTGAGCGTTTCTATCCAAGGCAAAAAGGTAATTTTAGAAAGCGTTGAAGATCCATTCTCAACTTCATCAAATGACACCGATTTAAAAAAAGTTCTAAAGAAGATCACCACTAAAAATAAACATTCCCTTGCTGAATTTCACACCACAGCAACAGGCAAAGAAATCTGGTAAATCATGAGCAAAAAATACACCCCAAATAAAGGCGATCTAATTTGGATCGACTTTAACCCACAAGTCGGCAAAGAAATAACCAAATGCCGTCCCGCCCTAGTTCTGTCTCCAGCCGAATATAACAAACACGGACTAGCCCTAGTTGTCCCAATCACCAGCAAAGAAAAGGGTTATCCATTTGAAGTAAAAATCAAAAGTGAAAATGTAAGCGGCGTCATCCTCGCAGACGCCATAAAAAGCTTAGATTGGCAAGAACGACAGGCTTAATTCGCCGGCACGGTTTCTAAGGAAAAATTGCTTGAGGTTTTGAAGTTACTTGGGTTGCTTTTGAAAGTTTAGCCAACCTCAAGCCCGACACATTCTCTTGGCATTGCAGGGAAATATCCAAGAAAAATAGGTTCTACAACTCTTGCTCAATGGCCAAATCAATCTCGGCACTGATTCTTGCTTTATCACGCCCGAGCACGCCTTTCAAAACCAAGTGGTTTGAGGCGTGATCGCTGCGAAATATGGTTTTGTTTAAGTTCAGATTTTCCATCAGCAGCTTCATTTCTTGAAATAACTCAAGCCTGCTTAGCTCTTGCCACTCGCCCTTAAAACTTTTTTCAAAACGCTCGGATCCCAAAGGAAATTCTGGAACCAAAGTTGAAAGATATTCGGGCTGCGCTTGATTCATTAATTCTGCTGAAGCCAGCGCGTGTTGTTTGCTGTATTTTGCACCACCCAAACCGTTTAAAATCATCACCGAACTTTTAATTCCAGCGGCTTTTATTTTTTGCAAAGCCTGCAAAGACGAGTCAAAAGTTTCGCCTTTTTCAACTAGCCCAAGCACTTCATTATCGCCGCTTTCGCAGCCGACATAAAGAATTTTTAAACCCAATTCTTGCAACTCTTGCAAATCAGCAACCGACTTATTTAACAAATTGCGCGGCAGGCAGTAAGACGAAACGCGCTGCAGGTTTGGATAATATTTATTAATCAGCTGCAAAATTTCTTTCAGCCTTCGCATCGAAAGACTGGTGGCATCACCATCGGCGAGAAAAACTCTTGAAACGGGAAAATGATTTTGCGACAAAAACTTCAAATCTTGCTCAATCTCTTCAATTGCCTTGGGCTGAAAGCGCTTTTGCTCATCTTTATACATGTCGCAAAAGCTACATTTATTCCACGAGCAACCATTGGTGACTTGCAGAATTAAAGATTTCCATTCACTGGGCGGCCGAAAAACCGGCTCGATGTAATTTAGTGGATACATGGGATTTAAAATTTCTGGTAACAAAAGTTGCCATCTCGTCACGTCATTGCGAGCGCAGCGCCGCAATCTATTTATCCGCGGATGCATGTCTAGATGAATTGCTTCGCTCCTCGCAATGACGTGAAGAGTTGGCAACTTAAGTAATATGTAAGTCAAAAATCTCTATCTATACTAATGCAATTGCTGATGATTCAAAATATTCTTTAAATTAGGTCAAAAAATTAACAACTTCACAATCCGCAAATCATGAAAATTTACAAAATATTCTTCAGCCTATTTTTGTTTTTCTGCTTAAGCCAAGAAAGCTTTGCCAATATTAGCACAAGGAATGCTTATCAATTTTCTTTTAACGGAATTGACGGCAAAAAAATCGATTTGTCAGATTATCGCGGCAAGTTGATTTTGGTTGTAAACACAGCTTCAAAATGTGGATTTACGCCTCAATATAAAGGCTTGCAGAGCCTTTACCAAAAATATAAAAACCGTGGTTTAATAATAATTGGCGTGCCTTCAAATGACTTTGGCAATCAAGAATTTGGCGAGTTGCAGCAGGTAAAAGATTTTACTCACAAAGAATTTCACGTCACTTTTCCACTAACTCAAGTTAGTAAAGTTAATGGTGCAAATGCTCATCCATTTTATCTTTGGGCTAACGATAAAGCAGGCTTTCTTGCTTCACCAAAATGGAATTTTCACAAATATCTAATTGATAAAAATGGTAATTTTATCACTTGGTTTTCTTCCGCTACCGATCCGCAATCTAAAGAGGTTATTGAGGCGATTGAGAAGGGTTTATAGATCTAAAATTCTCCGGCGCTTGGAGCATTTATCTCTGGCTTTTCAGTAAGCTCATGGGACTTTTCATCATAATTTATTTGCTGCGAGTTTTTCTAAATTTCTCTGCGCTTGCGCTAAAATTTCTTGAAGTTTTGGCTTTTCCATCTTGCGCAAATTGGCATAAGCAAAGGTTAAACGCTGATTATTTTTGAGCTGCACTTCATTTTCTTGCAAAAAATTCCAATAAAGAGCGTTGAATGGGCAGGCTTTTTCGTCAACCGTAATTTCTGGGTCAAAGCGGCAAGATTTACAAAAATTCGACATGCGTGAAATATATTTTCCGCTTGCCGCATAAGGCTTACTTGCCATCACTCCGCCATCAGCGTATAACGCCATGCCCATTGTGTTTGGAGCCTCAACCCACTCAAAAGCATCAGCGTAAACCCCTAGATACCATTCATGAACTTGCTTGGGAGAAAGGCCGGCAATCAAAGCAAAATTGCCAGTAATCATCAAACGCTGAATGTGGTGTGAATAAGCATGCTGCTTGGTTTGTTTGACTACTTCACTTAAACAAAACATTTGGGTTTCGCCATTCCAATAAAACTCGGGTAAATCTTTTTTAGCGTTAAGGAAGTTGCTTTCTAGATATTGTGGCATCTTCAACCAGTAAATGCCTCGCACATATTCGCGCCAGCCCAAAATTTGACGGATAAATCCTTCAACAGCATTTAGCGGCGCCCCACCTTCGTGATAAGCGCTTTCAGCCATTTTGCAAATTTCTAGCGGCTCTAATAATCCAACATTGATGTAACAAGAAAGCAGCGAGTGATAAAGATAAGGCTCATTTGAAAGCATCGCGTCTTGGTAATCGCCAAAATTAATCAGCAATTCGTCAATAAAATGCTTGGCTTCAATTAGTGCTTGATCGCGAGTTACGGCAAAATGAAAAGGCAATAAATCGCCGAAATTTTTTGGAAATTTTTCTGCAACTAAATTTAAAACTTCTGAAGTAATCGCATCTTTTTTGTGACTAATTCTTGTTGGCGATTTCATGCCAGTTTTTGGCGCTTTGCGATTTTCGATATCGTAATTCCATTTGCCGCCAATTGGCTTATTTGCGGCATCAAGCAAGATTTTATGTTTCTTGCGCATCTCGCGATAAAAAAATTCTAAGCGTAATTGTTTTTTGCCTTTTGCCCAATTTCTAAACTCAGATTGGCTACATAAAAAACGCGTGTCCGGAAAAATTTCAAAAGTGATTTTATAAATTTTTTGCCAGCGCAAAACTTTTTGCCAAACTCGATATTCTGAAGGCTCAGTTAGAGAAATTTTTTGCGGCTGATATTTTTCAATTGCTCTTTTTAACTCTTCATCAAACGAGTCTGAATTTTTTGCGTCATCAAGTTTTACGTAATCAACTTTGAATCCTTGATCGCGTAATTCTTGCCCAAAATGGCGCATTGCTGCAAAAATAAAGGCGATTTTTTTCTTGTGATGCTCTGCGTAAGTGGCTTCTTCACTAACTTCGCACATTAAAATCACGTCATTTTCTTTATCAGCGTGCTGTAAATTAAGCAGCGAATGCGACAATTGATCGCCAAAAATAAAATGCAGATTTTCAATCATGTGAATAGTTTGGATTGTGTTGTTTAGCTAATTTTGATCAGCGCCAGAGATATACAAACAATCGTGGTAACATTGATGCGGGTTTGAAAATATTTTACCTCAATCAAGTCTAATTGTTTAAGATAATAATCGACTGCAAGCAGAGACAAAAAGCTAAAAATTAAGTTCAGAAAAAACCCAGAACTGCTAATTAAAAAAAACGAAAACCAGCACAGTAAAGTAATAATATTGCTGATTAAAAATAAGTTTAACTTCGGCTTTTGCTTAAAAGTTAAATATTGCCCCCAGTTAACGCCAGCCATGAAAGAAACAATTGCTAGGCCGTAAGATTTAATAATATTTTCAAAAAAAGTGGCCGAGATAAATTGCAATTTTGCGCTAAAAAAAATTGCCGCAATCATGAAAGGAAGGCAGCCTAAATAAGCTAGAAAATGATTAAGATTTTTATTCATTTTGGTTTTTATTTTTATTCTTACGACATTTGTCAGAACAATATTTCACCTGATCCCAAACCTTCTTCCATTTCTTGCGCCACGTAAATGGTCGATCACATTTTATACAAATTTTCTGCGGTAAATTTTCTTTTTTAACTTTGTTCTTCATCAGCTATTATCTCTTTTTAAACGCCCTCAAGTCTTACTTTATTTTAAGATTAGCGAATCAATTTTAAAGACTAAATTCATCTCTTAGTAGTGACGATGACGCAAAAGAAAAAGCCAAAAACTGGAGAAGATTTTCTAGAATAATTCAGAACAAAAATGGCGAAATTGGAATTTATAACAGTCGAGAAAAAAATTTAAAAACGCCATTAGGGCCTGAGATCAGATTTTGCCTTAGATCTGGTTCCCACTTTCATTATCTTGATATCGAGTTTTATTAGCTGGATACTGTCGCAAATTTCCAAATACTTCTTTTGATGTCTTAAATATAACCCGAATAACGCTCTTTTTTTCCCTATCAGCAAACCCATTAATGTAAAAATTCACCTAGATGCCGACGATTCAAAAGTTATTAACGTCAGGTAAATCTCTTGGCAAAGCCATCTCAAAAACATCAATTTTCAAAACCAAATCCATCGAAAACATCATTGAAGGAGCGAAGAAAAATTCTTTGGAGAGATCCTTGGGTGCATTTGATTTGTTGCTACTAGGCATTGGATGCACCATTGGAACCGGAATTTTTGTACTTACTGGAATCAACGCCGCAAAATATGCCGGTCCGGCGATTGCTATTTCTTATTTTTTAGCTGTAATCATCTGCATTTTTGCCGCCTTAGCTTACACCGAATTTGCTGCGATGGTGCCAGTTGCGGGAAGCGCCTACACTTATTCTTATGTTGTAATGGGCGAGCTGGTTGCGTGGATGGTGGCTTGGTGTTTAATTTTAGAATATACGGTTTGTGCCTCAACTATTGCGTCTGGCTGGTCGGGATATTTTGTCGGAATTTTAAACGCCGGCGGAATTCACATACCCGATTATCTAACCAAAGCCCCTGCTGCTGGAGGCGCGATAAATTTGCCCGCAACTTTTATCTCTCTTTGCGTTGGTCTTTCTCTAACTTGGGGCACTAAAGAAAGCATTCTAGTCAATCGCATTCTTGTTGGCGTAAAACTTTGCACTGTTTTTGCTTTTATTTTGATCGCAGTGCCTCATGTAAAAATCATCAACTATGCTGAATTTATACCATTTGGTTGGAATGGCGTGGTGCTTGGAGCGGCAACAATTTTCTTTGCCTATATCGGTTTTGACTCGTTTGCTGCGGCAGCGGAAGAAACAAAAAATCCCAAACGTAATTTGCCAATTGGCATAATTGGCTCACTGCTAATTTGCGCATTACTTTATGTTGTGGTGTCGTTGGTATTAACCGGAATCACTAACTACAGCGAACTCAATAATCCGGAACCGATGGCTTACGCTCTAAGGCAAAATGGCAGCAGAATCGGATCAGCTTTAGTTGGAACCGGCGCTTTAGTTGGCATGACCTCAGCAATGTTGGTAATGATGTATGGCCAATCGCGATTGTTTTTTGTGCTATCGCGCGACGGATTAATTCCAGCGATTTTTTCCAAAATACCTAAAAAGCCAGAAACTCCCTACGTTAGCTGTTTGCTTGTAACTCTCGCAGTTTCATCAGTTTCAGGTTTGGTTCCAATTGGCACCATCTCGCGTCTTACAAGCCTTGGCACTTTAGTTGCCTTCACGGTTGTGGCACTCAGCGTTATAATTTTACGCATCCAAAAACCACACCTCCGCCGACCATTCAAATGCCCAGCCGTTTTTGTAACTGCGCCAATCGCGGCAATTAGCTGTAGTTATCTGCTCTACACTCTGTTCTTAGAAGTTGGAGAAATCTTCTTAATCTGGATTGCCTTAGGCCTAGCAATCTACTTTTTTCACAGCCGAAAAAGAAGTCCGCTCTACGTTAAATAAAACTCGGTGACAGTTTTAGAAACCCACAGTGTAATTCATGTAAATTTCCCATCATTTTATCGAGATCAAAGCGAAGAGATTTCTGCTTAAAATTTAACACAGAAACTGAACTGAAATTACCATGACCTCTGAAATTTTTGAAATCATTAGAACCAAACCCATCATACCGATAAGAAATTTTCTACTAAAAAATCTGGATCAGATTGATGCCCTAGATGAAACTGGCCAAACCATTTTGTTAGCCGCCGTTAGTCACAAGAAACCTCTACTAGCAACACTGTTGCTCAATCGCTTTGGTGCAGATATTAATGCTGTAAATACAGCCGGACAAACCGCGATGGACATTGCAATTAAGAATAATGACTCAGCAATGATCGATCTCTTAGAAACACAAATTCAACTTAATGCTTTTCTTGCTGAGCATAATGGTGATAAGAGCCAAGCCTTAATTAGCGCCGTTAAAACAGGAAATAAAAAATTCATCCCCCACCTTATTGCTAGAGATGCCGATGCTAATGCGAGAGATGCTGAAGGAAAAACCGCTTTTATTCACGCTGTCGAATTAGGAGAGATTGAGAATGCGCTAATGCTTTTACCAAAATCTGACATTGAGGCCAGATACAATAACGGCAATACTGCTTTCATGATTGCCACCGCCAGAACGGATCTGGAAATGATGTCGTTTCTACTACAAAACAAAGCCAATGAGTCAGCCATCAATCACGATGGAAAAACCGCTTTAATGACTATTGAAGACGAAGTTAAAAGAGCTGAAATTGCAGCTCTTATCAAAGAGCAAAAGCTGCACTCATCACTTTTTTCAACCCTCTCAATAAATAAAACTTATTTGGAGGAAGACTCAGAAAACAGAGTCACCCAAACTTACAATTCACAATCACCAACCTTTGACGGCGCTTTAATTTTGGCCGAATATTACAAGCTGAAATATGGCATAAAAATCGCCATTACTAATGAAAAAACTGGCTGCGCCGAGATAATGGATTTTGTAAAAAATAAGCCTGACGATAACTTTCAATTTGGCGTAATTCATTATGGCATCAGCCACAATGTGGGAAATGTTTTTGAGAAATCTGGCGACAGAAAATCTTTAGTATCACTTGATCCATCGCCAACAAAAAAGGAAGGCCAGTTTTACTCCAACGCTATGATGGAAATTCCGCAGTTAAACGTATTTTACCCAGATGGAAGTAGTATGCTGCAAGTTGATGGGCGATGTGCTACTCACGCCTTCTCAATGACCAAAGATGCTTTAAGACTGCAATCCACCACCCAAGAATTTGGAAGAGCGGCCCAAATAATTAGCACCGAGAATGGCGTAACGAAATTCTCAAAATTTCCACCAAAACTTTTAAAATATTCTGAAACCTCAAGGTCGGTTCAAGGCGTTGATCAAGAAGAACCGGTATTACGATCTTCTGCCGACAAGCCCGAAATGTCTCTCTCAGACTACCGAGCCAAACACTTAAAAACAGAAGTTGTTAAAAAAGATGGTAAGGAAGCATTGCGCCCCGAAAGAAATTTCAGAATTTACGACAAGGGTTTGGAATTTTTCGAAAAAGTTAAAAGGGTTTTAGACTTCTACGAAGTTGACCAAAGCAACCTGCCAGCCTTCGTCGCCAGACTTCAACAAGCACAAACAGATTCTCTAGCCAACGGAACTTTTGCTAATCCAGTAAATACGCAAGAAGAGCTAAATCAACAAACCAAACTTCACTCTGATCATCTAGGCGGCACTCCCAAAGACATCCCCACTTGGTCAAGAGTTGGAACCCCAAAACAAACATCACGCCCAACTTCAGCAATTCCGCTCTCAAGCCTAGGACGAGAGGCAGAAACTCGTGGAACGGGTCTGGCAGCATAATATTTTTGTTAACTGAAAACCACACGCCACTTCCCCCCCCCTCCTTTTACTCACAAAATTTTATTTTTTTGAGTGAGTTGCAATCGCTAAAGCGATTGTCAAGGAGGGGCTGGGGGCGGTTATCCCAAGAATTCTGATTTGTGTTTGGGGTGATTTTTAAAAGACTGTGAGGGTTTTTTTGCAGGAATATCTTGCCGCGAATTGGTTTTTTACCCGCGAATAACCACCCCCGCCCCTCCTTTAAAAGGAGGGGCAAGGCCAGTGTGGTTTTCAATTGACAATCACACCCTCAAACATCTTACTTCCACCTTATTCAAACACCTCCCCGACCCGCCCCACACCCACCACCGCACTCTGGTTAAAATCACATCACAGCAAGCAAAAACAAATTTTATTAATTCCGATTTGAAGAATCTTGGTGATGGAAAAAGTGCTGCTTAATGATTTATTTATTCACTCGCCTTTTTGGAGTTCAAAGCTCGAAAGCCTGTCGCATCCCGTCGCCGTGCGGATGGCGCAGGATTTGGATTTGGCAGGCGCTCTAGGAATTGGTGACGAACATCAAGAAATCCTCGGGGCTGTATAAAGAAGGTAAAAACTTGCTCTCGCAACATCTCGGAAAATATCACAAACTTTTACCAGCTTTGTGTCTTATTTTTTATCTCGTCAAAAACGATAAGAATAAAAGAGCGGTTGATGCTGCGACTCTAACAAAAGCAATTTTCTTATGCGCTTATCTTGAAAGCCATGCTGGAAGAGTTTATGGAATTTTAAGCGGTGAAGGCAGGCACAAAAGCAAAGCTTTGGAGTTGGTTGAAAAGATAAGAAAAAAGTTTCAATCGGGAGAAAAGCAAAACATCTTTTTTGGCGAGTTTACCAAGCGAGATTTGGGAAGAAAGTTTGGTTCATACAAAGACGATGATCTTGAGAGAATCATAAGTGTTTTGGTTGATCACAATTACCTTATCGAGAGGTACACTGAAGCAGCATTCCAGCAGAAAGAAAAATATTCTTACCAGCTCCACCCAGATTTGATTGAGAGGTGGTCAAATGAGAAATAATTCTCCTGATTTTTACCGCCAAGCCAGCTCCGCACCTGACATTCTTGACTTTCTTGCTGAAGTTAGCCGCACCAAGTCCTCAGGCACTATCAATAACTTTGACAGTGTTGACATTGTGAAGGCTTTTTATGGCTTAAAGGATGAGCAAAAAGCTTTTAAAATGTCAGAGAGTGACGGAAGCAATAGCCATGATGAGGCTTTGAATCTAGTGACATCGTCAACAATGACAAGAATGTCAAACGTTCCAGAAGAGTCTCAAAACCAGCAAGAATCTGACCTAGAAAAATACCAATATCTCTTCGATGAGAGAGCGGCAATTCTAGAATACGAGGCTTTGCCAGTACACATGACTAGGACTCTTGCGGAAGATGAAGCCAAGCAAGAAGTCGCCACTCTTTACGCGAAGGAAAAACAAATTTCCGTTAATTCGCAGCAAGTCACCGACTTTATTAAAAAAATAATCACATAATTTTATGACAAAAAATAGAACAAAAACAAGGGGAGCTCTTATTCAAAATGAGGATAAAAAATCACTTACAGATGAGGCGGGATATGTTTCGGGTAGATTTGATTTTGGCCTTAAGAAGACAAAAAATAATTCACTTGAAATAACTATTGATAAAACCTCGCCAAAGACTTTGGAGGATAAAATTTATCAAGAGATGTGCCAAAGTTTAGGCACCACGAATAAAACTGTTTTTAACAATCTACTATCTTGCGTTAGCAATCTTTATGGCGACGACTACACGGATAATAATGTAAATTATGTGGTTAGTCTCATCAAAGAATTAAAGCCAAGAGATACTCTGGAGACAATGCTAATAACTCAGATGATTGCTGTGCATAATATGACGATGAGGTCGTTTTATAGAGCTGGCTTAAAGGATCAAACCAACTACGGAGTTGAAGAGAATATTAGCAGAGCCACCAAATTTAGCAGAACTTATTTAGCTCAAATGGATGCGCTAAAAAAATATCGCAGCAAGGGTGATCAGAAAATTACTGTTGAGCACATCAACATTAATGATGGTGGAAAAGCTTTTATTGGAACAGCCAATACTCAGATCAATAATGGCTTAGAGGAGTTGATAAGGGGAGGGGTGGGGAAAAATGAAAAGTAGAAATATCACCCCATGCAAACAAAAATTTAACATCAAAGATGCTGAAAAGTGTGGAGCTAAAACTAGAGCCAAAACCCCCTGCAAATCACCAGCGATGAAAAATGGAAGATGTAGAATGCATGGTGGAAAATCAACGGGGGCTAGAACTAAAGAAGGCATCAGAAAAATTAAGCAAACCAACTTAAGAACTGGTCGCTACACAAAAGAAAGAATCGAGAAAAGAAATTTGGATATGCAGTTTTTAAGAGATGCAAAAGAAATTTTACATGCAGTCCGAGGAGAATATTTCTAATAAAGAATCGGAGATTTTTTAACCCATATCCATCGATAACAAAATTTCTAATTGCGGTCATTAGAAATGAAGACTTTATTTGAATTTTAATAATGATATTAAAATCGAAAGAGGTACTTTTTACCCAAAAAATAAATTGGATAGCAGCGTATGACCCTAGAGCACGAAAGATTATTGTCGTTGATTGATTTTGCCAAAGAATCGGCAAAACTGAGGGGTAGCCCAACATGTGATGTGGCAAGATATTCTTTCCGTGAATATGAGCATAATTTAAAGGAGCTTCCAGGACTTAATTTTAATGCTGGTGGAGATGAAGATGAGATTTGGCTTACCGTTGATCGTCTGCATGAAAGCAATGCTCCGGCAACTAATCAAGCATTGCTAGGGTTGTGGCTCAAAGTTTCCAACGACCCTTCGAAAGAACCAACTCTTAAAAACTCGGTAGAATTTTCCACGTTACTTGGCGCAGGCTTCGTTAAAACAAATACAAAAAATGATTCACTGGATATCAATCATTTGGTAGCTCTGCAGGACTTTGAGCAAGCAGATGAGGTTGCATCTCAACTTAAAACTTACTCAACCCTCCAATGGTCACCTTGGGCAGCAGAAGAGAAAAAGCGGAGGCTGAATATACAGCTTTATGGAAATTTATTTACGCTGAAGCAGCAACTAGAGGGATCGATCACGGATTCTCAGGTTGAAATTGTCTGGGGTACCGGTATGTGTGTATGGAATATGGGGGGTAATAAAGTATCTTACCCTCTTATCACGCGATTGGTAGATATCAGTATTAATGAAATCTCAATGGCCATAGAGATTCGTCCTCGTAGTGTGGAAGCTCAACTGGAACTAGATATTTACACAGCCGTAGACAATCTTGGAACGCCTGAGCTTGAGAAAGCTTATAAAGATTTTACGGGAAAAATTACCCAAACATTTTCACCATTTGATAGTGGTACATTTGATGGGATACTTCGCTCTGCCGTTGCTTGTTTAGATTCAAAAGGAATTTACTGGCCCACAAAAACCACCGCAGATGATCGGAAGCTTCCTTCTGCATCGGAAGAATTAAAGATAACTGATACCTGGGTATTAATTTCACGACCTCGCAGCAAGAATTCCTTTGTTCAAGACCTAGAGCGCTTCAAAAAAAATATTGAGGAAAATGCTTCAATGTTGCCTAAGGCAATTATGGCAGTGCTAACAGAGCCAGCCAATGTCAACGAAGATATAATTTTGCCAAGCTTTCGCGGCATTTCAATGGTGCAAGGATATGATGGCGACAGTAATTCGTCTGCAAAGGGCGTTGTTGCATGAATCAAAATCAAGTCACACTCGCCCCCTTATCAACAACATTTACTAAATCCGAACCGAATCTGGCATACCCAACTTAACCATCTTGTTCAGAATATGAATACCAATAGCTATTTCTGTCCCTTG
>CAIRMX010000128.1 GCA_903879805.1 uncultured Alphaproteobacteria bacterium | reverse complement strand
AGTAACAAGGTTAGCTAAAATATTGGCTGATTTTGCGAGAAAATTATGGTAAAAACTGAGGGAATTTTTTTTGGATTTGGAAAATCTAAAAATTCTCAGTTGCGTGGTGAGGAATTTGTGGGTTGTTCAGAGGTTCCTTTAGGTATTCTTCGTAGTTATAGTAAAAATCATCAAAAGCATCTCTTTGAGCGTTTAGTTTTTGCTCAAGAAATCCATCTTCATCTGGTTTATCCTTTATGAAAATCAGCTCAAATTCCTCAGTTTTTGTCTTGGTTTTTAGAAGCGATTTATCTATGAATTCGCTTACAATATTTTCAACCGCAATATCTTTTACGCATAGTTGCACTACGTGAGAGGTTTTGATTTTTGTTCTATAAACACTGACTAAAAAAGATGCTTTCTCTGATATTGTCAGACCATCCTTTAGTGAGCGAAAAGGAACTTCTAATTCTTTTTTGGTGAGGATCGGATCAGGAAGGTCGTCTTGAATAATTTTGTAATCGTTTTCATCATTGATTGAGATTTCAAAAGGTACGGACACTTCTTTTAAATGAAGAAGTTTCAGTAATAGCTCTTGGTATATTTTTTCACGAATACTGCTTTCTGTAAAATTATCAAAAGGTATGTCTATTTTGGGGTTAAATAGCGTGATTGTCGTTCCCTCTAGACTAGAAGGTTGACTAGATATTAAGCCTTGAATTGTATCAAAACTTACTCTTTCATCGCTGCCTTCAATCGTGCATTTGAAGCTTTTTATAACTCCATCCTCTTTGTACGAAGACTCTATATCTACAGAGTTAAAATAGTGCCAGAATTGAATTCTTCCGGCTCCTTTGCACTTATACTTGCTTTTATTTGTTGTTCCAAGGCAGCAAAATGATTCCCATTGTTTTCTGTTAAAACCTATTCCGTTATCAACGAGTTTTATCTCTAATAACTTGTTGTCAGGGGATTTTTTGGTAAAGATGCCAACGGAGATGCTGCTCAGATCCGACTCTTCTTTTTTTATTAAACAGGCCTCAATGGCATTTGATAAAAGCTCTTTTATTAAGCCAAAAGAGTCCTTGTGCTTTTTAATAATTTTTAAACTTCCAACGATATTAAGTATTCCGTGAGGAATATTGTTATCATGATCACTGGTCTTCGACATGCTTCTGTTGTTTGGTAAATTTTAAAAAGTGTGATTTAGACAAATTTCTATTATAGTCGTGATAAGTATAGTAGGTTCTTGAATACATAGGATGAGCGTTCTTCATCCAAAGAAGCTATGGCGTCGCTAAACTCAGTCGCAATCTTGCACCCTTCTTCAGGAGGAAGATTCTCAACTTGATCGATTTTCTGAAGATGCCCTAGGTCATATCCCTTGTTCCGATAAGATAAAGCTATTATTTCAATCAGAGATTCTGTGCTAGCAGCTTGAGGTGGTAAGGATGGGTTGTTGATGGAGCTTTCGATAATATCGGCTTTCATGTCCGTTTCCTTTTTAATAAAATCTTCCGTTAAGTCATCCTTATTAAAATTTGATATTCCGAGATAGTAACTGACACAAGCAGAAGGTTTGTCTTGAAAAGATTTCATTACTGCAACATTCCTTTTTAGTAAGGCGTAAGTAGCCTTATCAGAAGCGCTAATCAAATGTTTCTGAAAATATTTTTGAACCAACTCCGCGCCAATTGTCTGCGATTTTAAACTCAATTGGTCTCCAGAAATATTACTACTTAACAATTTTTTGTATTTAGCCTCAGTTTCATCAGCGGCTTCTGGATGTAATCTGAATATGATTGAAATAAGTCTATTCTCTTTTAGAGAGTTCATTACTCGTGCCGATTCAGTATTTTTTTGCAAGTAGCGTACAAAGAAATTGGAGGACTGGATAGAGACGGCGAGGCAAACAATTATAATGACTTTAGAGGCTTTTGTTGACTTAATTTTTTTTGCAATAAGTACGCCAACTACTCCAAAAATAGCGCCAAATATTCCGCCAAATATTGTATGGATTACTGCACTGGGCAGAGAAAAAAGATAAATAAGGACTTGTTCCATTATGTTTAAAATAGGATTGATCTGCTGAATAATGTAAACTTTGCATCTCTTTTCTTAAAAGAGAAAAGATTAAATTGGGTGGGGAGTTGTTCCTCAAAAAGTTTTTACTACCTTGAGTTCCGTTGTTAAACAAGAGAAGGGCTTAATCTTAGCAACAGCTCGCACTCACTTCAAAATAAACCATCTTATTCTCTTTCACCAACGAGGTGCTAAGTTTCGATTTTTGCAGTGCTTGAGAGTAGGTGAGGGAGGCGTTAAAATATTTGCTGCTAAAAATTGTTTTAACTCCGGCGCCGGCCATTCTGCCTGAGTCAACGTTGTATTTTAGTCTGGCGTGACCGTAGTCGTAGAAGGGTTCTAGACTGAATTTATTTAGGTAGCTGAGGTTTTTGGTTAGAAAGTTTTCTGTCGGTTTTTCCTCAGATTTTTTGGCAAAAAGCGGCGCTAAAACTGAACCTAAGTTTAAGTTAAATTTATTTCTAAAGTTGTATCCGCTGTCACCCGTGATGTAGTTTTCGCGAAATCCCCGCACCGAATAATATCCACCAACTGAAAATTGCTCCGAACCAAAAAGTGTTTGTTTGCCAAATTGGCTGTCCATCTCAGTTGTGAATGTGATGGGTACATTAATCTTTGGAATTGAGAAGCGCTTTGATGCTGAGGCATAAAATTTAAAAACTTCAAACTGAGCTTTTGGCGTTGATGACGAGATATTGTTCAGATCTTGCTTGGCGTTGAGAACTTTTACTCCTTTTGACCACGATGGTTTAAGATAAATACTGGTGGTGTCGTTGAGGTATAAAGAAAGAACAAAGCCGGCATTTATAATTGAGAGTCTTCTTTCGGAGGTGGAGATTTTTTCACCATTAAGATAGCTGGCGGATTCTTTGGCTGTGAGCGATGCATTGGTTGAAAGCCTGAAGCTAGT
>CAIRMX010000127.1 GCA_903879805.1 uncultured Alphaproteobacteria bacterium | reverse complement strand
GTGCGTCGTCGAAGGGCCCGGTAGCTCGATGTTCCGGCCCTTCGACGACGCACTGCGTGCTTTGCTCAGGGACCTATTTAGTAGTTATTTCAAGCCCAAATGCTTAAACGCAGTATCAGTTAAAACTCTGCCACGCGGCGTTTTTTCAACAAAGCCTTGTTGAATCAAATAAGGCTCAATTGTGTCTTCAACTGTGTCGCGTTCTTCGCCAATTGCTGCGGCAATTGTTTCAATTCCCACCGGTCCGCCACGGTAATTTTCGGCAATAAATTTTAAATAGCGGTAATCGGCGGCGTCCAACCCTGCCGAGTCAATTTCTAAGCGCTTCAAAGCGTGGTCTGCAGTTTTTTGGCTAATGATTTTTTCACCAACGTCAAAAGAAAAATCGCGAACTCTTTTAAGTAAGCGAATGGCAATTCTCGGTGTGCCGCGCGATCTTTGGGCGATTTCGGTGGCGGCGCTTTTTTCGATTTCAATTCCTAAAATTCGGGCGTCGCGAATGACGATTTGTTCTAACTCAAAAGCGTTGTAGAAGTTGATTCTAAGAGGAATTCCGAAGCGATCTTTTAGCGGATTTGCAATTAATCCGACGCGTGTTGTGGCGCCAACTAAAGTGAATTTTGGCAAATCAATTTTAATGGCACGAGCCGCCGGACCCTCGCCAATAATGATGTCGAGCTTGTAATCTTCCATTGCGGCGTAGAGCACTTCTTCGACGTTTTTGTTGAGACGGTGAATTTCATCAATGAAGAAAATGTCGCCTTCTTGCAGGTTGGTTAAAAGTGCTGCAAGGTCGCCCGACTTTGAAATTACAGGCCCAGCAGTGCCTTTAAAACCAACACCCATTTCTTGCGAAATAATTTGGGCGAGGGTGGTTTTGCCAAGCCCCGGTGGTCCGTAAAACAAAACGTGATCTAAAACGTCACCGCGACCTTTGGCGGCGCGGATGAAAATTTCTAAATTTTCTTTAAGCTTTTCTTGGCCCAAAAAATCACGCAAATAGCTAGGGCGCAGGATGTTTTCGTTTGTGCGTTCGAGCTCTTGTTTTTGAGGGTTTAGGTTTTCGTTTTTTGACATTTGTTGTTTTTGTTTTTCTCTCAGTTGTCACCCCGTCGAATGACGGGGTCCATTTTGAAGCATGTTCTTGTTACGAGATGGTCCCCGTCATTCGACGGGGTGACAACTGAGTAAGAATTAAAATTTATTTTTGCTCAATTCACGTAGGCTCGAGGTAATCAAATTCTCCAAAGTTAGCTTGGCATTTTCGCCGATTAGAAAATTAATCACGCGCAGGCAGTCGTGTTTTTTGTAGCCGAGGTTTTCGAGCGCCGAAAGAGCGTCAACGGCGATTTGGCTGCCGGAGAAATCTTGCGAGTTTTCGGATTGTTTAAAATCTAAACCAATGTCGATTCCGAGTTTTTTCGGGCTGTCTTTTAATTCGGTGGCAAGGCGGGTGGCGAGTTTTGGTCCGATGCCGGAAATTTGTGAAAAGGCTTTGACGTCTGACGAAATTAGGGCTTTGGCGAGGTCGGAAATTGCAAAAGCGCTTAAGATCTTTTGGCCCATTTTATTGCCCACACCTTGAACTTTGGTCAATTCTAAAAACCAGATTTTTTCAATTTCAGAAGCAAAACCGTAAAGCTCAATGGCGTCTTCTTTGACTGAAGTTTCAATGATTAGAGAAACTTCTTTTTCTTTAGGCAGTTGCTTTAGAAAGCTGGCAGTTTTGCTCGATAAATATACCAAATAGCCAACGCCATTAACGTCGATTACGCACTTGTCTTCGGTGATTGAGTCAATAAAACCGCGGAGTTTTCCGATCATTTTGTCAGTGAAATAGTTGATTAATTTTCTTTAGATTTACTTTTACGAACCATGCAAAAAAAGAGCAATTACAACATCGAGTGGCGCGTCAGTAAAGAGCCGGTGCATTTTGAAGAAGCGCTGGAATTTATGAAAAATCGGGTTGAAGAAATTGTTGTAGAAGCACAGCCACAAACGATTTGGATGTTGGAGCATCACCCAGTTTACACGGCAGGAGTCAGTGCCAAAGATTCTGACTTGCTGGTAAAAACTGACATTCCAATTTTTCAAACTAATCGCGGCGGTAAATACACTTACCATTGCCCAGGCATGAAAATTATTTACGTGATGCTGGATCTAAAAAAATTTTTCGCACCCGAAAAACCAGATGTGGCGCGCTTTGTGGAGTTTTTAGAAAATTGGGTAATCGCGATTTTGGCGGAATTTGGTATTAAAGGTGAAATCAAAAAAGGCCGTGTGGGCATTTGGGTGACTGACGAAAAAGGCAGTGAAAAAAAGATCGCAGCTCTTGGAATTAAAATCAGAAAATGGGTGAGTTACCACGGCATTGCAATCAATGTAAACCCAGATTTGGCGGGCTTTAACAACATTGTTCCTTGTGGCATTAAGGAATTTGGCGTGACTTCAATGGCGGAAATTTTGGGAAAAAATTTCGACGCCAAAAAAATTGACGAAGTAATCAAAAAAAATTTTTGGTAAAATTTATTTAGTGGCTTTGTCCGTGGCCTTCTTGATCACTCAAATTCTCAGCACTGTTCGACCGGCTAATTGAGGGGTTGGGATTTTGGCCAATAACTTGTTTTTTAAGATCATTTAAAAGTTTGGATAAAGCTTCTGGTGTAAGTTGTTCGTCTTTCTCATCGAGTAACAAATCTTCGGTAGGAATAATTTTATCTTTACCAAAATCATAAAAATAGTTCTCTCCCATCTGCAAAAGAGACGGGCGATCTTCCTCAAGAATTTTATATTTTATGTTACCTTTCTGATATTCGCTGCCAGTAAACAAGTAGGGATGGATTTGCTTCTCATATATAAAAACATCTCTTACGGACTGGATGTCTTCATATTTCATCCCGATTGAAATTAGAAAGTTAGCGTTATTCTCGATTGGAATTGGAAAGTTATTTGGCATCTCAGATGTTGGTGTCCCAGTTGGTTCCATAGTTGGCGTCTGGGATGAAGTGACACCTTCCAACGCAATCTCTTCCACATCAATTTCAGCTTGGTTTGCTAAGTCATCGACATCGCTGTTTCCGGCTAAAGTCTATCAGTTGCAGCGTGGTTTTCTGAGGCACCATTTCCAAGTAACCAGTCGAAGAATGCTCTCATAATGTTTCTCTCTAATTAAAAATTTGGCCAAAGATTTGATTGAAAGTAACGCGACGGATCTTTGTTTGTCAAAAATTCTTGTGATTTGGTGCAGAAGAAATTTGAGCTGCTGCACCAAAGTCAGAATTTTTAATGAGATCTGTCGGGTTTTTTGTTTGACCCAGTTTCATCACCATCAGTCTTCCGACCTCTTTTATCAAACCGTTGAGCGTTGTTTGCTGTTGTTGATGGAGGCGGCGGTGGATTATCGACTGAGTTTGTGTGTGGTGAGGCTTGTAGGTTTGCTTCAGCATCAAGTTTGGCTTGTGCTTGGGCCGCTTCTTGTTCTCGTCGGAATATCGAATAGGCCCCGATAAATTTTCTTTGTGTAATTAATTCATTGTTCTCTCCCCGTCTAGGAAGAGTTATGTATCTGTTACTGATATCGTTAATTTCTTTAAAATTTTCTTCAGACAAGTTGGCTGCATCGAGTGGAGCTAAGCCGTAGCGCAAAGCAGTTTTTTGATATGGCTGCAAAGACTCTATTTGTTGAAAGATTTGTTGAACTTTTTCGGGAGAGAATGATGTATGACTTGATCTGACAGTTTGGGAAAGATAGTTGCTTTCATAAGGATCAATTCGGAGTGCTTGCTCTTCTGACAGACCTAAGTTCAAACCATTTATTTGATGCATTTGAGGTAGGTTTCTGATTCGAGCATAATTTTCCTGAACTCCTTGAGCGCCAGTTTCTGGGTTATGAGTTTGTCTAAGATACCGAGTTTGATCCGGAGAAATTGTTTGTGCTTGTTCTGCGTTTAAGCCAATAGCAAAAGCATGAATTTGGTGAAGTTCTTTTAAAGGGTGGATTTGCGCATATTGTGCTCGGACTAAATCTCTCTTTGCTTCTACAGTTTCTCCAGCGGCATTTTGAGAAACTAATCTCAGATAAGCGCTTTGAGATGGGGAAACATCTCTAGCCTGTTCAGGGGTAAGTCCAAGGTGAAAGGACACTATCTGATGCTTTTCTCTTAGGTCTCTGACTTCTTCAAATTTAGCCCGCAATATTTCCGGGAGAATTTCTACGCCTTGTGATTCGTAGGCATGGTTATAAATTCTTACTATATATTCAGATTGATCGGGTGTGATTATTTCAGCTTGCTCAATTGAAAGTCCCAGATCTGCAGCTTGAAGCTGATAGTCTTCGCGAAGGTTTTGAATTTGATTATACCTATTGATCACTTTATCCATAGTGGTGATTTGATGCCTACTATTTTTTTTCATCATCCATTCAAAAACATTTTCTATCTGTTCGTAAGTTGGAGGAAGTCTGTCATCGGCACGCGAGATAATATCCGATGCTAATTCGGCGGTAAGGCTAATTATGTCTCGTATTTCAAGATCTCTAATCTCTTGGAATTCATCAGAAACAGCCTGATTGATACTATCTGCTCTTTCTAACATCTCTTCAGAAGTCTCTCCATCTTGAGCAATATCTGGATGATGTAAATCGCGCCAGCTGGTCAGATAAATAATTAAACGATCATCAATATTTTCTGGATCTTCACCAGCAAGACCCAGTTCGTAAGTATCTTGATTGACCAAGCCTGAAATTCTATCTTGCAAAGCTTCTACTTGCTCCTGACTTAAAACCTCTAATTCAGTGTACAGGTCATCTTCAATTCTGTGAACAACGGATCCTAGAGCTTCAGTGTGAATTTCTTTAAAATACTCACCTGCAACCACTAGATAAGTAGGCACCCCATCGGCAACTACTCGATATTGTATCGCGCTTATTGCGTCACCATGTCCGACTTCTCTGTTATAATCAGAGCCGACTTCATAGCCTTTGGCGGTAAAAATGTTTTTTATTGAGGGCATGGGAAGTGGTTTTGTGAGTTGTTAATAAATTATTCTTTAGAAATCGGTTTTAGAAGCGCGCGTGAAAAGGGCAGAGCCGCCGTAAGAATTTTTACCAAACTCAGCAATTAATTTTTGAGCGCGTTCAGATTTTAAATAATCCAAAAAGATTAAAGTTTCTAAGCTGGGATTTTTTCCAACCAAAGCAAAACAAGGGTTTAAAAGAATCTCGCCGCCGCGAACGTAAATTTTTAAATCCTTCAAATCAGATTTGTTTGAAAGCCAAGTGCCCCAATCAGTGATGGTGTAAAGTGAATGTTGGTCAGAATATAAAAGAGCATCGCGAGGAAAAACCGAATGTTTGAAATACCAAGCTGAATGATCTTCCCAAGGCTTTAAATTCAAGCTGTTCCAGATTGATCTCTCTTTAACATTGGTGCCAGAATTATCGTCGCGTGACAAGAAAGTGCGTACTGAATTTTTGTCACCCAAGCGGGCGATTTTAGAAAAAGCAGTCGACGGAGAATCAGATTTGACTAGTTTTGCCTCGTTATTTTTTGGACCAATAATCAGAAAATGGTCGTTAAAAATTGGGGTTTCATTAGTGGCCCAGCCTTCTTCTTGAGCTTTGTCTCCTTGTGATTTTTCGTAAATTAGCGCGATGTCAATCGTGCCTTTTTTCAGCTGTGCTAAAGTGTTAATGCTGATATCTTGGTACCAAGAGATTGAGTAATTTTTGTGAAGTGATTGCAAATAATCTTCCGCCAAAGCGCGCAAAATTCCGGTTGGTCCGGCGCCGCCATTGCCGATGCGAACTTGCACATTTTCTTTAGAGCCGCCGTAAATTTCTTTAGGTTCCAAGCTGATTACGCGGGTGTCGAGGCTTTTAGCAAAAGAGTTGGAAGCGAAAGTGAGACAAAGAATGGTGAGGAGTAAATTACGAATATTTTTCATCAATGAAGTCGTGTTAGTTTTTTAAATTTGAATTTTTCTTCACAAAAAATTTGAAATTGCGTCAAGGCACACTACTTAGAATCGCATCCTCAACAAACAACTAATTCCAAAAAAAATGACAAATTCACAACAGTTTAATTTCGACGTTGAAGTCGGTAAGGTTCTAAACCTGATGATTAATTCGCTCTACACTAACAAGGATGTAGCGCTACGCGAACTTATTTCAAACGCGGCAGATGCTTGTGATAAATTGCGATATTTAGCTTCGCAAAATTCTGAAATTTTAGCTGAAAATGATGAGCTAAAAATTTCTATCACAACCGACAAAGCCAAGAAACTATTGATTCTAACTGATAATGGCATCGGCATGAATCGCGAAGATTTAATTCAAAATCTTGGCACGATCGCACGTTCGGGCACTGAAAATTTCGTCAAATCTTTGACGGGAGATAAGCAAAAAGATGTGCAATTAATTGGTCAATTTGGCGTTGGATTTTATTCGAGCTTCATGATTGCAGACAAGGTGCAAGTGATCTCGCGCAAGTTTGACGAAGAAAAATCTTACTCTTGGCTTTCAGATGGCAGTGCCAATTTTGAAGTTTCAGAAAGCGAAGAAAAAACGCCGCGCGGCACTAAAATTATTTTGCATTTGAAGGCGGACGCTTCCGATTTTCTTGATCGTTTTCACATTAAACATGTTGTGCAAAGTTACTCGGATCACATCAATTTCAAAATTGAATTTGTACCAGAAAACTTTGATGCGGGCGCTAAAATTGAAGTTTTAAATTCTGCTTCAGCTTTGTGGACCAAGCCAAAAGAAGAAATTACGCCTGAACAATATCAGAATTTTTTCAAACATATTTCTCATCTTCCAGGTGATCCGTTTTTAACCATTCACAGCAAAATTGAAGGAATGGTGAATTACACCAACTTGCTCTTTGTGCCTTCAACCAAGCCATTTGACCTCTTTCATCCTGATCGCAAAACGGCGGTGAAACTTTACGTAAAAAAAGTTTTTATTTCAGAAGAATTAAATTTAGTTCCGGCCTGCATGCGCTTTCTGCGAGGCCTAATCGACTCTGACGATTTAGCGCTAAATATCAGCCGTGAAAATTTGCAGCACAGTTTGGTGCTCGATAAAATCAGAAAATCAATTGTCACCAAAGTGCTTTCCGAGCTAAAGAAGAAGGCGCTCGAAAGCGAAGAAGAATATCTAAAATTTTGGAATAATTTTGGTGCGGTTTTGAAAGAAGGGCTTTGCGAATCGTCAGATTTTCGTGAGAAAATTTTAGAAATTTGTCGCTTTGCTACGTCAAAATCTGACGGCAAATTAATCTCAATTGCCGAATATTTAGATCGCGCCAAACCAGGCCAAGACAAGATTTATTTCTTAACGGGCGAGACGGTAGAAAAAATAAAATCATCGCCGCAACTTGAGATGTTTTTTCAAAAAGATATCGAGGTTTTGTTTTTGACCGACTCGGTTGACGAATTTTGGGTGACTGTGGCTTTGCCTTACAAAGAGAAAGAGTTTCAGTCGATCAATCGCCACGATATTGATTTAGAAAAAATCGAAAAAAGCGACGTAGAAAAAGCGGCAAATGATGTGGAAGAACCTGAAATCAAAGATGTTACGGCGAGCCAATTTGAAGGTTTGCTAAAATTTATCAAAGAAACTTTGGGTGATAAAATTAAAGATGTTCGTATTTCGAAAAAACTTACCGGAAGTCCGGTTTGCTTGGCGGTTGACGCGGGTTCAATGGATATTCGTCTTGAGAGATTTTTGCTGGAGCAAAAACAAATTCAGGCGGGAACTGCGAAAATCTTTGAAATAAATCCTAATAACCAAATTGTTAAAACCTTGAACGAAAACTACAGTGATGCGGCAAAAGCTGTGGATGCTCGGGACAAGATTTTTACTTTATTTGACTTGGCCTGTGTGATTGAAGACGAGCCGATTAGTGACGCGAAAGATTTTTCGAGAAGGATTCAGAGTTTGATGGGAAGCTAATTGTCCAACGACATCTAAGAATTATTTGAGAAATAAATTTCTATAAATCAAATTGTATCAAAATGATAATTAATTTGATTTGAACATGTCTCAAGAAAACAACTCACAACAAGAAGAAATAGAATCAAAAGAGAGTGATAATCGCTACGAAGGGTTGCTTGAAAGAATGGGTATAAATGATGCAGATTCTTCATCTACTCCAAGTGGTACTCCAAGCAACAGTAGCTTTGTAAATTTGATCAAAAGGGCACTACATCCATTAGATGCTGTAGTCAGAAAGGGACAATCTCTTTAATTTTCACTTATATTTGACTTGGCTTGTGTAATTGAAGATGAGCCAATTAATGATGCGAAAGATTTTTCTCGAGGAATTCAATCTCTAATGACTAGTTAATTTATGCATAATGAAGATGGCAATTCAGAAGAAATAATGCCTGCGGCTCCAACCGTATCGGTAACACAGCAAGATCAGGATCGCCAACATAATCGCGGCATTTTGGTGAAATTGACCGGATATTTTATTGGTGGAACTTGGGCAGGAGCTTTATTTGGAGGGCTGGTTGGAGCGTTCGCGCAGCCGTCATCTCCAGTTGCTTTGTATGTTGGAATGGGAAGTGGTGCTGTTGTTGGAGTGGCGACTGTTGCAGCAACAAATCGTAAAAAATGCCAAGAATATTATAGTTATTTAACTCGTGACCGCGGTGCGGAAATTAGGTATAAGCCTACAGGAAGAAGTGATATTGAGGCTAATGTTGTGGTGCCTTACGAAGAAGTTGAGGTTGTCCCACAAAATCAGGGAAATCCTGTTGCGGCGTCAAGAGGTACTTCGCAATTGAGTGCGCCGTCGATGGATCGCGAGCGCGAGTAATACTCCTAAGTCATGCTTCGACAGGCTCAGCATGACTTAGGAGTATTACTCTTTTTTATCCTTCTTATCATCCTGCCCCAACTCAATCAAATCGTCGGCGCGTAGCAATTCTAACTTTGCTGATTTATCCAATTTTTCCTTCGCCTCTTTAGCATATTTTTGGCATTTCTCTTTTTTATCGATGAGCAAATTAAACTCAGCTAAAGCCAGCAACGATCTGCCTTCATCACCATTTTTAGAATAAGCGCTCGCTAATTGTTTGAATAAAAACGGACTTTCTGTTTCAAAAATTTTCGCCTCTTCCAAGCGCTTAATTGCCAAACCGATTAAATCTTTGTCATCTTTTTTCAGCGCCAAAATTCCCGAGGCAAAAGAAATTTTCGCCTGCGCCGCATCTTTTGCCGAGAGCAATTTAATCGCATGCGAGTAAGCCAAAACCGAATTTTCAATATCGCCGCTTTCAAATAAAATTTGGCCTTTCATCTCAAATAAAAACCCTTTCTCAGAAGTTTCGCGATTAGGAGCAGCAATGATTGGATCGAGCAGCGCCATGGACTCAGCAATTTTTCCTTTGTGAAAAAGTGCGATTGATTTTTTGTAATTTGACAGTTCGTCATTTTGATTTTGATATTTGGCAAGGATGATATCGGGATTGCCGATAAAGGCCTCGAGCTTTGCTAACACCATATCCATGCGGCGTTGCAATTTTTGATTTATTTTTTTGTCAGAGAATTTTTTGTTTCTCGTGCGCGCTTTGATTAAGTCGATCCGTTTGCGACTCACCGGATGCGACATTAAATATTCGTCAATTTGGCCTTTGTAGCCGATCATTTCAGTTTCGAAAAATTCTAACAAATCAACCAAGCCATCCGCCGGATAAGACATTTTATCGAGATATTCCACGGCGTGATTATCAGCCGCTTCTTCTTGGGTGCGGGTGAATTTAGCGTAGAGTCGCTCAGCGGTGCTAGAGCCACCAGCGATTAGCGCCATTCCGGCGTCTGGCGATCCGGCAATAACGGCGCCGATCCCAAGTAAATAACTTAAAAGCATGGCGCCTTGAGCTTGTTCTCCGGCTTCTCCCGAGCGCGCTAAATGCCCCGCTGTGATGTGGCCAGTTTCGTGGGCGATTACGCCAATTAGGGTGTCGGGCGTTTTATATTTTTGGATTAATCCGGTATTGATAAAAACATTTTGGCCGCCAGAGACAAAGGCATTGAGGCTGTCATCACCGACAATATAAATTGAGATATCTTGGGGGTTTAAATTAGCGGCGCGAAAAATTGGATCGGCTAGTTCGTGTAAAAATTTTTCAGTTTCAGCATCGCGAATTAAAGACGGGCCATTTTGGGCGTAAGAATTTTTTGCTAAGCAAAAAAGTAAAATTAGGCTGAAATAAATTAAATTTTTGCGCGGCATTTTTGTTTTTAAGGAAAGGAATTTTTACCAAAATGATTTACCACCCACTAGAAAATAAAGTCACCAAATTCATCAAGATCATTGCTTTCTGGAGCAGCATTTTAGCCATGTTTTGGCTGTTTGTTTTGATTTTTCACGATGATGTAAAAATTCCCCAAAGAGAAGTGGTGGTGAAAGTTGATATAAAAAATCGGGTGAATATTTGTTTGCTGGAAGAAGAGTCTTTTAAAAAATAAAAGAACAGAAAGTGAATTCCTACAATTGGCAAATCTCCAACTTCCTAGAAAAACTAAAAGCCGAAGACGGGCTTTCGATTAACACCACTTTGGCTTACGGCAAAGATCTCGAACTTTTTGTGCGCTATTTAGAGCCCAAAAAAATCGCTTTCGAAAATGTCGCCACCCAAAATCTCACCGATTATCTTTACGAGCTGCATCAGCAAAATTTGCGGGCAGCATCGGTGTCGCGAAAAATCGCCTCTTTAAAAAATTTCTACCGCTTTCTTGAAAGTGAAAATCTCATCAAAACCAGTCCGGCGCTTTATTTGCAAAGGCCTAAAGCTGACACCAAATTGCCAAAATTTTTAAGCGAAGAAGAAGTTTTTAAGATGCTCGATTTCATCAATTCTGATAAATCAGAATTTGGCGTCAGGCTTTCTTGTATGATGGAAATTCTTTACGCCGCGGGGCTTCGGGTTAGCGAATTAGTTTCAATTCCAATCACCGCAATTCAGGAAGCCTTCGATGAAAATGGCGAAAAAACTTTGCGCAATTATTTGATTATTAACGGCAAAGGAAACAAAGAGCGCGTGGCTCCGCTAAATAAATCAGCGATTAGAATGCTGATTGAATATTTGGCGCTGCGCAAAAAATTAGGCCAAGAAAAGTCGAAATGGCTTTTTGTTGGTATTGCTCGCGCCAGTAAAAAAGTTGGCGAAATTCGTAATCGCGATTACGTCACGCGCGACGAACATATCACGCGCCACAGGCTGCATCAAATGTTGAAAGAATTAGCAGCAAAAGTTGGAATTGATCCGGCGAAGGTTCACCCGCACGTCATTCGTCACTCTTTTGCTTCACATTTATTAAATAGTGGTGTGGATTTGCGGATATTGCAGGAGTTGCTGGGTCACTCCAACATTTCTACCACCGAAATTTACACGCACATTTTAGATTCGAAATTGAAGGAGTTGGTGTTTAAGCATCATCCTTTGGCGAATAAATCTTAACTTTATTTTCTAAAAATATGGCAGCAGAAGACTTAGAATTAGAAGAATCTTCCTTTGGAGTGAGTTTTTCTTCCGGAAAAAAAGATCCAAATCAATCAATTATTGATAGAACTAATGAGTTGGTGGCTCTGCATTCTGGGGCGGTAAATAGAGAAGAAAATCCGGCAAAATCTTGGTACAAAGACGACTTAATGTCTGAGATTTTAAAAAGTGAAGTTAAGGCACCGGCGCTTGTTGCCAGCCCAATCGTCATCAATAATCCGCAATATGATGGATTGTCAGAAGGTGATAGAGAAGCAGCTTTGGCACTAGAAGATGAGGTTTCAAAAACCAGTATCAAAGAAGCAATCGCAGCAGCAAAAACCGGCGTATCAACTGCAATGACAGTTAATTCCAACGGCAATCATTGGACTGGTGGCGTGATGGTTCCGGGAGCTGGTGCAGACGCTAAGCCACGATTCTTTTACAATGACTCGATGGGTAATGAAATGCCGCAAGAGCTGCGTGACATGCTGGGAGAAAATGTTGAGATTTTTGACCTGCAAGTCGAGCAGCAAAAGAACGAAAATGATTGCGGACCTTTTGCAATTAGAAACTGTTAGCTAATTATTTTTCCCATTCTACCCTCGCCATTTTCTAACTAAAAATGGAAGTAAAACCAATGGACAAGAGACTTTATCCAATCTCAGAAGAGTTCTTTAACGAGAAAATAAATCCGTTAATTGTTAG
>CAIRMX010000126.1 GCA_903879805.1 uncultured Alphaproteobacteria bacterium | reverse complement strand
GTGCGTCGTCGAAGGGTCGGAACACCGAGCTATCGGGCCCTTCGACGACGCACTGCGTGCTTTGCTCAGGGACCTATAACTAATTTAAGGGCAGGGCGCGCGGTGTTTGACTTCTGTCATTTTAACTCCCGAAGCCCTGCGAATAGAAAGTGAGTCGCATCCATCATCAATTGTTTTGCTTGGGGTTATTTCGCGAGTTTGCGTCATCGGTTTGACGAAGCTGTAGCTGAAGGATCGACTGACATTTTCTGGCGTATTAGGCTGCATTATTTTTGCTTCTAATCCGAGGTCTAAACATAATTTGGTGAGCAAGGTTGGTGAAAGATAATTGGGCTCTCCACACACGTCTTTGGCGTATTTGAGGAAGGAGTTGCTAGTTGCTGCGGGATTTTTATTTCTGTCGATTTGGTGACGAAAAGACAGCAATAAGTGAGAAAGATTTAGTGCGGGATCATTCATTACATTGTGATGCTCGGCGAAAAAAATTACTCCTCCGGGTTTAAGAAGATTTATGGCTTGCTTCAAATTGTTTTTCTGGGCCGTAAATGAGGGAAAGTGGTGCAGTGAATTATTGTATGAAATCAGATCAAATTGTCGTCCTTCTAGCGCTGTTTCTAAATTTTCTCCGTCGTAAAAAACTCGGGTAATTCCTGAGCTAAAATCATTTTCAGCAGTTGATCCCCACATTTCGGCAGAACCTTCCTCGAGATCAATCGCGGTGAGATTCATATTTAGGTTGTTGGCGACAAAGCTAGATAAGGCGCAATTTCCTGATCCGATATCAAGCATCTCTCCACGAGTTTCATCTGGCGCGGCAGAATGGCGGATGATTGTGGCGATATTTTGCGCTCTGTAATTCATGTAGTCTGTGTAGCTATGGTCGAATCCTCTTAAGACGAGAGCGTCTTTGTTGGTGTACCAGCGAAATAATTCTAGGAAGACTGTTTCGTCATCCCATGCTCGATTGATGGCTCCGTCAATTAGATGATGAGAAATTTCCTCGATTGCTTGAGGTGCTACGTCACTGAAGGCATAGCTTAAAACATCTATAAATTCTTTGATGGAATTTCTGTCAGCGTGACTCAATAAATTGCTGACAAATCTTTCATCAGATGGCGGCAAAATTGTTGAAATATGATATTTAGGAGCGCCTTTCATAAAATTTTCTTTGGTTATTGAGATTGCTGACTTAGCAATAAATGCCTTGTTGCTCAATGATTCGTGTCTTGCTTAAAAATGGTTACAGCTGGTGACAAAAATAAAATATTAACCGATTTGATCCGCGCCGGCATTGCCGGAAACCAATCTGCCTACGCGGAGTTTCTTACTCAAATTATGCCACTAATGCGCAGTGTGGTGGCGAAAAAAATCACCAGCGCTGATGTTGAAGATGTGTTGCAGGAAGTTTTGATTTCGATTCACAAGGCGCGCCACACTTATGATTGCCAGCGTCCGATTATGCCGTGGCTGATGGCAATTGCGCGCTTTCGCATCATCGATCATCTGCGTAAACATTACGCACAAATGCGTCACAAAACTTTTGATCTTGATGATTGGGATGATGTAACCGAGGAGCTCTCTTCCGACGAATCAATAGATGAATTGCTTGGCGATGTGGACGCAAAACATAAAGAAATTTTAACCATGATGCATGTGGAAGGATATACCGCCAAAGAAGTTGGAGCCAAGATTGGCATGAATGAATCGGCAGTAAAAGTTGCAGCGCATCGGGCCATTAAAAAAATAAGGACTAAGCTTAAAATATGACAAAAATGCTCGATCTAATCACAAAATTAAGCAGCGAGGTGAAGCTTGCAAAGCCTTTAGGAAAGCCGATCGGATGGATTGGATGTTTGTTGCTGTTGCTGGTTTTATACGCAGTGATGGTGCAAATATTTTTTGGCGTCAGAGCTGATATTTTGCTGCAATTAACTCGTCCGTTATTTCTAGCAGAAATCGCGCTGATGCTTTTGCTATTTGTCACAAGTGTGGTGGCGGCGGTGCTTACAATGTATCCTGATCTTTACCAAAAATCGCGATTACTAAAACTTCCTTTCATCATTTTCTTTTTGCTGCTGGGCCTTTTCGCGTTGCAATTTTTTACGGCGCAAGATTTGCGAATGATTGTGCCTGAAATCGATCTTCACACCATGGAATGCACCAGATGCATCTTGCTTGTGGCCTTGATTCCGGCGGCTTTCACTTTTGCCATTTTGCAAAAGGGTGCAACCACTTTGCCGTTGCAGGCGGGAGCATTTACAGTTTTGGCGGCGAGTGCTTTGGGTTATTTGATTTTAAGATTTCATGAGGCAAGTGACGCGATTTCGCATCTGTTAATTTGGCATTATTTTCCGATGTTATTTTTTGCGATGATCGGTGCCGCGATAGGAAAATGGCTGCTGAAGTGGTAATTCTAAAAAATAGAATTCTTTGAAGGTTGGGATGGCGATTTTCATGGGAGGTACGAGTTGAGTAAAAAATCGGTGAAAGTTTATGGGTTTTGTGGTCATCTCTTAAAAATGAAACAGATTGTTGAAATTGCTCTTCACGCAGCATGCATTGATTGGATTTAACCTTGCTCCAAATGATTTTAAGGTAAGAAAAATATCAACCTTCTTTAAATCGTAAAAATGAATAATAATTTTTTGATCGGCATCTTTACTACTCTTGGCTGGCTCGTGTTAATGACAGTTATTTTCTTCAGCAAAACTTCTTTGGGTGATGTGGCATTTAATGAAATTGGCGATTTCTTATCCGGCATTTTTTCGCCAATTGCCTTCCTGTGGTTAATATTGGGCTATATTCAACAAGGCCAAGAACTTAAACAAAGCACCGCAGCAATCCTCAGCAAAAAGATGAATATATCAAAAGCATCAAGCTTTCATCCTACGTGGCTCTGATGCAGTACGAATCAAAGGAAATGGATCTTCTCAATAGCCTTGGTGGCGGTTACGAAAAGGGTGCCAAAAAAGCTCGCGAAAGAAGCAAAGAATACAGGCAAGAAATAGAAAATTTATTGAATGAAATTAAGAGCTCACCGCAGATTCAAAGATAATATTTTGATCGTGCCTACATTCTAATTTCATCACCACTTCTCAAATCTGAGTAGAGAATTTGTTGAAAATCAAAAAAAGTTGAGCGGATTTTTTCAACACCGCCAAGCTCTCTTTCAGCATCAGAAATTGCGTGATATTTCAAATCTAAAAGCTTGGACAGTCTATCTTCGGCAAGCTCATCAACTCCTTCATCAACATATTTTTTGAGCACAAATTCTAAAAACTCTTTCTGCTTCTCATCTAAATTATCGAAGATTTTTTCTCTTCTGCTTTCAACCCTTTCAACCCTTGAAATTGGCTTAGTTAAAAAAGCCACGTAGGCCAGCGCATCAAACAAGTCGCTGTTTTGCGCCTCAACTGCTTTTTGCAAATCATCTAGCTGATCGGCGCCAAATCCAAGTCCAGCAAGCTTTTGCAAAAGTGCTTTTCTAGTTTTTGGATTTGACCAAATTTTTCTTAACTCAGCTTCATCTTTAAAAAACTCTGGCAGCGCTCCAAACATGTTGTTTAAAAACTCCTCAGAAGAGATTGGCTTGCCATCGGCGCCCCAAAATGAGGTTTGGATCATGTGTTGAATCTCGCGCTCTTTACCGTCGCGCAATTTGATTTTTAGCTTTTTCTTTGGCGCAAATTCTTCGTCAGTTTCAGGTTTTTCTTTTGGTTCTTTTTCTTCTTCGAGTGGTTTTTCTTTTTTAACACCTTCCTCGATAACCTCTTCCAACACCGGCTCGCCGTCCCATTCTGGATCTGAAAAAAGTTTGTAAGCATCAACAAAATCCAAAATCGTAAAATATTCCTTACCGTCAAAAAGCCGCGTGCCGCGCCCCACAATTTGCTTAAACTCAATCATTGAATTGACAGGGCGCATCAAAACAATATTGCGCACGTTCCTTGCATCCACGCCGGTTGAGAGCTTTTGTGAAGTGGTTAAAATTGTTGGAATAGTTTTTTCATTATTTTGAAATTCGCGCAAAAATTGCTCGCCACTCGCGCCGTCATTTGCGGTGACGCGCACGCAATAATTTGGATCGGGATTTTTCTTTGATTGGTTAATTAAATCACGCACCGCCGCGGCGTGCGCTTGATTGGCGCAAAAAACGATGCTTTTTTCATCTTGATTAATCTCATCCAAAAACACTCTCACGCGCTTTGCTTCTCGCGCTTTAATTTCAATGATGCGGTTAAAATCTTTCTCCTCGTAGCGTTTTCCTTCTTCAACTTCGCCTTCAATCACATCATCGTCAGACGTGTAAACGTAATCATCCAAAGTGGTTTTGATGCGCTTCACTTTGAAGGGCGTTAAAAATCCGTCATTAATTCCTTCCTTCAGCGAGTAGATGTAAGTGGGTTCGCCGAAATATTTGTAAGTGTCAGCGTTGTCTTTCCTTTTCGGCGTTGCTGTTAAACCAAGCTGCACGGCGGGCGCAAAATATTCTAAAATATCGCGCCAACTAGATTCGTCATTGGCACCACCGCGATGGCATTCATCAACAATAATAAAATCAAAAAAGTCGCGCGGATATTCACCAAAATAAGGCGCCGGTTTTCCTTCGGCATTTCTGCCGCTCATGAAAGTTTGAAAGATGGTAAAAAAGATGCTGCCGTTAGTTGGCACCGATCCTTTTTTACGAATTTCTTCCGGCTTAATGCGAATCAACGCATCTTCCGAAAATGCCGAGAAGCTATTAAACGCCTGATTCGCCAAAATATTTCGATCCGCCAAAAACAAAATACGCGGGCGTCTAGAACCATCACGCTTCAAGTTCCAGCGACTTTGAAAAAGTTTCCAAGCAATCTGAAAAGCAATAAATGTTTTGCCGGTTCCAGTTGCCAGCGTCAGCAAAATTCTCTGCTTCTCTTTCGCAATCGCCTCAAGCGTTTTATTCACCGCAATTTCTTGGTAATAGCGCGCATCCTTCGAGCCGCCAACACTTTCAAAAGGAGTTTCCGAAAATTTATTTTGCCATTCTTTGTGGCTTTGATCGCGATCTAAAAAAGTTTTATCCCACAACTCATCAGGAGTTGGAAAACGCCCAACCAAACCCTCACTTCCACCTTTCATCGAAATTTCATAAATCTCGCGCCCGTTGGCCGAGTAACTAAAATCAATCATCATCTTGCCCGCATAAGCCTTAGCCTGCGCCACACCTTCACCAACTTCAGAACTTTCCGCCTTCGCCTCAATCACCCCAATTTTTTGATTACGATAAACCAAAATATAATCCGCAATCTCCGCCTTGCTACGCGCTTCACCAACTTGAATCCGACCTTGTGTAATCCGATATTCCCGCAAAACTTTTGAGCCTTCAACCACGCCCCAACCAGATTGGATAAGCATCGGATCAATCAACTCTGCTCTGGTTTCTGCTTCGTTCATAAAAATTATTTTAGAAATTAAAAAATTCTTGCCTTGTTAAAAACTAAGCTGTTACCATGCACACATAGGTTGATCACTGCGTAGCGGGGGTCAGCCTTATTTTTTTGGCAAAATTACTAAGCCAAATCCGTTGATCTTGCCTAGATGGCTTTTCCTCATTTTACCTTTAATCACTTCTAAACTTACTCGCGATTTTCTTTTTAAAATCGCTCGCGCAATTGGAGTTACAACCGCATCTGCAATTTCTAATCCCGCCAGATTATCGTCTTTCGCTCGAAGATTTAAGCTTGAAATAGCGCGATCAATCTCCGTAGCTTTTTTGTATTTGGTTCCTGAAATTTTCAGATTTAACCAAGCCAAATCAAGCTGACGATCAAGAGACGAATCTCTTTTTTCAGCCACGATTAATCCTTGAGAAGCAAAAGAACTCGTCTCTATTTCAAAACAAAATCTTTCCACCAAAACATTCAGCGACAAATGATAAGGGTCAATCGCCTCCATGCCATATTTCGCAAAATGCATTTCTTTTCTTACGGCGCAGGCAACAATTTTTATGTCCAAGCTCGCTATTAATTCATTGAGTTTTTTGTAAAAATTTTCGCAAAAACTTTTTTCCTTCATTCTTTCAAAACCATTGCGCTGACGAGTGAAATCGGCAGTGTGCAAACATAAATCTGCTGTACCAAAAATTTCTTTTTTAAAATTAGAAACTTTCTCACTCATTTCACCTTCAGCATATTTCTTGTCAGCAATAACCCCGCCAAGAACAAAGATTGGATGAGTCTGATCAATCTTGGTTAAGTTGTGATCACCAGATTCGTCTAAGAATAATATTTGGGTCATGTGGCGTGGTGGATTTGATTTGTTGTTGCAGCCGCTAGGCAGTAGTTAATTAAATCTAATCATCGAATTTGCGTATTCCCAGATTTTTCTACAACTCCCCATTAAATGCTTTTTTTAGGATGGATTTTTTTAGCTCTTCGAGGTGATTGAGCTTTTCTTTGTAAACTGCTTCGAGTTTTTTGGTTTCGGTGGATAGGGCATCGAGTTTGGTGACGATGGATTTTTGTTCTGATAAAGATTTTGGAAATCCTATTTTCAAAGGAGCCAAAGTTGTTCTGGTAATTTGAGGCTGTGCTGCGCCTGTTATTGTTTTTGAGATCTCTGATCCATTTCTAAAAAAGTAAGTCAAAAATTCTCTATTAAGAGATTCATCTTTTGGTCTAACAACCATAGCGTTGCCATTAATCCATGCCTTCGGAGTAGAAATATTAACTGATCCACAAGTGGCGCCACGACAAGTTATCAAAAGTTGAGATTCTTCATGATTATATTTGTCGTATTTCCCAATTACTCCATTTGCACCATAAACAACATACTGACCATCATGCTTCATTTCTTTTGTTGAGATGGTTCTTGGCTGATAGATTTCGCAAATATTACCAAGACTATTTTCTTCCCACCCTTTACCGCGATTAGCAAAAACACTCTGCAAATAAGCTTCAAAAACCTCGGAAACATTCCGCAAATTCCCCTCAACATTCTCCTTCGCCTTCGCCACCCCCTCAAAAACCTCATCCAAAATCCCCACAATCCGCTTTTGTTCATCGATTATAGGAAAGGAAACTCTGATTTCTTTTAATAATCGGTAATGCCTAGCATATCCCAAGCTTTTCACATCAACGCTTTGCAAAAAATAATGGAAAAACTTCGAATTTAAAAACTTTTTTGGTTGCAAGATTTTTACTCCGTCAGCTCCCAGTGCAAAATCAAAATCAATATATTTCAGAACCCGCGTGTGGTCACCAAAAATAATAATCGGCACCTTGTTACGAAACACATCTTTCTCGTTGTTCCAATAACCATTTATAAAATCTTCTTCTTGAGAGATGATTGGAAACTTTCCAGATTTTAAAAAATCCTTTCGCTGAACCTTGTTTGTGTAGGTCACTTTCTCCAAGCAGTCCTCAAAGTCTTCTGATCGCCAATTATTTTTCATATTCTCTTAGAAGCTCGATTGATTTTCGAAGATGTTCAGAAAAGTTTTTGTCTTTAGTTTCTGGATAATGAATTGCGTTACGAACATATGTTGGGAGGGTGGCTTTGTTTTTTTCTCCCTTGCGTGGATAATGCTTAGGAAGCTTTTTCTGTTGAGTAAAAAAAACTTCATCAAAATTGCTAAGATTTTTTTTATCTTCAGAGCCATCTTTTGAAGCCCGATCTTCTTTGTATCTTGCTCTTAGTTTATCATAAAGTTCGTTGTGATAATCCGCGCTGGAAATTCCAAAAACTTCATATGAGACGCTGGCATAAGTTGACTCTTTTTTATCAAATCGCTCCTTCTTCGTAGCATCTTTCTCTTTTTCTATTTTGTAGTTTCTGCTCAGGTCATCTTTGTCGATCATGTAGTTCGAGTGAGTAGCAAAAAATACGATATTATTTTTGTTATTTTTTGTTATTTCGATCAGCTCTTTTAAGAAATCTTCTTGTGCCTGAGGGTGTAAATGCGTTTCCGGCTCATCCAATAGTAAGATGGAATTTGAAAGCTGACTATTTTTGTTTTGAGCTGAAACAGTTAGTAGAAAAGATATGAATTGCTTGAAACCGTCACTTCTTTGGTCTGCCGTCTTCGCCTTCCCATTAGCTCCCTCGTCTTTAACGTGAAAATTAATTAAGCCTTCTGCGATCTTAAACGTAATTTCAATTGGATGCTTTGGCCATACGCTTTTTATATGTTTGGTAACTTTTTCACCCAACTCTTTTTCCAACTGCTCGACCTCAGTTGAATCTCCTGCCAGAGAATCAATTCTAGATTTTATATCATTAATGCCAGCGAGTAGAAAACAGTTTTTTAGTGGGATTGATACTCCGTCAGGGTTTTGTGAAAATTGATCTCGGTTAATAGGGTGGGAAATTAAATATCGATCTTCAGCCGTCCAGAAAATTGCTTTGTGAACTTTGCTTATAATGATCTCTTTAATTAAGTTTTGTATGGTGGCTTTGTTGGCAGAATCTTCTGCAATATTTATTAAATTTATCTCAGTTTTTGACTGGCCTGGATTTGAGAAATCAAAGCTAACAACGATACAAACAGTTTCTAAGTCAGATTTACTAACTCCTAAATTTGGATGCGTATCTAAAAGATCTTTGCACCCTTTACTAACTTCACTACCGCTTAACTCATAAAAATATTCAATTTTTATAGGAATGCTTCTGCTCTTGAAATCTTTCGCTAGTGGCTTGAGGCCATCTTTTAATGCTAAAGCCTTTAAAGCTGTGGACTTACCTGCTTCATTAACGCCTATTAATCCGTAGGTAGAGCTGCCATCGTCCAAAGGGTTAATATCAAAAGATAACTCCTCGATACTTCTGTAGTTTGATATTTTAACAGATTTTAACTTCATAAGTTGTTTAGTTTTAGGTTGTTATTTTTTTACAAAATTTTTCGCAAAATAGCATTCCTTTGACGGTCATTATGAGATAGGTGGGGTGCATCTTAAAGCTCCTACCAACCTGCATTACTGCTTCAATATCTTTCACCTTCACAAAACCGTCTTCGATAATATTTCTAAACAAGAACTTATTAACGCTAGTAATAACTATTGCTCGAGCTTCGTAAACAATGCTGACAATATTTCCGTTTGCATCTTGCTTGTAGCGACTTCCTTCGACGCAGATATTTTTGGTATGATCTCGTTTTCTATGATTTTCAGCAACTTTGGCTATATCTACTCTTGAGGAATCAAGTTTAGATAAATCAATATTTTCCATGCTTCCTCCGGCCTCTTCAAACAACTTTTGAACTTGTATACTGAACTTCGCCATTTCCTCTTCGTTTTTATCATCGAATGATACCTTATCTTCAAAGCAATCGACGACAACCCATTCATAACCTTTCTTTTGGTATACATCAAACAAGCAGTCTAACTCTGTTTTTGAGTACTTACCGCTCGCAAACATCCAACGCTTTTTTGATTCTTGTAGCTGTTGCAACCAATATTCCGCTTCATCTATTTGTTTTTTTGAAATTTCCTTTCCTCGATAATGAGATGATCCTTTTTGAAGACAGTTGAGAATCGGAACTATGTGTTTATCCCATCTGTAATGACATCCAGCCTTTCTATCATTCTTGTCGCCATCGCAGAGTATAATTAAATTATCAAATTCTTCGGAGCCACCGGAGCAATTGGGCTTTATGTGAGCTATGTTATACCTATCCTCTTCAACACTTTTATTGCAGTGACCACAGCGATAAATTGTTTCCTCAAGCAACTGTCTTTTTAGTAAGAGGCTTATCTTTTTGCGTTTATTCATTTTTAATTTTTACCAAATTTTTTGTTACAAACTCTTTATTATTCTTCTTCCTCCGCCCCGCATAAACCTCGTCAAAAATCTGATAATAATCCGCGTAAATAAACTTCTGACCGTAGGAATTATCTCCCAGCGGTTCCAAAATTTTCAGAGCTTGCAGCCTTTCAAGCACATTGTATGCGCCTTGTTTACTGTATCCCGTCCATTGCATGATTTCAGCAATTCCAACGATTGGTTGGTTAAATAATTTTCTAATAATTTCCAAAGTTGATTCGGCGGATTTTTTGCCGAGTTTTAGAACTGAGGCAAAATCGCGGTCGCGCAGAGCGGTGATTTTGGCGCAGGTTTCGATTGATGATTTGGCAATTTCGGCAACGCCTTCTAAGAAAAATTCTAGCCACGCTTCGATATTTGCATCTTCGTCGTGATAGGCTTGCAGCTTTTGGTAATAGAGCTTTTGGTGTTTTTTGAAGTAGCTCGACAAATATAAAACCGGCAATTCTAAAAGTTCGGCGCAGTGAATTTGTAGTGCGATTAGCATACGTCCGGCGCGGCCATTGCCATCAACGAAAGGGTGTATGGTTTCAAATTGGGCGTGGGTTAAGGCAACTTTTATTAGAGACGGATAATCATCTTTAGCGTGAATAAATTTTTCTAAATCGTCCAAAGATTTCATCATATCGTGCGGCGCTGGTGGCACGAAAGAAGCGTCCGTCGGGGTTTTGCCGCCAATCCAATTTTGTGAAACGCGAAATTGACCCGGATAGGCGTTGCCACTTGAGCGTGCACCAATCATTAATTTTTCGTGAAGCTCTGAAATTAGCCTCAAAGAAATGGGCAGAGTTTTGATTCTTTCGCTGCCGTAATTTACTGCCGCAACATAATGAGAAATATCATCAACATCGGCGTGAAGACGCGATTTTTCACCTTCAACAGATGCCACCACAGCATCTTGCAAAGTTGCTTTAGTTCCTTCGATTTGACTTGAGTAAGTCGCATCTTTTTTGATGAACATCAAAAGGAAAAAATCTTTGTCGGGTAAAAGTCGGGTAATGCCGTCCAATTTGCCAACAAGACGAATTGCCTCTTCATGCTTTTTATGCAATTTGGCGCTGATGGTAAAACCTTGTTTTGGCGGAAATGGATAAGGCGTGAAGGCTTTGTAGCCTTGGCTTTGCTTGATGTATCTGCCGATTTCTATTTTGTTGACTTTGTCCATGGTAATGGCAACGATTTGTTGGGTTTGGTTGACTTTGATGAAGGTAAAGTCAACTAAACTAAAAGCCAAGTGGATTAGAAAAGTTTGTGGATTTTGTTTAAGATTCTTTAGTTGAGTTTTGTAAAAGTTTCTTCACCTCACGATCAAAATCCGATTCAAAAACTCGATCTTGAATTAGAATAGACGGCGACATTGTAATTTTTGCCGTCTTGAGCAGTTGTTAAGAAATACTTAATAACTGAATTTTCTTGCAACTCGCCTTCTTTCAAGATTGCAGAGATGTGCATGTTGATATTTGGCAATGAGGTGTCAAAAAGTTCAGCAATCTGTTTCTGGCTAAGCCAAATATTTCCATCTTGTGCATAAAGCGAAACTTGGCTTTTGCCGTCAGCGCTTTTGTAAATTATGATTTGGTTTTCTTGGTTTTTATCCATGTTTTTTAGTGTTTTAGTTTTTTTTATTTTTCATATTTGTGGTGATTTATGATTAAAAAAATTGGTGAATTTTTGCCATCTTTAGCAGTTATTCGAAAATTTCGAATAACTGAATTTTCCTCTAGTTCGCTGGAAATGCCGCGCTCTTGCCACTCGTCCGTTAGGTTTTGGCGAATTGCGATGCCGCGAAGTCTTTTGTCGATCCAGTCTTTTGGGTAACCTTTTTGTTCGTAAAGGCTTTTCATTCTTGCTTGCGCAAGTTCGGGGTTTTCAATTTCTTTGATGCGCTCATATCCAACTTGGGCGAGCCATTTTTTGAAAGGCTCGGCTTTTGGTGACGGGATGGATTGGATGATGCGGAAGATGCCTTCGGTGTTGGCGCAATCTGTTTCGCGCATTTTTTTGTCAGGCGCTTCCAATTTCAACTCGTGACAATTTGTCACGACTTCACTTCCTTCTTCTTTCAATCTTTGTTTTAACTTGCGCCAGTAGGCTCCAGCGTCAGCGCTTTCGGTTAAAGCGCCGCAAACATCAACAACACTAAACCACCACTGCGAATTATGCCAAGTGCGGCGGATTTGTTTTTCTTTAAAAATTACGATTGAGTTTTCTTGGTTTGTGGGTGTGGGTTTTTTCATATTTTGGTGTTTTTGGTGATTAAAAAAGTTGGTGAATTTTTTCTAAAATTTTGGCGCTTTCTTGGTCGAGTTTTTTGATTTCGGTTAAAATTTCTTCGGGGTTGCGAAGCTCGATTTCATTGCTTTTATTGGGGTTTTTTGGTCGATGTTTTTAACGTCGATTGACCAAGAATTTTCTGATTCTTCTTGGTTTTTTTGTAGGCGCAAAAATTCAGCCAAATCGCTTTCATTTAGCGGATTGGTTTTGCCTAAATTTCGCGCGAGATTTAATTGGTAAAACCAAACTTTTTTGGTCTTGGTGGTTTTGTCAAAAAATAGCACCACGGTTTTTACACCCGCACCCGTGAAGGTTCCGCCGGGCATGTCGAGCACGCTGTGCAAGTTGCATTCTTCGAGCAATTTTTTGCGTAGAGAAACTGAGGCGTTGTCGGTGTTGGAAAGGAAAGTATTTTTGATGACCACCGCCGCTTTGCCGCCAGCTTTTAAATAGCGGATGAAATGCTGCAAAAATAAAAAGGCGGTTTCTCCGGTTTTGATTTCAAAATTTTCTTGAACTTCGGCGCGTTCTTTGCCGCCAAAAGGTGGGTTTGCAAGGATAATGTCGAATTTGCTGCGCTCTTCAATATCAAGGGTTTCGGCAAGAGTGTTGGTGTGCAAAATATTTGGTGCTTCGATGCCGTGCAAAATCATGTTCATGATTGCGATGATGTAGGCGAGGGGCTTTTTCTCTTTTCCGACAAAGGTTTTCTTTTGCAGAATGTCATCTTGTTTGGTTGAGCGATTTGGATTTTGTTCTTTTAAATATTCAAAAGCTTCAACCAAGAATCCTGCCGAGCCAACGGCGCCATCGTAAATTGTGTTGCCGATTTTTGGCGCTACAACTTTGACGATGGTTTTGATTAGCGGGCGAGGGGTGTAATATTCACCGCCGTTGCGTCCGGCATTGCCCATGTTTTTGATTTTACTTTCGTAAAGGTGCGACAGCTCGAATTTTTCTGACTTTGTGCGGAAGCTCATTTTATCTACGATGTTTAGCACTTCGCGTAAGTTGTAGCCGCTTTGAATTTTGTTTTTTATTTCACCAAAAATTTCACCGATTTTATATTCGATGGTGTCAGGGCTTTCAGCGCTTGATTTGAATTTTTTTAGGTAAGGAAAAAGATCGCGGTCGATGAAATTGATTAGATCGTCGCCAACTTTAATATTGTGGTGATCCAATTTTCCGTCAGAAGTTTTGGGTGCAGCCCAAACATCCCAGCTAAAATCTTTTTCAATAATATTTTTGTAAGTCTCGCCATTTATTGCGGCTTGGGTTTTTTTATCTTTTTCAAAATCGTCGAGATATTTTAAAAATAACACCCAAGAGCTTTGCTCAACGTAGTCTAGCTCGCTAGAAGATCCGGCGTCTTTGTGAAGAATATCGTCAATGTTTTTAAAGGATTGTTCGAACATTTTGTAGGGGAATTAAATTCTTGAAATGTGAGAGGCAACGTGCGTTGAGATAAGCTTTTTGTAGAAGTTTGTTAAGGTGTCAAATTATGACTCTTAATATTTTTGCGGTAATGATGATGTGGGATGCTAGCCGCCATTTCTTTGTATGTTTTGTAAAGAAATGGCGGGAGTGACGGGACTCGAACCCGCGACCTCATGCGTGACAGGCATGCGCTCTAACCAACTGAGCTACACCCCCTTTGAAGGGAGAAATTTATTCGAGAGAAATTGTGGAAAGTGCTTTGTACTTGTGACGAGAGCTCTCCTTCGCTAAAGCTACGGTGGGCAACCTTCGCTCTAACGACCTACTCTGGCCGCCATCCCTTACGGGCTGGCCTGCCAACCGTAGCTCGTAAGAGCGAAGGTTGGTGGGTGATGACAGGCTCGAACTGCCGACCCTCTCCTTGTAAGGGAGATGCTCTACCAACTGAGCTAATCACCCGCGTAAAATTTAACCTTGGTCTAAGAGAACTTTCAGAAATTCAGCCAAAAATTTAGACAGAAGTAACTCGCACAAAATTTTTAAAATTTTGTGTTTTGAAACAACTAAATTTTTTTGGAGATTTCTTGAAGATTATTCTCTTAAGGAATTTTTAAATCGAAACAGATTTCTTTAAAAATTTCCTAAAAAAATGACCAAGAAAAAACCCTCCTCACGATTTCTCATGAGAAGGGTTTAAAGAAACTACTTAACAGAATCTTTTAAAGCTTTGCCAGCAGCAAATTTAACTCTTTTAGAGGCTTTGATTTGGATTTCTTTTCCAGTTTGTGGGTTGCGACCTTTTCTAGCAGCAGTTTTAACTACTTTGAAAGTTCCGAAACCGATCAAGGTAACAGCGTCACCTTTTTTAAGAGCTTTAGAAGTAGCTTTCAAAAAAGCTTCTACTGAAGCGCTGGCATCTTTTTGAGAAAGACCAGTTTGGTTAGCAATTTCTTTGATTAAGTCTGTTTTGTGCATTGTGAAATCTCTTTATTTGAATTAATAAGTAGAATGACCAAACATGCTGTAGAGCAGCTTGTAGACTGGCTCGACAGCAAGTCGTGGCGCGAACGTAGAATCAAAAATCTTGAAATCAACTATTAATTTACAAAATTTAAGTCTGTCTCAGATTAACGCACAGCTAGCTTCGCGCAAAAATATTTTTTTCCGTCACAACAAAATCAAGCTTCTGGTCGGTATTTTCAGTTGGCAGAGTTGCGCCAGCCCTTTGAAAATCATAGGCTAGACCGATGGTAATTAAATTTGGTTTTTCGATTTTCAACTTTTCGATGGTTCGATCAAAAAACCCGCCGCCCATGCCTAGCCTCGATAAATCATCGTCAAAGGCGAGTAGCGGCAAAATTAAAAAGTCGGGTAGAGTTTTTTTGCCGTTAACTGGTTCGAGAATTTTTGGATAAAACTGATTGGCGGCGAAGTGCAGATTTTTTTCGGCTAAAATAAATTCGAGCGGTTGGTTTTGTTGGATGATTTTTGGGTAGGCAAATTCGATTTTATTTTCTGTAAAAAATTCTGCGAGTGTCGCGGGTGAGGCTTCGTTTGCTGAGGCTAGGTAAAGTGAGAAGGATGACGGCGCGAAATAAATTTTCGGCAGTAAATTATTAATAAAATTCTGACAAATCTCTGCTGATTTTTTGGCAACTTCTTCTGGCGTCAACGCCGCTCTCTTCTTTCTAAAATCCTCGCGCAGCTTTGATTTCATTAGTAATTCTGAATTTTTTTAGTCAGCTTCTCCACGTAATCGGCAATATTTTCCATGGTCTCGCTCACCGAATCATAAACGTCTTGATCGTTGAGTTTCGCGCCTTCGTCACTGTCATCGTGATTTTGCGATTGCTCTAATTCACCCTCCAAAAGCAGCGCCGCAATTGCTAACAAACTATTGTCATCCTTGTCTGGCATTTGCGCGGCGAGGCGGTTGATTCTTTTATTTAGCTTCTCGGCCAAGTGCGACAGCCTTTCTTGCTCGGACTGTTTGCAAGTAATTTGGTAATTCGATTTTCCAATCGGCAATTCAATAATCATGATTCCTCTTCGTCTTTGATGGCCTGAGCAATTTTGGCCAAATCATTTTCCACCGCTGCAATCAAACTCATTTGTTGATCGCGAATTGCGGCGAGCTTTTCAGCGAAAATTTTATTTTTGATGTTAGAAAATTCAGTCTCGCGACCCAAGTCCGACAAGGATTGCTGCAAATTGTTAACTTCTAAAGTGAGATTCTGAATGATGATTTCTTGTTCCATTACCGTTGCAGCTGCGTTGTCGGCAGCACCAATCATGCGTGACTCGATTGCCTCTTCATGCAACTTGCGTTTCATCGCATCTTCCAGATTTTCAAGCGCGTTCGACAAGCGTTGGCGCGCTTTTTCAAATCTAAATTCGGCGTGAGTTTTGGTCATTAGCTGCGATAATCTTTGTTAATTTTGATGTATTCTTCGTTCAAGTCGCAAGTCCAAACAATCGCGCTGGTTGCGCCAATGCCAAGGTTCACCGAGATTTTTACTTCGGAGTTTTTTAAATATTCGTGAACTACTTTTTCAACGTAATTAGGATGTTTAGCGCCATTTTGCGTCAGCTGATGATCGCCGATTTTTACGATGATTTTTTCTGGTGAGGTTTCTTTGCAAGATTTGCCAACCGCCATTACAATGCGTCCCCAGTTGGGATCGCAGCCCGCAATTGCGGTTTTAACCAAAGGTGAATTGGCAATGGCGAAAGCAACTTCTTTGGCTTGCGCTGCTGTTCTTGCTCCCTCTACTTCAATCTCGATTAATTTTTTGGCGCCTTCGCCGTCAACCACAATCATTTTGGCAAGGCCCAAAGTCAGCTCATGCAAAGCTGCTTTGAAAGAGGTGAGGTCGGCGCTTCCTGAGTCGGTAACTTCGTGATTACCGGCAGCTTTGGTGGCGAAAAATAAAACGGTGTCGTTGGTTGATTGATCTGAATCGACCGTGATTGAGTTGAAGCTGGTTTCAACTGCTTCCTTCAATAAAATTTGCAAGGTTGGCGCCGAGATATTGGCGTCAGTAAAGATGTAGCCCAGCATGGTTGCCATGTTAGGGGCGATCATGCCCGAGCCTTTGGCAAATCCAATTAGTGACACTGGGTGGCCTGCAATTTCGCAAGTTTTTCTGATTAATTTTGGTTTAGTGTCGGTGGTCATGATGGCTCTTGAAGCTTTGTCCCACGCTGCTTCATCGCTTGCCAAATTTTCTAACATTTTTGGAATGGCGTTGGTGATTAATTCAGAATTAAGAATTTCTCCAATCACGCCAGTTGAAGAAACAAACACCTGTGAATCCTTGCAGTGCAAGCCTTTAGATGCTGTGTGCGCCGTTGCTAAAACTGTTTCTTCACCAGCTTTTCCGGTGAAGGCATTGGCGTTTCCGGCATTGACCACCAAGGCTTTTGCCGTGCCTTGCTCAATATTTTTTTTGCACCAAGAAACTGATGCCGCCGGCATTGAAGAGCTGGTGAAGACGCCCGCGATGCGCGCTTCTTGCTCGAAGACAACGAGTAAAAGATCGTCTCTATTTTTATATTTGATGCCGCAATTTGTAGTCGCGATTTTGATGCCTTTGATCATGGTTTTTTTTGTAAAATTTTTAGTATGTACCGCGCTGACTGGACCCCGTCGTGAAGACGGGGTGACAAACTC
>CAIRMX010000125.1 GCA_903879805.1 uncultured Alphaproteobacteria bacterium | reverse complement strand
CAAGGGATAGCTGCATCCAAACCGCAAGAAATAAATAAAAATTACCAAAAAACCACCAATCAAAACGCAAGAAACCCCCACAAATTCCAAAAAAATCCGAGAAAAAAATTTGAGCTAAATCTTTTTAGGTTGGATTTTTTTGGGGGGGTGGGTGGGTTTGCGACAGGCTCAAAATGCAAAAGAATGAGCAGAACAGAAGTTAGAAATTCAGTTAATTGGGCTTGGAATTGGTCATAAATGAAATTTACAATTTATTGACTTGAGCACGAGTAAATATTAACATCAGGATATTACTTGCTCTATTTTGAATTTATATCTAATATAATGTTATCACTTACTACGGTTGCGAAAGCCCAAGAAAAAATTGCCGAAAATGTCCGTTTACAACGGCTTGCAATGGGGCTAACTCAGCAAGGTTTGGCCGAACGCTCTGGTGTTGCTTTGCCAACCTTGCGCAAATTTGAACAAAAAGGGCTTATTTCTTTGGAGGCTTTTTTAAAACTGCAAATGGTTCTGGGCGGGCTTGAAAATGTCATCAAATCAATTCAGCCAAATCAGTCTGAGTTTTCTTCAATTGATGAAGTTCTTGAAGCCAATAAGAAACCAACACGCAAAAGAGGAAACCGCAGATGAAAAATTCAGTAAAAGAAGTAAAAGTTGGTCTAAATTTTTGTGATGAAATCATTCCTGTTGGGCGTTTAGCGATAAATAATCGTCAAATTTATTTTCAGTATCGCGACTCATTTATTGAGCAAAATCTCAATATTTCACCATTTCACCTGCCACTAAAATCAGGAGTATTCAGCTTTGATTACAATTTATTTGAAGGGCTTGGCGGAGTTTTTAATGACAGTCTTCCGGATGGATGGGGCAGGTTGCTTTTTGATCGTTTTGCCAGAGCTTCTGGAATTTTACCTTCCGACATCACGCCACTAGATCGTTTGACGCATATTGGATTAAGTGGCCTTGGCGCTCTTGTTTATGAACCAGATCACAGCACCAGCGAGAACAGCAACAAGATTAATTTGGACACGCTAGCCAAACAAACGCAGGAAGTTTTAGATGGAGCTTCAGATGAGGTTTTGCAAGATCTTCTAGCCTTAAATGGCTCTTCAGCTGGCGCGCGCCCAAAAGCTTTGATCGGTTTGAATAATGATTACACAAACATAATTCACGGTACTCATGATTTGCCGGAAAGCTATGAGCCCTGGATTGTAAAATTTAGCAGCGCGCAAGATGGCAATGACGCTGGTGCAATTGAATATGTTTACGCTTTGATGGCTAGAAAAGCCGGTATTTCAATGCCTGATGTTCATTTGTTTGAGGCCAAGAAAGGTGCGGGTTATTTTGCGGTTAAGCGCTTTGATCGAAATGGCAAAGAACGTTTTCATATGCACACGGCCTGTGGCTTATTGCATTCTGATTTCAGAGTGCCATCACTTGATTACGAAGATTTAATTGCGCTGACCAGCACACTTACAAAAGACGCCCGCGAGATTGAAAAATTATATCAGCTGGCCGTGTTTAATGTTCTTGCGCATAACCGCGATGATCATTCCAAAAATTTCAGTTTTTTGATGAATCAAAAAGGCGAATGGAAATTGTCGCCAGCTTATGACTTAACTTTCTCATCTGGTCCACGTGGCGAGCAAAGCACCATGGTTGTGGGTGAAGGACGAAATCCTAGTGTCGATCATCTAATTAAGTTGGGACAAAAAGCTAAAATAGCTAAAACACGCATTACCGAAATTGTAGATCAAACACAAGCAGCGCTGGCAAATTGGGAGATTTTGGCTAAGGAATATGGTGTGTCTGCAGATAGTATTCGCTTGATTGGTAAGCTGATTAATCGCAACTAGAAATGTTTGTTGGCTTAAGCTCAGCGACAATCGTTTTTCTCGAACTACCTTTGCAATTGCCTTCGATGCTTTAAAAGGAGTGAGGAAGTTAATGCCTAGGATAGTGATCAGAAAGTGCGATTTCGTATACTGTGGCACCCGTTATACTCATGAAATGTCTATTCTCGATTAAGCCTTCTTTCGAGTTCTTTCTTAATATTTGCCATGTTGTCGCGAATATAATCACAAAATGAATCTATGGCATAAAGCTGCTCATCAGAAAAATTCTGAGCATCCTTGGTAAAATGATTTAAATCTGATGAAAATTTTTCTGCTGAATTTCTTAAAAAATAAAATTCAACTTTGGCGTCAATAGACATAAAAATTTCTTAAAAAGTTAATAATCAAAACATGTTCAAAGCCTCTATTATCAAGGCTTTACAATGTATTGATTTTGCTTAAAAAGAAGTGTCTATCAAGCTGAAGTGCGACTCGATGCCGCATAAAAGAGTTGTTCCACTCTTTCTTTAAGTTAAGGAACCACCTGTATCACCGGGTGAATCTACCGGTCTGAATAAAGAGCGACCGGGACAATGCCGTAAGTTTTTTTTAACGGGATACAAATCGTGAGAGGAGTATCCTCCTGGTAGCCATAAACCGGGTAAAGGCTAGATAGTTGGTATGGTGAGCATATGCAAAGTTGCGATAAAGACCGTAAGATAGAATGAGCGGAAATGGCTTTTACGCTCAAACCAAAAGGTAAAAGAGATTGGTAAACTATGTTTCTACAATAGTTTCGTGATCAACAGGTCTCTCGGTCGATAGCAACCACCTAACCCAACATACTCTTCAGGCGGAACGTGGAAACCCTGTATTATTCCCGCTCTATTCCTAGAGCAGGAATGCAAATCGCAAGATGAGCTGATAATAATGCAGGCTTGGGATGTTGGAAAAAGCGAACGCTGCACTGTAATGGCGCAGATACAGGTTTGAACGTTACCTGATTGTGAAAACAAGCCCACGTCCAACTGGCGTCTTATTGCAAGATAATATGTAGAACCGATTTATGAGGAAAAGCAAATGACAACAATGGCTCTGCCAATGATTGGTGCGTCTTCAACTAACTCTGAAACATGGGAATCCATTAATTGGACGAATGTGGAAAAGTCAGTGAACCGGCTGCAAATGCGTATTGCAAAGGCAACTAGGGAGGGAAGATATGGTAAAGTGAAAGCCTTACAGTGGACTCTAACCCACTCGTTATCTGCTAAATTATTGGCAGTAAAACGAGTCACATCAAGTTCTGGGTCTAAAACCCCGGGAATTGATAATGTTATCTGGAAATCTTCACCGCAGAAGATTAAAGCGATCAAGACATTATCTCGAAGAGGCTACAATCCGCAGCCTCTGAGAAGGGTTTATATCCCTAAGAAAAATGGCAAGCTCAGACCGCTTGGTATTCCAACTATGAGAGATAGAGCGATGCAGGCAATATACCTGCTTGCTTTAGAACCCGTAGCTGAAACTCAAGCTGACCCTAATTCCTATGGATTTAGACCAAAAAGGTCTTGTGCTGATGCCATTGAACAATGTTTCAAAGTGCTATGCAGAAAACGCAGTGCTACATGGATATTGGAAGGGGATATAAAATCATGCTTTGATCGCATTGACCACAATTGGCTCAAAACCAATACCATCATGGATAAAACCGTTTTGGAAAAGTGGTTATCATCAGGTCATATTGAAAAAGGCTCTTTCTATGAAACTAAAGAAGGAGCGCCACAGGGAGGAGTGATCTCTCCTAGATTAGTAACAATAACTCTGAACGGACTGGAAAAGTTGGTAAAAACCAATTTCGAAGTATCTGACAGCGTTAAGGTCGTAATCTATGCGGATGATTTTGTTATAACCAGTAGATCAAGAGAGCTGCTGGAAAACAAAGTTAAACCACTGGTGACATCTTTCTTAAAGGAGCGCGGTCTCGAACTCTCGCAAGAGAAAACAAGGATCACGCACATAGATGACGGATTTGATTTTCTTGGGTTCAACGTCAGGAAGTACAATGGTACTCTTCTCATAAAACCAGCCAAAGAAAGTATAAAATTATTCCTTGGAAGCATCAGGGAAATAATCAAATCCAAGCCCACTGCTACTACTGAAGGATTAATCTATTTTCTGAATCCAAAAATAAGAGGATGGGCTAATTACTTTAGGCACGTTGTGGCGAAGAAATCCTTTGCTAATATTGACTACGAAATCTTCTGCACTCTGACTAAATGGATAAAAAGAAGGCATCCAACAAAATCAATATCTTGGCGTAAGGAAAAATACTTCCGAAGCCAAAATATGAGAGATTGGATATTTTCAACCAAAGTCAGGGACAAAAATAATAACACTAAATACCTCGATCTATTTGAAGCGAGTAGTGTAAAAATTATCAGGCACGTGAAGATTAGAGCCGATGCAAATCCATTTGATCCCAACTATGCCGAGTACTTCAGAAAAAGAAGTTCAACGCATAGCAAGCAACGGATGGCAAAAACTGGATAGCGGTGTAGTTGTTGGGTCAAACAAATTTGGCCTTATCAGATGCTTGAGCGCAGTGCGGTGAAAGCAGCATGCTGCGTTCTTAGAACCCGTCCTAAGTCTTTCTTACCGAACAAGCAACAACCTCACAAACGCCAATTCAATCATTGCGAGAGAGGTGGAGAGCTTTCTCTCGCAGTTCTTCCAAAGTCTTCTGCATTTTTCTAACCACGCAAAAGATCT
>CAIRMX010000124.1 GCA_903879805.1 uncultured Alphaproteobacteria bacterium | reverse complement strand
TAATCGAAGTTTCTGTCGTAATCATAATTATCGGCATCTTTGTTGCTGGTGTTATGGTTGCTGACGGAATGGTTTCTAAGTTCAGAATAACTGCGGCAAAAAACCTCACTCAATCTTCTCCCATCAGCACCTTCAAAGACACCGCTCTTTGGTTAGAAAGCAGCCTAGATTCAAGTTTCAATTCTTCTGAGGCTCAAAGTGGCGCTAGCCTTTCTACTTGGTACGATCAAAAAATTCCTCTAATAAAGTAATAGTAACTCCGGCAGGCGTTAGCCCAACTTATTCTAACACAATTAACCGCGTTCACGCTGTAGAATTTGATGGAACTCCTAATAAACATTTCACCTTCAATGGCAGTTTCTTAAACGGCACTGATTACACAATCATGATCCTTGAGAAGAGAAAAAGTTCTAAATCGAATAACTATTTTTTAGGGACTCCGGGAAGCGGATCAAACAATTCTCTGGCTCTTGGCTATAGCGCAGATAATCAAATTATTCACGCTCAGGGAATTAACTCTTATCCTTCTGGAATTAGCGCTTACTCAAGTTCGAAAGACAAACCAAGAGTATTTATTTTTACTCACAGCTCATCTTACGGAAATCAAACTTGCATCAATGGCGTGCTTGCTGCGGAGAATACCGATCCTGCTGCTCTTGCTCACCTAAGCGGAATTGGCACTATTTCAATTGGACAAGGTTATGTTGGAGAGATTGGAGAAATTGCCATTATTACATCAGCATTAAGCACCGCAGACCGAAAATTAGCTGAAGATTACTTGGGTAACAAATGGACCTCACCAATCAATGCAAAAAAAGTTGCAAATTGCATTGGCGGACTTGTGACAACTAGGGGTCACCTCAGAATTCGGAATTTAAAGCACGTTAACAAAAGTAGAGCCTGTAAATAAGGCTGCATAATACAGATTTCGATTCTGAAATTTATTTCTCAGTTAAAAAACGTGCAATAGCCACCACCACTAGGAACGCAGACATCATGGATACTAGGCGAAACATCGTATAAATTGCGGAAAAGTCATTTATTTTGGCTTTTTGTGGATCATTCTTTAGATACAATATTTCCACCTCGTCACCTTTGTTACAACTTTTCAATCCAGTACCATTAATCTTAGCAGAGACCTCTTGATTGAGTTGGTCTTTGAAAACAACCAAAAGCTTCAAACGCAAATCTTTGCCACTCTTCACCTGCTCAACATCCACCACCTTAGCTTTCGTCTTAAGTGAATTTTTGATGAATGATTTTGTTGTAATAAAAAAATAAAGTACGACTGCTTCAGCATAAAACGCCGCAAGCAACGTTAGTAATAATATTATCATTGAGTCTTGCATAAGAAATAGTTGGTTATTTAGATATGTTTTTACCGCAAAAAAAGTTTTTGCGTTTAAATAAATTTCGTAGGTAAACAATATGCAATTAAATATGCAATCATTGCAAGACAGAGATGCTTTTTATATTAACGGCTTTGTGGCTGCCTTGCTGCTTGTCGTCATATCCATCATCTTGCTTATTCTGATCGTAACTCCCTCGCCTCTTACGATATTATTAGCTCCCTTGGCTATTATTGCACTAACTGGCTTCACAGTAGTTTCTCCCAATGAAGCAAAAGTACTAACCTTCTTTGGTAAATACATTGGAACTATCAAAGAAAATGGTTTTTTGTGGACGGTTCCCTTTTCTGCAGCAACTGCAATTCCTTTAAAAATTCTCAACTTCAACACTGAAAAACTGAAAGTTAATGATTTTTGTGGCAATCCGATAGAAGTTGGTGCTGTAGTGGTTTGGAGAATCTCAGATGCAGCTCAAGCCTGCTTTAATGTCGACGATTACAAAGCATTTATTTTTAACCAAAGCGAAAGTGTGGTTAGAACAATAGTAGCAAGGCATCCTTATGACTCATCGGATAAGCCTTCTCTCCGAGGTAATGCAGAAGAAATAACTAAAGAGCTGGCTGCAGAACTTCATCAGAAACTTTCACTAGCCGGCATTTCTGTTGAGGAGGTGAAACTATCTCATCTGGCTTACGCTCCAGAAATCGCATCTTCAATGCTGAAAAGACAGCAGGCAGTGGCGGTAATGGAAGCAAGAAAATATCTAGTAGAAAATGCCACAGTTATTGTGGAAGGAATAATCAGCAATTTTGCAAAAAATGGTGTCACCAATATTACCGACGACAAGAAAGCAGATATCATGAGCAGAATCATGGTTACTTTGATTTCAGATAAAGAGGTAAATCCAGTAATTGGAGTTGGTTAACCGCTAACATCTCGTTAAATAGCTTAGAGCAACAATGGGTACTTTTTTCACCTCTTTAAAGCTTGGGTAAATTGACACAGAATTTAAGAACGTTCTCAAATTTCTTTGAGAAATATGATTCTGTAATTAAGAATGAACAATAAACTATAAATTCCAAACAACTTTCAAAATTTATGAAACTTTTATTAAAGAGAATTCTTGCTGGCGGATTTGATATTTCGTTAGTTGCTCTATTTAGTTTTACCTATTTCCTGCTTTTCAAACATAGTGGTGATCCGGTAATGATGGTCACTTATTTTGCCATGCTTCGCCAATATCAGACCACACCGGGCGGCATTATATTTGGTCTTAAAGTTTCCCCAATTAACAGCGATAAAAAGCTAATGTCTTTCTTGAGGGTGTTTCTTTTATTTTTACCCTTGATCGTTTTGATCAAAGCTGTCGCCATGATTGGTGCGGCGTTTTTATTAATAATCATCAATATCATCCCAGCTCTTTTCGCCGAAAAAAGATTGATGCTGCACGACATGATTTCGCGTTCATTTGTAGAAAATGACGACCGCAATATTTTTACCAAAAAACATAAAATTTATGTTTGGCTCGGACTTGTTGCTGCGATAATTTTTTGGTGTGGATCTAGCTACAAATTTGGTATGAGCAAAATAAATGAGTGTGAAAGCCTGTACAAGGAAGCCAAATATGATGAAGCAATTAAAGTATGCTCTTTCATGAAAAATTATCCCGATACAACTCTAATAGTTGGTAAGAGCTACGGAAGAATAAAAAATTATGATGAGGCAATTAAATATCTTACCACTGCAGAGTCTTTGGGAAGTAAAGAGGCTACGTCGCACATCGCCATTGCTTACATGGCGAAAGATGATTTTGAGAAGGCTTTGCAATTGTCGGAAAAAGTTGATGACAAGCTTCAAAAGCAGATTCTCAAATGCACCATTTACGCAGCGAAATTTGGTCAAACGCAAAATGCAGACGATTTAATAACAGCACTGGCATACCTAAAATTATTTTCAGCAGATTTTGATGTCATACAGGATCCAGCAAAAAAAGCAGCACTCTCAGAGGGAATCTCGGGATCTTTTAATTCGCTAAAAGATTTTCTTACCAAGCAAGCAGATCAATTTTTATCCGAGGAGCAAAAAGCAAAAATCGATCCTTTGGTTCAACAGCTTCAGGCAACCAAATAAAAACGGTTCTGTCGCATCTCCTTGACTTCCCCCTAAAATCCCCAAACCTGATTAAATTCCAACTTCAAATCTAACAAAATAATTCCAAAAAGATGCAGCCCCTAATCCACCCAAAATTCCTCAAACATTTCAAGGGGTTTTGTTCCTCACCAGAGGTTATCATGTTGTTCGTATACATGAAGGGTAGATTTTCTCTAAGTTACCGAGATCTAGAAGAGATGGCTAGTATCAGAGGAGCCTCAATTGATCATTCAACCCTACAGAGATGGATTGTTGGGTTTTCTTACCTGATAGATCTCCAAGTAAGAAAATACAAGAAACCGGTTAACCATAGCTGGAGAATGGATGAAACCTACATCAAGCTTAAAGGAAGATGGGTTTATCTCTACCGTGCAGTAGATTCTAGGGGAGAAACAATAGAGTTCTTACTCAGAAACCACAGAGATGGCATTGCCGCTAAAGCCTTCTTCCGCAAAGCTTTTAGATACAACATTCTTCCAAGTAAGGTAACAATTGATAAGAGTGGTAGTAATATCTCAGCTCTTGCCTCAGCAAATGATAATCTTCCCAAAGATAATCAGATTCTAGTCCATCAAATCAAATATCTAAACAACCTCATAGAGCAAGATCACCGCTTCATCAAGAAAAGAGTAAATCCAATGTTAGGCTTCAAAAGCTTTAACTCTGCTAGAGCTACTATCTCAGGAATAGAGAACATCCACATGATTAAGAAGGGACAGATTATTGGAGCTAATGACAGTAACTCCTCTACCTTTGAGAATTTCAGAACCTTGATGTTGATGGGTTGATTTTGAGAAAAGGGATGGTTGTGTCTTGAGCTTGGTTAGTGGGATTTTAGATGTTGCTTTGAGAGTTGGAATGGGGGAATTTGGGTTTGGGTTGTAGATGCGACAGAACCGTATTTTTTAATCTCCATCGTTGTTGACGAACCTTTAAGCTCATGAACTTTATTTTTGTTTTTTAGATTAAGTTTTCTACTCAGCGTTTTTTTAATAGCTTTTATTAGCTTACGATTTGCATCAGTTGAGCTCAAAACTAGAATTGTGATGGTAAAAAATTTAGACGGTTTTTTATTTACAAAATCGAAGCCTAAATCTCCACTTTCATCAAGAAATAAGTGTAACATTTTAGATGGTTATTGATTGCCAATTTTATCAAAAATTAATCTGATACTGCTGTTAATTGTGGTCAAGAAAACTTGAGTCTTTGATCTCTTCCAAAAGATTTTAATTGCTCACTAATCTGCTTCTCAACCTCAATATTCCCCATTAATTGAGATAAGTCGTTGAAATCAGTAGGTTTATCTTCTTTCTGTCCAAGATTAAATTCCGGTAAAACTACCTTAGTGCCATATTTCACGGCTGCTAATTCCGCTTTTTCTTTTCCCACATTTAGCTCACCCCAAATATCATTATCCGCTGCAATGATGATTTCACTAGTTGGGTATTTTGTTTTTAAGCCGCTAATAACTGGATCAAGATTTCCGGCGTCAAAGCAGACTACCACAGGTTTATCAACCGCCTGATAAATTGTTGCCGCCGTAGCAAAACCCTCCGTCACAAATATTTCCTTCGGGTCTCTGCCATTGGCTTCTTGGCCAATCATAAAAAATTTACCCTTTTTCTCCCCATCTTTTAGGAAGATTTTAGAGCCATCTTGGCCAATAAATTGAAGTGAATAAATATTATCGTCGATGCCCCGCAGAGGAATCACAATTTTATTGTCTTCGGTAAATTTGATGCCGGAGATGTGCTGGCCAATATTTGAGATCTTCTTGTTGAGTAAATATTGATGATTTCGTGATTTAGATTCGCTGTTGCCGGAGAATGTTTCAAACATCTTCTCTGCCTTGTCCGCCGCCGCTTCTTTTCTTTGTAATTTTTCTTGCGCTGATTGGATCTTGGCTTCTTCGCTTCGCTTTATTCTTTGCGCCATCTCTTCAGTTGAAATTTCTTTGAACTGGATGTTTGTATTGTCTTCGGCCTTAATCTGGCCAACTCCATATTTAAAGATTTCTCCGGTTTTGTAGCTCTTAACATAACCAGCTTCTCCATACCAGCAAATCTCACTGTCCTTTCTTTCTCCGAAGCGGATTCTTTGCCCAATCTCATCGAAAGCCTTATCCATCGCCACCGCAACAAATTTAGGATTAAAGGTTGTTTTGCCCTGCACTGCTTCGAGAAAAGCTTGCTTAATGTCTGATTCACTAAGAATCGGAATTAAGTAGTTTGCTTTTCCACCGGGAGCCTCTTTCTGGAATTTTGATGTTTCTGAATAAGGTGCGTTAGAGCCGAAAACTTTAACATTTTTCCGAGATAAAATCAGCTCTTCGATATAACTTGATTTGGGCTTTTTCATTTCTTCGGTACCTTTTTTAGAATTGGACTCCGTCTTGAGTGATTCTGCAGGAGAATCTTTGGCTTCCGAAGCCTCATTTGCTTGTTTCTTCATTTTCATCGCCGCGTCAGTTGTAGCTTTTATTGGCATGCCTCTCCTGTTATTAACTTCGGATTTAAGTTTTAGAATCTGCTCCTTCATCTCGTCAAAATAAATTAAACCCTTCTGCACAACGCCTCTTTCTTCTTGGGTAAATTTTGTTCCGGACAAATCTTGCTTGAGCTGAAGTTGAGCTTTGACGATTTCATCAAACTGCCTATCGAGAATTTGTTTGAGATAGCCTATTGTTTCTTTGGGCTTGAGGTAGGCAAACTTAGTAGTGTCATCGAGGTTTAACTCTTTGTGTAACTTCTTGGCCAGAATCACGTTATCTTTTGCGAAAGCCTTGATCGACATTGTGATGGCTTTGGTGATTTGTTCGCCATTGGTGCTTTTGACAATCTGCTTTTTCAGATTTTTGAGGTCGATTTTACTATTGGTGAGATTGACCTTGTTGAGAAAGCCCATTTCTTTGTTGCCGCTCTTATAATAGTCGATTTCTTTGATTAGAGCTTCCAGCTTCGTGCATATTCTTGCCTTGTAAACGTAGGCATTAAATTTCTCAGCCGGAGCGGCGGCCAATTTTGATTGGTAGTGAGTATTCTGCTCACGAATATTGGCCAACTTCTTCTCGATGCTGCCCAGAATTTGCTTTTGATCCATCCGCGCCACTGTCGCTCTTTTTACTCCGTAGGCGGTAAGTGCTTTCGCGTACTGATCGCGCAGAACAAAAAGATCATGCTTATCGAAGTAGAGAGTTAGCCCAAGCTTATTCTTCTTCTTAACGATGACGTGGAAATGATGATTCTTGGTATCGTAATGTGCGGCGAAAAAATAATCGAAGCCTCGGGCTTTGAAATGGTCTTCAAGAAACTTCTTTGTGGCCAACATGGCCGGTTTTTTATTTTTTTCTTCCTCACCACCGACTGAAAACAACATGTGAGACATAATATTTTCGCCTTTTTTAAAATCGCGGTTCCACTCCTGAATTTTTTTTGTCGCCTCATCCTTTGTTTTGATGTGATTACCATCTTGATCGTAAAGACAGGTGCTTTTGGCGAGTTTGAGCTTGGTTTTTAGCCCCAGATCATCTTCAGCTCCTACTTTTGGAGCATTTCTTTTCGAAATTTCCTCTTCTGAACCAAATCCAACAAATCGCGCAATGTAATTCACCGCATCTTTTACGCCGCTGATATTCTTGGAACTGCTGATTACTTTGATTACTGCCTGAACTTGATTCTTTGGATCGTCAGCTCCAGAAATAATGCCTCGCAGATAATCTAGGCTCGTCAATCTTTTGGCAAAAAGAGGGGTTTTGAGATCAAAGCCCTTTCCGCGCAAAGAGTTTGGTAAAATATTGGCCACTTTGCTGATTCTTACCGGCTTTTGAAGATCATCATCTTCAAATATGAGGTTGCCGGCTTTGAAAAAGCTGTAATTGGAGGGACTAGACATTGTCACTCCTTAACACGACTTCGGTCTTTGTTTTTGACTTCGCCGTAGTCTTTGCCGACTTGATTAAGGCGTCTTCACTTTTGGGTTTATTGGCCAATAGCTCTTTGATCATCGTCTGAATTTCGCGCGTTACTCCATCGAGGACAGATAAATTTTCTCGAATGAAGGTGAGGTCGCTAGAATTTAGTCGGTCAATAAGAAGTAGTTTTTCGATTGTTGGTTCGTTGACATCGAGCGCTTTTAGGTGTTCTAAATTTAGGTAATGGGCTACTTGATTTAGATTTACTCCGACTTTTCCGAGGTTGTAGCAGCTTTCAATAATCGAACTTTTGATCTCTTCCTCGCGAACCCTTTTTGCTTGCCAAGTTTCTCTAACGATAGGTTTTTCTCGGTTTTTTATCAGCAACCGGAGATACTCACTCGGGGCAATTTTAACCTCTTTTGCCAAAGCAAACAGTAGATCTTTTTCCTCTTGTTCGCAGCGAAATTTGAATTCTGCATCCATGGTTCTCTCTCCTAAATTATGACTCGAGTTGCTTTAATACGGATGATTTGTGGGGCATTTCTCATTTGTTCCCACAATCTTTACTATCCTGCCTCTGGGTTAAACTAATAAATAGGACTTTAAATTTAAGAAATTGTCTCACAAGCTATTTCTTAAATTTTCGACGCTCGCCATCAGACTTTGGTTTGATAAGAGCCAATTTTTAAAGCAGAATTTGGTTGGAAGATTGAAGGGGAAATTCTCCCCTAGGGTCGGCGAAATTCAGATAACTTGTAAAGTGTAAACCACATTCCTTGGATGGCATAACCAACATGATAAGATTTTCCACCCGCATCATCTTGGTAAATTTTTGTCGCCTTCGTGGCACAAAATCTTTCAAGAAGTTCTTTTCTTGGGTGCTTGGTTTTGAGGAGATGTTTCTGATTAAATTGGTCAATTGCTAAAAACATTTATTCGCCCTCCCTTGAAAAAGATCCTTCCAAAAATCCGACTTTTAGAATTTTATTTGCAGCGTCAAAAGCACGTTTGAAATTTTCTTCCTCGATGTCATTTCTTTTGATCCAGTTCGAAATGTATCCTCTCGAGTATTCCAAATGTTCAAATTTACCAAGTGAGCAGCAAACCAAATAAGCGGTTGTTTCTGCCTCAAACTCCTTGATCGAAGAATCAAGCTCTGCTCCGTCAATGATTTGAGAGCTTTCTTTGTGAAGTAAACAGTGGGCGATTTCGTGAATGGTTGTTTTGTAAGGCGCGTAAGCTAAAGGGTTAATGGCGATGATGTTTCTTGCTTGGGATTGCATAGCCTTGGCAATTACCGTTGATGTCGTGGAAATCCTCTTGAGTAATTCCAAAAGATTCGAGAGCTTTTTTAACGTCAAAATTTGGTAATTCTTCCGGCTTAAATTCTTCTCCTTCTGTTTGAGACAAAGTGAACCAGTGCCTTTTCATGACAAATTGAGCTGAGAAAGAAAGTTTGATTGTGGGATTGCTGTTGTCTTCGCCCTCACCTTCTTTCTTGTCTTTAGCTTCTTCATTATCTTTTTTCTTTTTGCTAACAACTGGCAAAAATAAAGAAATACCTCTACTGCCTTTTTTAACTTGTCTGCCTAAATCCTGCCATCCTTTGTAGGTGTTTATTGGTTCAAGATTGAGTAATTGGCTTTCGGCAAGAATTCTGTTTCTTGGGCTGTAATTTCTAAACAACCTGTAGGCTTCGTGCAGCTTACTTGGCTTGTCGTAAATCTCTGAAAGATATTCTTTAAAACTGATTTTGATTTGATCGCTCATTGTATGACTCTCCTCTATTTTGTTGGCTAAAAGTTTCGAAAACAAAGCACTTAAAAAGTGCTGTTGCTTATGAAACTCTGCCAAGCGGCGAGCGTCAGGAGAAGTGAGTGAAACGAACGGATGGACATTTTCTGAAGTCACCGAAAGGAGCGATAGCAACTGAAGGGAAAGGTGGAGAAAATCCGAGGCACGGTTTTCTTGATTCTTAGCAAATCTTGGAGCGGAAATTTTCTTCAACCAAAAAACTAAAGATCAAAATTTGCGACCTAGATTTGCTTAGAATTAAGAAATGGTGCGGCCGCAGGATTTTACTACCTTGATTTCAGAAAATGGCTGGCGCCTAAAACCAATGAACCAGTTTTCCGCCCCTCGGAAAACCCCCCTCAAAACAGATCAATTTTCTTAAAGTCAGGTCTTTTCATCCCGACAACACGGGAGCGGAGAATTTTTACGCAGGAAAAATTAGGAGCGAATGGAGCGGGCCGGAGGGGTTAAAAGACTTGAGTTTAAAAAGGGAAAATTGATTCCGCTTTTTTTGGTGAGATAGAAGGCCAAGACCTTGATTTATATGGCGTCAGGCGCACTAAAAATACCTTAGACAATTATTTTGGGAAACATCTAATAGCAAATTGCCTTATTTAAGGAAGCGACGAAATTTCTTGAAGAGGTTCCAAGAAAAGCAGATTTAATTTTAGGCAAAAAAATACCTTGGCGCCGTGCTCTGATTAGAACTTGAGAATTTAAGCCCTCAAGAGGCATTTAGAGTATTGGGCAACCAAGGTCTATGCACACAATATGCACACAACACTTTAAGGATCAATACCAAAAATGGATAGATTTAGAAAATACCTCTCTGAGGCCAGAATTAAAACGTTCGAGATATTAGACCCAAAAAAACCAATAGAGCTTTATTTCCAGAATGTTGCTTTGTGCGAATCTTTTTATCCATCAATCCATTTCTTAGAGATTATTTTAAGGAATCGGATTTCAAAAGCCTTAACGAAAGTTGTCGGTAGTGATTGGGTGGAGTTAGAACAGACAAATTTCTTTTATGATATTGAGCTAACAAACTTGCGTAACGCCAAGGAGAGTTTGGCCAAAACTCGGAAAGAGTTAAATTCGGATAACATGATAGCGGAGCTGAATTTTGGCTTCTGGCTAAGTCTTTTTCACAGGAAGTACGAAGCCAAAATATGGCAGAAAAAGGGCGCTCTACAAATGGTATTCTCAAATCACAGCAATACTGGCTTAGATCTAAATATTAAAAACATCCGCGCTGATTTAGAAAATATCAGAAAACTAAGAAATAGAATTTTCCATCATGAACCAATTGTGAATCTTGTCTTCAGCGCTGAAGCTCTACATAATTTGATCTACTTTTATCTTGAATCTATGGCTCCAGATATTGTGGAAGATATTAAAGGGGTTGATTCTTTCCAAGAAACTACGTTTAGAAGCAACTCCCATTCCAATTTAGAGAATAAACTAAAAAATCTAAGAATTTAATGAATAATAATTCTATTGCGGAGCCAGCAGAAAAATCACTGGAGAAAAAACTCTCCGAGTTAAAGAAAGATCAAAAGGTCATCAACGATCTATCAGATAATTCTAATAAGGTTAGAAGAAATCTTATATTCTTTTCCACAATTACAATTTTTCTAAAACTATCTGATGCTTATGTAGGCGGAAATATTAATATTTCCGGGCTGATAATTAGTAACCTAGATGAATGTAAAATTCTTATTGGATTATATCTAATTATTCTTTACCACCTCTGTCATTTTTTCTGCGTTGCTTACGAGAAAATAACAGACATCAGGTCTGACAAAAAGAGATTAAGAGCCTATGAAGGATTTCATAATCTGTCGATTCCACAAATAGAATCTGACCAAATGAAACCTCTTCAAAAACGGATGAGCTTACTTGAAAAGCGAATAGTAGAAGAAGCCCCTTACTCAAAACTTGAACCAAATTTAAGAAAAAAGATTTCTAAAGAAGATTATGAGGAAATTGTTAACAACACTTTTCGAAGACAGTCGATAATTTTTTTAAAACAAGTTAATAACATATTTAAGGACATGGCCATTTCTGAGGCTCTTTATATGGAAAGCCAAGGTTTTCAGGTGGTGAGGTGGTATTTGCTTGAAATTGGCTTTCCAATCATACTAGGAGCAATCGCAATCATTTGTTTATTATTTGATTACAGTTTGTAATTTCAATATCACTGCACAATTGCAATTCTACCTCGGAGTCCATGCTTGATCAAGGAGCTCCTCACTGTTTCCTGAGATACACCTAAATATTTGGCAATCTTGGCTTGGGAAGCCTTTATTCTCCTGCCAAATTCGTCCTCGATGTAGCCTCTTCTTCTAATCTCGAGGATTTCATCCTCTTTCTTGGTTTTATCTTGCTTGGGTCTACCAATTCTTATTCCTTTCAACCTTGCCTGCTTGAGTCCAGATTGAATTCTGTAGATATGTTGTTGAAGCCATTGTTCAGATAATCCAGCAAGAACTGGAAGGATAATATTGGCGTAGATCGTTTTTTGATGATTGGAATCTAGGGTTTCTTGTCTTTGGTTATAGTCGAAGACTGAGACTTTGTGTTTAGCTAAGCCCTCTACTGTGTTGTAGGTATCACAGGCATTTCTTCCCAGCCTTGAAACTTCATGGATTAGAACTTTTTGAATCTTATTTGATTTGGCTAAGTTTAGCAATTTTTCAGTTCCACTTCTTTTTGTTTTTCTGCCGGAGATGTGTTCTTCAATTTCTTCAACGATTTGCCAATTCTGGGATTTAGCAAAATCTCGAAGTTCAGTAAACTGACGATCAGTATTTTGAGATCCATCCGCTTTTGAGATTCGGATGTAGAGAGCAGTTTTTAGCATTTTTACTTTTTCGTTTTTTAAATATAACAAGAAACCATTAGGTTTCTTAGTACATTTGAAAAAGCCTGTAAAGCAAGATTTTTCCTAGAGATTTTTGAGGCAATTCTTATGGGAGGTTTTTTAGTACATTTTTAGAACAGATTACAAACGCCCCTTATTTTATCTTGACTGCTATTAGTAATACCTGTTATTTTTATCTAATTTAGTAAGTTCTACTAACTTTAATTACTTATCCTGATTTTATGACAATTAATATTTCTGCTCACATTGACGAGAGCTTGGCTCTGAAACTAGAAAAAGTTTCTGAATTTGAAGGAAGATCAAAAAGCTACTACATCAAGAAAGGTCTGACCGAAATTTTGGAACAAAAGTTTCAAGATATGCAAGATATGCTAAGCGCACAAAGAACTTTAAAAGCTGCAAAAGACAGTGGCGAAGGGTTCGTCTCTTTTGATGAAGTTTTTAAGGATACAAATTAATGGTCTGGCAAATTATCTTTACCAGGAAGGCGCAAAAACAAATCAATGATCTGGACAAACCTATCCGGTCAAGAATGAAAAAGGCTATTCTGGAAAAATTAATAACTAGCGCCGCCGCCTACCTTGAGCCTCTAGTAGGTGATCTTGGAGGATATTATAAATTTAGAGTGGGTGACTATCACCTAATTTGTACCAAAGAAGGTGAAAAGTTGATTGTTATTGTTGTTGAAATTGGGCATCGTAGCGAAATCTACAAATTTTGATTAACTACAAACTTTAAATTACTAAAGTTTGATGTACGATTATAACCTAACTAACTAGTCCATCCTGAAATACCTCCCCACCCCATATTCCACTTGCTTCCACAGAACTTTTTAACTATCTTTTTTTACCAGAAATCGAGGGGTCACCCTTCGTTTTCTGGCAAATAAATTCAGTAAGGGTTAACTGCAGGAAACGGACAAAATTGTACGTTAAGGATTTTTCAAGCTTGAAAAATTACCGACTTCCACCCATACAAATTAAAGGCTAACACGTATTTTCTATTTTTGAAATAATAAAAGTTTTTGATCTAAAAATTATTACATTTTAGAAAATCCTATAGCGTTGGTATACCTGCCTCTAGAAATCTTAACGTACCTTATAACCCGAATCCTGTAGTTACCCCTAATCGACATATCCTTCTTTAAATGGTAACTCGGGATGAGTTTCATCAATAAGAATTCCTTCGTTGTAACCCATCAAACTAATAGCAATTTTAAAAGTAGAGCATGGCGTATGACGTGATTTACAATCACCATTTTGTTTGATTATTTTGTTGCTTTCTGTCGCCAAAAAGCAGTCGGCAATAGCTAGATTTGGCTTAGCAAGTAATAGCGCTAAACTCATAAACAGAATTTTTTTCATGCCAGTTTTAAATAAATTTATTGAATCAAAAATTGATTTTAAAAACCGTCGTAGACCTTACTCCTGTGTCCAACTTTAACAACCAGCACCACAAGCTCATTCTCTCTGAGATCGCACACCACTCTATAATCCCCAATTCGATATCTCCAAAATCCTCTCAGATTAACAGATAAGGCCTTGCCAAAGGTCATTGGGTTTGGAGCTACTCTTTCTTTAAGATATTTCTGAATTTTTAAAGAAGAGCTGCGATCAATTGTGCGTAGTTGTTTTTCTGCTTCGATACCAAACTTAATCTGCCACATTTTAATCTAGATTAATTTTATCTAGCTCTCTGTTTGATACATTCATGCTACTCATTAACTCATCAAGAGAGGTGGCAGAATTTGGATTTTTTTCGTAGGAAGCACGGGCTTTCATAGCATCTCTGACGTCTTCATAATCTTCTATGTAGTTAACGATAAGCTTTCTGATCAAAGAGCTTCTGCTCCGATCTTCTTTTTCAGCAATATTGTCTAGCCTCTCAACAAGATAGTGAGGAACTTTTAAAGAGACGGTGTCGTCGTGTTTTATAGTAACTGCGGTCATAGGTAAAAAAGTTTTTTGTTAATACGATTAATTATTAAATAATACTTATTATTAATTAGTAGTCAACTAACCGACTAACCTTTTTCTCAATATAGTCAATTTAGATTGTATCCTAAACTTACAACAAGTTAAATGTGGGACTCACTTAGAATATATCTTTAATTTCTGATTCAAAAAAAATAGTAATGGAACCTCTGAACAACCCACAAATTCCTCACCACGC
>CAIRMX010000123.1 GCA_903879805.1 uncultured Alphaproteobacteria bacterium | reverse complement strand
CCTGAAAACCGGTTTTCAGGCCCTTCGACGACGCCCTTTGGGCTTTGCTCAGGGACCTGTAAATATTGGTTATTTTATCAAATTTTTCAAAACCTCAATCGCTTGAGCAATTCCATCTTTATTAACCCCGCCACCCATCGCTAAATCTTTTTTGCCACCGCCGCCTTTGCCACCAACTGCTTCAACCATTGGCGCGATTAATTTTGCGGAATCGAATTTTTCTAAAAGGTTCGAACTAACCGCAACACAAACCGCAACCTTGCCGTCTTTGCAGCCAAAAAGGGCGAAAATTGCTGAATCTTGAAATTCTTTTTTTGCCTTAATGTCGCTAACAATTTCGCGAATATCTTTGGCTTCGGCGTCAAGAAAAACGTGGCTTACCAAATTAACGTCACCAATTTTTTCAGCTTTTAAATTGTTTAAACCGCTGAGCAAAATTTGCTTTTTCAGACGTTCAATTTCTTTGTCTTTTTTCTTCAAAATTTCTTCAAGAACTTTTGCATCACTTTCACCAGCGTGTGAATTATCTGGTTTTGAGCCGCCAAGTTCAGAAATTTCCTGATCTTTTTTGCTGATTTTTTCTTTCAAATCTTCAACCAAATTGCCCAGCTTTTTTTCTTGCTCGGCCAAATAAATTTTTAATCCCGATGCAGTTTTAGCCTCGATTCTTCTAATTCCTGACGCGACTGATTTTTCTGAGATAATTTTAAATGCTTCGATCTCGGAAGTATTTTTAACGTGAGTTCCGCCGCATAATTCCACCGAATTTCCCATTTTCACCACGCGAACTTCAGCGTCATATTTTTCACCAAACAAAGCCTCAGCGCCACTTTCGCGAGCCGCGTCCAGCGCCATTAAATTAGTGTTTACCGAGTTATTTTCTTTGATTCTTGAGTTAACCAAATCTTCAACTTTTTTGATTTCTTCCGCTGTCATCGCGCGGTTAAAATTGAAATCAAAAGTGAAATATTCCGCGTCAACATTTGAGCCTTTTTGTGAAATCGAATTTCCCAAAACTTCTTTCAAAGCTTTGTGCATCAAGTGAGTTGCCGAGTGATTGGCGGCGCGGGTTTTGCGACTTTCGCAATTTACTTGAGTTGTAACTGCGTCACCAACTTTTAATTGGCCTTTGGTGTCAAAAATTAAATGCAGAAATAAATTTCCAGCAGCTTTTCTGGTTTCAGAAATTGTAAATACATTGTCACCACAAGTGATTTTTCCATCGTCACCTTTTTGTCCGCCGGAAGTGGCGTAAAAGCTGGTTTGATCCAAAATTACAAAAGCGTTTGGTGCTTCTGAGATAAATAAAATTTTTGCAGAGCTTTCTAGTTTCTCGTAACCCAAAAACTTGGTTTCACCGAATTTCTCTTTGAGTTCGAAAAACAAATTATCTTCTTTTTCTTCGCCAGAACCAGACCAGTTTTTTCTAGCACGCTCGCGCTGCAATTCCATTTCGCGATTGAAGGCTTCAACGTCAACTTCGAGATTTTTTTCTTTGAGAATATCTTGAGTCAAATCAAGCGGAAAGCCGTAAGTGTCGTAGAGTTTAAAGGAAATTTCGCCGGAGAATTTTTGGCTTTTTGATTTGGCGATTTCTTCTTCCAAAATCTTCAAACCTTTCTCCAAAGTTTCGCGGAATTTTTCTTCTTCGTTTTTTAATGCATCAATAATTGTATCGCGAGCACGCGCCAATTCTGGATAAGCCGCGCCCATTTCTTTGATTAAAATATCGACTAATTTGAACATTGTCGCTTCTTTTGCACCCAACTTGTGAATCTGGCGCATGGCGCGGCGCATGATGCGGCGTAGAACGTAACCGCGGCCTTCATTGCTTGGCAGCACGCCGTCAGCGATTAGGAAGCATGATGATCTTAGGTGATCGGCGATGATTTTTAATTCTGGTTTTGTCTGCATAGTTTTTGAAATAACTCCAATTCTTAATTTCATAGGTCCCTGAGCAAAGCGTAAGCGTCGTCGAAGGGCCTGAAACTCGGTGTTCTGG
>CAIRMX010000122.1 GCA_903879805.1 uncultured Alphaproteobacteria bacterium | reverse complement strand
GTCGAATGACGGGGTCCATCTCGTCAAGATTTAAGTCTTAAATTATAAAAACTAATTCGCGACTAAATGGACCCCGTCATTCGACGGGGTGACACCGAGTTAGTTAATAGATGACAATTTTCTCACTGTCTCAACCACATCTCTCACACCAATTCCTGCCCCGTCGCGCATTACTTCGACTTTATTTTGTTCGATGAATTTATCATCCATCACCAAAGAGCGGAATTTACAATTGCCATCAAGCAAGCCATTTGAAAGCAAGAATTGCGCTACAGCCGAGCCGAAGCCGCCAATTGTGCCTTCTTCGATGGTGATAATTGCCTCGTGAGTTTTGGCAAGTTCAGTAAATAATTTTTCATCAAAAGGTTTGGCGAAACGCGCGTCCACCAAAGTGATTTTTAGATTATTTTCTGTTTCCAAAATTTTTGCTGCGGCCAAAGCATTACTTAAAATTGTGCCGTAGGAAATTACGGCGATCTTCTCGCCGCTTTGAATGACGCGGGCTTTGCCAATTTCTAAAATTTCATCATCCAAAAAATTTATTTCAGAAGTGGCGTCTCCTCTCGGAAATCTGAAAGCGCTCGGCCGGTCATCAATGGCATTTGCGGTGTTCACCATTTTAACTAATTCTTGCCCGTCGGCAGCCGCCATCAAAACGAAATCTGGCAAATTAATTAAGTAAGCAATGTCGAACGAACCGGCGTGAGTTGGGCCGTCAGCACCAACGAATCCGGCGCGATCAATGGCAAAACGCACCGGCAATTTTTGCACTGCAACATCGTGAACTACTTGATCGTAAGCGCGTTGTAAAAAAGTTGAGTAAATTGCGGCAAATGGTTTTAAGCCTTCAGTGGCAAGTCCCGCAGCGAAAGTTACGGCGTGCTGTTCTGCAATTCCCACATCAAAAATCTTTTTTGGATGATTTTTAGCAAAGACATCCAAGCCCGTTCCTCCCGGCATTGCGGCCGTGATTGCTAAAATTTTATCATCTTTTTTTGCCAGCTCCGCAAGACGCGTTCCGAAAATTTTTGAATAATTTGGAAAAGGCGCGACAGCTTTTTCTTGCACGCCAGTTTCGCGATCAAACTTTGCTACGGCGTGTAATTTATCTTCTGATTTCATGGTTTCGACGTAGCCGCGACCCTTCTCGGTAACGCAGTGAATCAAGATTGGATCGGTTGATTGATCGGCTTGAATATTTTTTAAAATCGGAACCAAAACATCTAAATCGTGACCATCAATTGGGCCAATGTAGTAAAAGCCCATCTCTTCAAAAATATTGCCGCCCATCCACCATTCTTTGGCGGCTTTTTCAAATTTGCGGGGAAAGCGTGACAAAGAGTCTGGCAATTTTCCCGAAAGTTTTTTGCCTAAATCGCGAATTTTTAAATAAGATTTTGACGCAGCAAGACGCGAAAAATAATGCGACATCGCCCCAGTTGGCGGCGCAATTGACATGTCGTTGTCGTTTAAAATTACGATCAAACGATTGTCGTGGAAAAATTCATCTTCGAGTGCACCCGCGTTATTCATGGCTTCATAAGCCATGCCCGCCGACATTGCACCATCGCCAATTACAGCAATTACGTGGGATTTTTCTTTTTTGAATTTTTTGGCAACGGAAATTCCAAGTGCCGCCGAAATAGATGTAGAGCTGTGTCCCGCACCAAAAACATCAAATTCACTTTCCGCTCTTTTAGTAAATCCCGAAAGACCACCAGCTTGGCGAATAGTATTCATGCGGTCGCGGCGCCCCGTTAAAATTTTATGTGGGTAAGCTTGGTGTCCAACATCCCAAATTACTTTGTCGTGCGGCGTGTCAAAAACATAATGAAGTGCAGTGGTAATTTCGACAACTCCAAGCCCCGCGCCGAGGTGTCCGCCAGTTTGAGACACTGCTGAAATTGTAGCGCAGCGTAGCTCGTCAGAAATTTGTTTAATTTCTGGCAGTGAGAATTTTTTTAAATCTGCCGGAGATTTTATCAAATCGAGAAGCGGAGTTTTTGAGTCGGACATTTTGATGCTTTGGTAATAAAAAATTTGCAAAAAAGATTTAGAAAAAAACTAATGCTGGCTTCGCATCTTTCAACAAAGCAATCAAATAAATGCCAAAGTTTTTTCAACAGCTGGTTTTTTCGCGTGAGCTGAATTTCTTATTCTTAAGTATTTTGCTTTTCGCCATGGCTATGGGAATAAATTTGGTGACCTTTCCCACCATTCTCAACAAGCATGGCGTCAGCGCCGCACACATTGGACTTGCTTTTACTCTCGATACTTTCGGCGGCATCGTCATGTCATTTTTTTTGAGCAGAATCGTCTCGCATTTAACCATGATGAAGACCTTGCGAATTGCAGTTTTTCTTTACTCCGCAATCGTCTTAACCATTTATTTTTACCAAAATTTTTACCTCTGGGCGATTCTAGCTTTTTTGATGGGAGCCTTGTGGTTCATGTATGTAATCACTCGCCAATCATGGCTCAACATCTTAGTCGAAAATAAACAGCGCGGCGTGGCGCTAGGAATTTTCAGTATGACAATTTCTGCCGGCATTGCTTTGGGACCTCTAATTGTAAAGCTCAGCGGCGCTGAAAATTATTTGTCATTTGTGATTTCTGCAGGCCTTGCGATTGGATCTTTTCTTTGCTTGTCGCCTTTAAAAGATGTGCCACATCCACAATTAGAATCGCGACGAATTAGTCTTGTCGATTTTTTCAAAACCAATCCGCGCATTTCTTTAGCGCGATTTTTTCTCGATTTTCAGACTTATCTTTTACTAACTTTTAGCGTAATTTTCGGCGCTAAAATCGGCTTAACTTATGAAGCTGCCGGCCTTTTAATAAGCGCTTACATGGCTAGTGGATTTTTTGATGTTTGGGTGGGCTTTGCGCTAAAAAAATGGAATCCTTACCAGCTGATAAATTTTGGATTTTTGGGATGTCTTATCTGTTTTTTAGCAATCATTTTTATTCACAATTACAGCTTTTTGCTCAGCGCTTATTTTGTTTTCGGAATTTGCGTTGCCTGCATTTACGTCTCGGTTTTTAAAGTGAGTAATGATGATTACGCCAAATCAAAATTGGTTGCGGCGAATTCAACTTTTCAATTAATCGGATCGGGCGGATCATTCTTCGGAAGCTTGACTGGCGGACTCTTATTCAATATTTTCGGCGCGGCAGGATTTCCAATTACCATGGTTTTAAGTTGTGCGACCTATCTAACCTTTTTGGTTCTTTACAAGACACGAAAATAATATCGCAGAATTTTGTTGATTCTTTGTGATAGAAAAATTTTTTTAATCACGGTGATTACCTTTTCCTATCAACAACTTAGACCGTTTAACAGTGAAAAAAATTTCTACTCTTGGTTTAACAACCGTTGTTTTTCTTTTGATTTCAACGTCAGCAAATGCCGGAAAATCTTTTTTTGAAAATAAATGGAAGTCAAACAAAGCTTCTGAAATAGCGGTTCCAACAGCTGTAAATACAAACCCCACTCCCGGAACTGCCGCAGCAAACTCAACTACTGCGACAAAAAAAGTCGCTGTTAAAAAAAGCAAAAAACATCATCGCAAACATCGCAGACATTATAAAAAACATAGCAAACGTCACGCTGCAAAAGCTGTCATTGAAGCTGAAAATAGCACAGTTCAACCAGCACCAGAGCAAGTTGAAGCCATTGAAGTAAAAACTGACGAAGTAAAATCCTCCACAAAAACTGCCGGACATTTTGTTAATCTAGATGCGGTTTTCACCCGTGGAAATTTTAACGAAAGATATACCAGAAATACCAAACCAAATCCAGTAAATGCTCAGCCATCTTATCACAATCAAGGTATTGGCGGATCTTTGGGATATAAATATGCCTTTAACTTTAACGGCTTCTTCGTTGCGCCTGGTGTATTTTTTGAACATAACAATACTGAAATCAGAGGCAGCGAGGGCAATAGTCGTGCCAAAGTTAATATCAAAGACCGCTACGGATTCAAGACTGACATAGGTTATGACGTAACCAATATTTTCGCCCCATACTTAACCACCGGCTATAACAGAATCTCTTACTCAACTCAAAACTTCTCCTCCAAAAAAACTTATTTAAGAGACGCTAGTAATAATGATTGGTTTTACGGCGCCGGCTTCAAAATCAGATATAGCGACCATGTTGCTTTTAACGCGGAATATAATCGCCAAAGTTTCTTGGCTCAAACATTGCTGACTAATAGCGTTGGCTATCTCGGCTACTACAAAACCAGTTTAAATATTTTCAAAGTTGGGGTTTCTTACAATTTTTAGCGCAACAATTTTAAAGCTATTAAGTTATGTCAAAACCTCATAAACCACAAAGCTCCGGCGGCTTTAACTTTAGAAGATTAATTCCCCTCTTTTTATTAACCGCCTCTTCCAATCTCGCAAACGCCTTTGCTCCTCGCCGAGAAATCGATAATTTTCACAATCTTACTGGACCATCTCGATCTGATCTTAAAAGAAATAGAGGTAACGAAATTCAGCACTCGGAGAAACGCCCAAAAGTAGAAACTACTGCTGTAAAAAGAACCTTCAGCGATCTTAATGAACAAAGCGAACCACAACCTGCAAAATTAAAAACTGGAGAAAGAAGATATCTCAGAGTTGCGCGACCTCAACAACCAGTCTTATTAAATATTTTTGCTCTTACTTTAGACAAAAAAACCAAACAAATATTTAATCCAGAAGGCCTTACTGACGATGGTATTCCCGCCGCAACTGCCAATCCAACAAAAGCTCCAACTCGCACACCAACTGCACTTCCAAGCTTCTCTCCCACACTAGCTCCAACAGCAGGCCCCTCAAGAACTCCAACTCTAGCTCCAACTCTAGTACCAACACCAGCTCCAACAAATCCGCCAACTACGCTTCCAACTTACATTCCAACTTTTATCCCAACGCCAGTACCAACTATTGTTTGGAATGAAGCTCCATCTAACCATCCAACCGACGCTCCTTCTTGGGTTCCGTCATTTGATCCAAGCGGCAATCCAACGATGATTCCAACATCTGGACCAACCGTAAATCCAACTGATCTACCAACGGTAATTCCAACCAATCCACCAACTGTAATTCCAAGCGAAAGCCCGACGGCACTTCCAACCGTATCACCAACTCCAATGCCGAGCTTTTCGCCAACGATGAGCCCTACGGGACAACCTACTCTAGAGCCAACTCCCGAACCAACCAATCCACCAACACCAGCTCCAACTTACATTCCAACCGGCAATCCAACTGTGTGGACTCGCACCCCAACTGGCTATCCAAGCAGCTACCCAACTTGGGCGCCTAGCGTTACACCTTCAGGACAACCAACAATGGTGCCAACATCTGGCCCTACCGTAGATCCAACCCATCTTCCAAGCGTTCGCCCTAGCGCCAATCCTAGCGGCGCTCCGACCGTCACACCAAGCAGAATTCCAACCAGAATGCCGTCAGCATCGCCAACTTTTTCTCCAACCGCAGATCCAACAACCGGACAACCCACTCTACAACCAAGCTCTAGTCCAAGCGGCCAACCATCAACTCTGCCAACTTACATTCCAACCGGCGATCCGACTCATCCTTGGACGGAAACTCCAAGCAACTATCCGTCAAGCTACCCAACTTGGGCTCCTAGCTTTAGCCCTAGCGGACAACCAACAATGGTTCCAACTTCTGGCCCAACTATCAAACCGACTCATGTTCCAAGCCTGCGTCCAAGTTCGAATCCTAATGCACTTCCGACAGTAATTCCGAGTGCCGAGCCAATTCCGGCACCAACTTCACAGCCGAGCTTGATTCCAAATGCACTACCGAGTTCTGGACCATCTGGTCAACCAACTGCGCAACCAAGCTATTACCCAACTGCAGTTCCAAATCCTGATCCAACTGGTCAGCCGAGCTACATTCCAAGTGTAATTCCAACTACTCAGCCAAGTGGCAAACCTACTAAAGTTCCGATTTATACTTACGACCCATCAGGTCAGCCATCTTTTAGACCTGTATCAAGACCTAGCTCTCTGCCAAGCGGAACTCCAACTTACTATTTAACCTGTGACCCAACAACCCAGCCAACCAAGATCACCGCTATTCCAACTATCACACCATCTGGTCAACCTACTTCGCTTCCAACCATTACTCCTTCGAATAACCCATCTCGTCATCCGATTTCCAAACCGAGTAATTATCCATCAAGTCAGCCATCTGCAATGCCGAGCTATCATCCAACAGTTAGCCCTTCAGGCAAACTGACTGTGAGGCCCACATCCCAACCAAGCAGAAGACCAAGCTCTGTTCCAACTTATATTCCATCAATCAGAGTGAGCTCTACAGGACAGCCAACTCTTGTTTGGACCAAAACTCCTTCCAACTACCCTACTCATCTTACAACTTTTGCGCCGTCATTTACCACCACTGGCAAACCAACCATGGTGCCAACCACTGGTCCAACGGTTAAAAAAAGTGATCTTCCCACCGTCACACCAAGCCAAGATCCAACTCAAGCTCCAACAGTCACGCCAAGCGTTAGTCCAACTGCTATTCCAACACCAGAACCAACATCTGCTCCTAAAAAAGGTTCCGATGATTTAAGTGGTGGAGCAATTGCTGGTATTGTTATTGGTGGAATCGTTTTCACTGCCGCTGCAATTTACGGCGCCATGAAAGCATATAAATTGTGGACGAATCGCAATGTAGCCATTGCAACTGATAGAGTTGAGGTAGATTTAGAGGCCGGTCTAACTAGCTCAGAAGCTCAAGATCCGGCTCTGAGGAAACAATCAATTCTAAGTCCTGCAGCAGATAGAGATTTAGAATCTAGTGATAATGGCGAAGAAAATCTAGAAACCAGAGCTGCCAGTTTAGCAGAAGTACCGCAACAACAACCTCGAGCTAGCATTTTTTCAACTATCTCTGGTGCAGCTATTCCCAGATTTTCATCATTATGGGGAGGCGTTCCGGCTGGAACTCTCAGGATTGCAAATATTGCTGAACCTACAGACGCTGATCTAGAAGCCTTCAATATTTCAGATAGTGATGGCGATGATCGCCAATTAGTTTCAGATGCCGAGTTAGGCGCCTTCGTTATTCCAGAAAACGATGGTGATGAGGATGAAGAGCAAGCATTTAATAACCTATTTCAGCAATTGATGGACTCAGCGAGAAGACTTTCGCCTATGGATGATATATCTTCCTTAGATTCTAATGAACTTGCTAATATCTCACAATCTACCGAGCACGAGTTTTGCGATGCGAACGCTAGTGATGGCGATGATAATGAACTTGATAATATCTCACAGTCTACCGAGCACGAATTTGGCGATGCGCACGCTAGTGATGACGATGATAGTGAAATCTCCAACATCTCAGATGCAAGATCAGTTGATAATGACGATGATCTAGATGATGCTCAATATCTCGACGATTTTGATTCCGCTGCTTTAGCTGCTCACAATGCACTAATGCCTTCCTCAACCTTATCGAATCCTGCTATAGAACATTCTTTCAATTCTCGCAGCGGCTCTAGAAGCTCTGACGACAGCAACATTTTGGGATAAGATGAAAAAAAATAAAATACGACTCGGAGTTAATATCGACCACGTTGCAACCATCCGAAACGCCCGTGGTGGATCACATCCCGACCCTGTCACCGCCGCAATTTTAGCCCAAAAAAGTGGCGCTAGTGGCATCACCATTCATTTGCGCGAAGACCGCCGCCACATTCGCGACGAAGATTTAGTGCGCCTAAAAAAAGAAATAAAATTGCCGATAAATTTAGAAATGGCCGCCACCGAAGAAATGCTGGCAATTGCTCTCAAAACCAAGCCCCACGCTGTTTGCATAGTGCCTGAAAAAAGACAAGAAGTGACAACTGAGGGTGGCCTTGATGCAGTAAAAAATGAAAAAATTTTGGCTGCGATGATCAAAAAAATTCGCGCCAAAAAAATCCGAGTTTCACTTTTTTTAGACGCCAATGAAGCACAAATCCGCACCGCCAAAAAAATCGGCGCCGATATTGTTGAACTACACACCGGAGAATTTTGCCACACCTCCGGCAAAAAGCGCGCCGCCGAACTAATAAAAATAAAAAGCTGTGCCAAACTTTGCGCCGAACTAGATTTAGAATGCCACGCCGGCCACGGCCTGAACTACGAAACCGCCAAAATAATTTCTAAAATTCCGCAAATTATTGAGCTAAATATCGGCCATTTTTTAATCGGTGAAGCGGTGTTTGAAGGTTTGGAAAAAGTGATTAAAAAAATGAAGAAGGCGATTAGCTAAAAAGCAAAATTATTACAAATCCTTGCCAGACAAGCTTCGCCGTGACAAAAAATTTTGACCCAACTAAGAAAAAACATTTTTTAAATCACACCAAAGAGATCTCTTGCTTGTTAATTCTCCCCTCCATAAGTTGCGCCCCCTTTCCAAAGCACGTCACTTTCCACATCGCGGGGTAGAGCAGCCCGGTAGCTTGTCAGGCTCATAACCTGAAGGTCGTTGGTTCAAATCCAGCCCCCGCAACCACTTCCACTTTCAAAGAAATCCAATAAAGTCCGATAAGCCTACACACAAGCGCTTTCATCGCCACTCACCTGTCCAAAGAAATCCAGCTAAATTCGCCTGAAGCCAAATTTTTTTTATGTACAAAGCTATGTACAAAAATGGGCATTAAAAAGAAATTTTAGTTCCATTCTAAAGCCTGCCGAGCTATGATTCTAGATGCTACAGAGCATCTTTAGCTAAAAAATTAGTCCAACAAAATCCAATAAGATTTATTAAGGTCCATTTTTTTTGATGTATAAATGATGCAAAAAATGCTTAAAAAACAGTTTTTTCAAAAAAATGCCAAAAAATAATCGCAGACTTACCGATCGAGAAATCAAAGAAGCTAAACCAAAAGATAAGAATTATTTTTTATTTGATGATGCAAAGCTAAGACTTCTGATAAGACCAAGCGGCACAAAGGTTTGGCAATATCCTTACAAGCTTCACGAAAAAAATAATACTGTTACGCTAGGAAAATATGGTGATAGAACAGGATTTGTGTCATTGGCTGATGCTCGAAAAATGATAGATGAAATTAGAGACCTACTTTCTCGTGGCCTTGATCCAAACAAAAATAAAAAATCTCAGAAACAAGAGGCGCTATTAAGAGCTGAAAATACTTTTGAAACTATCGCTGAGGAATGGCGGCAAAAACAATCTTGGACCGAGAAGCATTCTAAAAATATTCAGAGCCGATTACAAAAAGATGTTTATCCGATAATTGGTTGGAAAGGAATCAAAGAAGTTACGATCCAAGATATTTTGCAAATTTTACGAAACATTGAACAGCGTGATGCAGTTTCGGTGGCACAAAGAATTAACGGCTATTGCACCGAAATATTTGACTACGCTTTGGTGATGGGAATTTGCGACTCCAACCCTGCACTTGGTAGATCAAAATTTTTAAAAGCTCATACGATACAAAACCGAGCTCACCTTTCAGATAAAGAATTGCCCGATTTTATTGAGAAACTTTATTCGTCAGATGAGGCAAACATAACTATTCTTGCAATAAAGTTATTGGTTTTAACCTTACAACGTCCTGGTGAAATCAGATTTGCCGAATGGAAAGAATTCGATGAGAAAAAAGCAATTTGGCATATTCCGGCTGGGAGAATGAAGAAAAAGCGTGAACATCTTGTGCCGCTGCCAAAACAGGCTTTGGAAATTCTAAAAAATATTCGAACTCTAAGCAGTCGTTCCCCTTACCTATTTCCTGGAAAAGTTGGAATGATGAAAAAGCCAATTTCTGATGTGGCTCTGATTAAGGCGATGAAAAAACTCAGCGAAAATAAAATGACTCCTCATGGTATCCGCCACACGGGATCAACGATATTAAATGAAAGTAGCTTTAATTCAGATTGGATTGAAAGACAGCTTTCGCACGTGGAAGAAAATAAAGTTCGCGGCACTTACAACAAAGCTGAATATTTAGAACAGCGTAAAGAGATGATGCAATGGTGGGCTGATTATTTGGACAAACTAAACAAATAAACTATTTAAGATTTTTTTGTTCATAACTTTTGATTAAGGATTTTATATCCTCCACTCTCCAAGCTACTGCTCTCTCAGCTATTTTTATAGGTTTTGGATATTTTCCATCTTTCACACCTTGCCACCAAGTCGACCTTCCTACTGGAAAGATATTTAAGATTACCGGAAGACGCACAAATCCAATTTCTGGCAATGAATAATTATAGGTTTCTGTTTTCATCGTTACATTCACATTTTTGTTAAAAACTGTGAGAGAAACCTAAAAAGTGGGCGGTATGGAAATCGGTATGGTAGCGGTATTAAAATCGGTATTATTTCGATTATACCGCAAGGAAGAGATGAGTTTTAAATGATAGCTGGTTCGTAATTTCTGATAACTCTGGTAACAACGCCCCAGATTCTATCAAGCGAGCCTTCATCAATTTCAATGTCGGGACAATTGTCGTTGCTGCAAGTGAGTTTGATCTTATCGCCTTCTTTGATCAGTTTTTTGATAACGGCCTTACCAGTATCAGCGATAGCGATTACGATATTATTGTTGTTCAGATCTTTGGTGTGATTAACCAACAAAAGATCATTCTCCAATATGCCTTCCTCTTTCAAGTTACAGCCAGACATCTGAATCAGAAAGTGATCCTGAATATTGTTGATCAGTAATTTTTCAGTTGGTTTGCGTTTTTCGTGCTGCTCTTTGTTGGCAATTGAAGGAACGCCGTCCTCAAATTTCATTTCGTAGAATGGCAACTCGTGTTTCTTGTAAGTGCTTAGAAGCTTAATATCATCTTTGGTTAGTTCTTCCGGAACTCTTATTGATTTTGTGCCGCTAGGATTTGGCTTTCTACCAGCCCCAGCTCTATACCCACCATGTGTAATTTTTTCGTTAGATTCCATCTGTTAGCTGTCCAAAAATGACACGATTTTTTTTATAAATATTCTTAGCACTTGAATTGTGTGGTAAAGAATCAAGAAGGTCAATGTATTCAGCATCCCCCAAAATCAAATTTCCTTAATCTTTTCTTAAGATTTGCTGTTAAACGACCGAATTTTAACATGATAAATGGTAACAAAGTTTTATTTAAGAAATCATTCAATATCTCACGAAGTTTTGAAAAATTGATCGATGGTTTCAAATTTTACACTGATCCCAAGGACGGAATAAAAGATGTCAAAATTAAGGATGTAACCGTTGTGTCTCCTTGTGAAAGTTATGACTTTTCTTTTGCCGTAAACGACAACAAGAAAGAGAT
>CAIRMX010000121.1 GCA_903879805.1 uncultured Alphaproteobacteria bacterium | reverse complement strand
TGGGGGTGGTTATTCACAAATTCCAACTAGAGAATCTACTCCACCACAATACAATCACCACGCCCCTTCTTCGTCTGCGTCACATATTTATTACAAAACTCTTCCGCCTCAACTTGGTTGAAAAAAGTGCCAATTTGTAGGCGGTAGAAAATTCCTCTCTTGCCCAAATCAGCTTCTTCAACAAAAGGTTTTAACCCTGAAAACAAGCCAGAATAAAGTTTCGAAAGCTTAACCCAGCTCTCGTCAGCAGCGGCTTTAGAAGTCATCGCAGCAACTTGAACTCTGATTGATCTTTTTTGCGACTTAGGCGCTGCTGCTGGTTTTACCGCAACTGCTCTTCCTTCGCCTTTCGTGTTGGTTAGTAAATCTTTCGCAGGTTCTTCTTTTTTTGCGGCGTCCGAGAAAACCACAATTTTTTGCTCTTGAGTTTTTGCTACTGCTTTTGGTTGGGCAATTGGCGCTGCTTCTTTAATTAACCTGCGATCAACCTCAGCCGCTTTTGGTGGTAATGCCGGAGCAGGCGCGCTGTGGATTTTTGGGTTAGCCATTTCTTTTCGGCGTTCTTTATTGCCGAAAATATCTTCGTAAATCGTGCGATCAATTTGCATTGATCCAGCTGCTTCTTCGGGTTTTTCTTCAATAACTTTAATCGGGCCTTCTTCGGCTTTAATCACTTCAATGTCACTATTCTCATCTTGGTAAACGAAGTAATAAGCGTTGATGGTGACATAAACAAAGCAGGCAATCGAAAATAAGGTGGCGCCAATCAAAAACCCTCTTTTTGAAATGTCAGAGAATTTGCTTTGGGTCTCGTCTTTTTTATATCCGAAATCTTCCATTATCTCATCTCCTCGAGAGGTTTGACGTTAAAAATTTCCAGTGCGGTCGCAATGATTTTGCGCGTCGCCAAAACCAAATAGATGCGCGCTAACGTAACTTGCAAATCATCTTTAATGATGAATTTCAATTCAGGATTTTCCGTGCCTTTGTTCCATAAAGCGTGAAATTCTGCGGCAAGTTCTTGCAGGTAAAAAGCGATGCGATGTGGCTCAAAACTGACCACCGACATTTCAATAATGCGCGGAAAATTGGCGATTTTTTTGATTAGTTCGATTTCAGATTCGTCGCGTAGATTTTCTAAAATTGAGGCATCAATTTTTTCAGGAATTGCAATATTTTCTGACTGCAAATTGCGCAAAACCGAGCAGCAGCGCGCATGCGCATATTGCACGTAAAAAATCGGATTGTCTTTTGATTGCTCAATTACTTTTGCCAAATCGAAATCAAAAGGCGCGTCGTTTTTGCGGGTTAACATGATGAAACGCAAAGCGTCAGCACCAACTTCTTCGATCACTTCTCGTGCTGTAATAAAATTTCCGGCGCGCTTTGACATTTTTAAAGGCTCGCCGTTTTTAACAAATTTTACCATCTGACATAAAATCACTTTCAACTGGGCTTGGTCATTGGTTAGGGCTTTGACAACGGCGGCCAATCTTTTGACGTAGCCAGCGTGATCGTAGCCTAAAGGCATGATGAAAGTTTTAGCGCCGCGTTCGAATTTGCTGCGCACATACGCCATGTCGCCAGCCAAATAAGTGAAACTGCCATCGGCTTTTTTGACGACGCGATCTTGATCGTCGCCAAATCTTGTTGAGGCGAAAAGAGTTTGGTTTTGGTCGTCGTAATCTTCAGGTGTAGCGCCAACACCTTTTTCAGTTTTTGGTGCTTCTAATTTTCCTTCAAAAATTAAGCCTTGCTTGCGTAAGATTTCGACCGTTTCAGCGATGCGATTAGTGTCGTGTAAATTGGTTTTTTCTGAGAAGTAGCTATCATGTTTAATGCCAAGAGCCAGTAAGTCAGATTTAATCATCTCGATCATCGAATTAACCACGAAATCGCGGATTTCTGCAAGCACTTCTGCTTCATTTTTATCGATTAATTTTTCGCCGAATTTTTCTTTTAGAGAAACACCAACTTCAATTAAATAAACACCGGGATAAAGCCCTTCGCCAATTTCAACTTCGCGGCCGCAAGCTTGCAAATAGCGCAAGTAGGCCGATTTGAGCAAAGTGTTAATTTGGCTTCCGGCATCATTAATGTAATATTCTTTCAAAACATCGTAGCCAACTTTTTGCAAAAGTGAGGCTAAAACATCGCCGTAAATTGCGCCTCTAGTGTGGCCAACGTGAATAGGTCCCGTGGGGTTCGGGGATGCATATTCCAAATTAATTTTCTCGCTGTTGCCAAGATTAGGAAATTGGAATTTTTTCTCTTCGAGAAGATTGGAAATAATTTTGTAAAAAATTTGGTTCTTCAAAAAAATATTGATGAATCCGGGCCCTGCAATTTCAAGTTTCACCACATTTTCGTCAGTGATGTTTTCGATAATTTTTTGCGCCAATTTTCTTGGGTTATTTAGGCTTTCAATGGCGGCAAATTTTTTCGTGACAATCATCGCAATGTTGCAAGCCAAATCGCCATGCGAGCGCTCTTTCGCAGGTTCAACCGTGAAGTTTTTTAAATCAGCGTCGGAGATTTCAAGGTGATTTTCTTGGGCAATTTTTTGCAAAGAAGCAGCAAAAACTTCTTTGAAAGAGGTAAAAATATTGAGCACTGGAAATTAAGAATTAAGAATTAGATTGTGTAAGCAAAGATGCTGCTGAAGTAATGCACACAAGCCTAAATTCTAAATTCTTAAATCGAAATTCTTAATTTTATGTCGCAAGAATCAAAGCAGATAAACTATGACGCTACGTGGTATCTAGCTAAGCGCATCACCAGAGAATATATTGTTCCGCATTGGAAAACTTTTCTGATTTCAATCGCCTTGATGTTGGTGATTGCGGGCACAACTTCACTTAACGCGTGGCTGATTAAGCCGGCGCTGGATTCAGTCTTTGTCGAAAAAAATACTAACGCTTTGGTCATCATTCCGATCGTGGTTTTAATCATCACGGTGGTGAAGGGTTTTTCGACTTACTTCCAACTTTTGACCATGAATATTTTGTCACTACGCATCATGTCTGATTTGCGTATTCGACTTTATTCACATTTCATCAAGTCAGATATTTCTAAGCTGCACAGCAAATCTTCCGGCGACATGATGGCCAGTGTTTTAAACGAGGTGAACTCGATTGTTGGCTTAATTAACACGGTGCTAAATGGTTTTGTGAAACAACTTTTCACTTTGTTGGCGTTGGTGATTGTGATGTTCAATCAGAGTCTCGAGCTAGCGCTGGTGGCCTTTATCGGCTTTCCTTTGGCTGGTTATCCAATTTACAAATTGGGCCGCAGATTGCGCAAATTATCTTTCAAAAACCAAGAAATGTCGGGCAAGTTTAACTCACAAATGAGTGACACTTTGCAATATTCCAAGCTAGTAAAGGCCTATCACTGTGAAGATTTTGAAGTGAAAAGAATGTCGCAAATTGTTGAGAGCATTTTCGCCATGGGCAAAAAAATCTCGCGCATTTCTTTGATTGCGTCTCCCTTCGTTGAAAGTTTGGCAGGCGTTGGTATTGCTGCGGTGATCTGGTATGGCGGGCATCAAGTTATTACCGGACAAACAACTCCGGGTGCTTTCTTCTCCTTTTTCGCGGCGATGATGATGGCTTACAAACCACTTAAATCAGTTTCTAATATGAACTCGGGAGTGCAGATGGGCCTTGCCGCGGCGAGCCGTCTTTACCAAACTTTTGACGAGAAACCAACAATTGTTGATAAGGCAAATGCGATTTCTTTAACTGGCGTCAAAGGTGAGATTGAATTTGAAAATGTGCAATTCAGCTATGTAGACGAAAAAGTGGCGCTAAAAAATGTTAGCTTCAAAATTGAGGCTGGCAAAACCATCGCGCTGGTTGGACATTCCGGCGGCGGCAAATCGACAATCATGAATATGATTTTGCGCTTCTACGATCCGCAAGGTGGCGCGGTGAAATTGGATTCGCATGATATTCGTGATCTTACTTTGAAATCTCTGCGCAGCTCAATGTCGGTGGTTAATCAAGAGGTGATGTTGTTTGATGACACGATTCTAGAAAATATCCGCTACGGCAAAGAAGACGCCACTGAAGAGCAAATTATTAATGCGGCAAAAATGGCAGAAGCCGATGAATTTATCCAAGAATTGCCAGAAAAATATCACGCCAAAGTTGGCCAAAATGGTATTCGACTTTCAGGTGGTCAGCGCCAAAGAATCGCGATTGCACGCGCTATTCTCTACGATGCGCCGATTTTGCTTTTGGATGAGGCAACCTCAGCTTTGGATCCGATTTCAGAAAAATTAATCAAAGATGCTTTGGCAAAATTAACCAAAAATAGAACCACTGTGGTAATAGCTCACCGCCTTTCAACCGTGATTCACGCTGATAAAATTGTGGTGATTTCAAATGGCGCAATTGTTGAGCAAGGCACACACCAAGAGCTGTTAGATCAGGGCGGCGCTTACGCCAATTTATATTTGAAGCAATTTGAAATCAGTGCGAGCGAGTAATGAAAAAAGAAGCTGAAAGAGAGCAAAGACAGCGCGAAAAGAAACAGCAGAAAAAAGATTTGTCAGCGGCGCTTAGAAAAAATTTGATGAGAAGAAAAGCTGGGGATCAGAAGGCTGATGCGGAGATTGTGGTGGAGGGATCTTCTTCGAAATAAAATAACGTCATAGGTCCCTGAGCAAAGCGTAGCGTCGTCGAAGGGCCGGAACCTTCGATTTTCCAGC
>CAIRMX010000120.1 GCA_903879805.1 uncultured Alphaproteobacteria bacterium | reverse complement strand
TGAAGACGGGGTGACACCGAGAGTGGAGGCGAGTTAAATAGTTAATTTAACACACAAACCCTTGGCTGCCTAAGCAACCAAGGGGCCACAACACCTACTGAGGTTTTTTAGCAGCGCAGTTAGCTTTATCAGCTTTGGCAGAACAGCTATTTTTTTCCATTTTAGCGGAACAAGAATTTTTCTCTTTTGCAGAACAGTTGTTCTTTTCCATTTTAGCTGAGCAAGAATTTTTCTCTTTAGCAGCACAATTATGCTTGTCTGAGAACATGCTGCAAGCGGCTAGGCCTGAAGTAAGAGTTACACCGGCGATTGCCAATTTTACTGATTTAATAAATTGAGATTTTTTAGACATGAGATTGAAATTTTAGTTTTTTGAGGAGGATTTTTTTCTAAAGAAACAGATTTCACTCCTCTTTTGAAATATGTTAAAACCATCCCGCATGCCTTAGTAGCAAAGACTAGCAGGTTGGTAATTTTATTTTACTGTGACGAATTGCTGCAAAAATTCTCCGTAACCTTCCTGCTGCAAAGAATCTTTGGGAATAAATTTGAGCGCCGCAGAGTTGATGCAATAACGCATGCCGCCTTGCTCTTTTGGGCCATCGTCAAAAATATGACCTAAGTGTGAATCGGCATTTTTGGAGCGCACTTCGGTGCGTTTCATGCCAAAGGCGACATCAGATTTTTCAGTAACAGCTTCACTTTGAATGGGGCGGGTGAAACTAGGCCAGCCGGTGCCAGAATCATATTTGTCTTTTGAAGAAAAGAGCGGTTGGCCGGAGGCGACATCAACGTAAATGCCGTCTTTTTTATTATTCCAATAAGCGTTGTGAAATGCTGGCTCGGTGCCGTTTTGTTGGGTGATGTATTTTTGCATCTTGCTCAGATTATTGAGATTTTTTGGATATTTTTCTGTGGCCTTGGCTGAGAGAGAAAAAAGGCTCAAGAGCAAAGTGAAGATGATTTTTTTCATAAAAAATTTGTGATTTAATTAATTGCCAAAAGTAAAGGCGTAGGCTTCTAAACCGGCGTCGGAGCTTGCGATTTCCAGTAATCCATTTTGTGCACTATCTTGATTTACCAACTCGTAAAGCGCGTGTTTTGAAACCAGAAGTTCAGATTTTGGTAGTGCTTTTCCATTGAGCTTTAGATGCGCTGTTAGCGGTTTTTCACCTTGCGTACCCAGAACCAAAAAAACTTTTTTCGCTGTGAAATTTAATTGCAGTTTTGCACCACTCTCCTGCGCAATAATACGCTGCGATTCAACGCGCCACTTGCCTTCAAGTGCCCAATGATTGGAGGGTAAAAATTTCGGAAGATTAAATTTTGTGACATTGCGCGAGAGGATTTTTTGGCCAGAAAAATTCTCAGCTGCCGTGCTGCCCAGATAAGTTTCTTGAGTTTGTCCTTGAGTAAATGTGACAGGTTCTGCAGCCGTTTCTGCTTTGGCGTTAAGCCCTAACAATTGGCGAATATTATTTTCGGTTTGCGCGTAATTGCCTTCGCCAAAATGGGTGTAAACAATCTGACCGTTTTTATCGATTAGGTAATGAGCAGGCCAATAGCGGTTTTGAAAAGATGTCCAAGTATCGAGTTTGTTATCCAGCGCCACTGGATATTTTATGCCATGTTCCTGCAAAGCGTTTTGCACGTTGCGGGCGTTTTTTTCGAATTCAAATTCTGGCGCGTGAATGCCAATAATTACCAAGCCTTTGCTGCGATAATCTTGATCCCATTTTGTAACGTAGGGCAGGGTGCGCACGCAGTTGATGCAAGAATATGTCCAAAAATCAATCAGCACTACTTTGCCTCTTAATGATGCGATGGTCAGTGGTTCTGAATTTAGCCAAGCTTGAATTCCGGCAATTTCAGGGGCTGGGTAAGGATTTGGCAAAGCGTTTTGTAGGCCCAAAGAATTGGTGATTGCGACAGATTCTTTTTTGCTAAAAAACGCCGAGGCACTGCCACCGCAGGCGATAAAGCAAACTGCGATTAAGATTAGAACGCCGAAACATTTACGTAATTCTTCAGTGCGGCTAGTTAAGAATTTCATTTTTGACATAAGGCTCCTTCCGGTTAGTGAAATAATAAACATTGGCACTCCCGCGCCAATGGCGAATGCGGCGACTAAAAATAACGCCTGTGCATTTGATTCTTGGCGAATGATTTGCACGAGAACTGCTGCTAAAATTGGTCCGGCGCAGGGCGTCCAGATTAGTCCAATTAACATTCCGATAAAAACGCCGCTGCCAAAACCGTCGCGAGAATTGGCGGTGAGATTGCTGCCGAGATTAGCAAAACGTGCGGTCATTTGGCTGAAAATTTCTGATAATTTTGTCGATAAAAGGATCAGACCAAGCAAGGCCAGCAGCGCTAGCGAGCCATATTTGATGAGATCAAGATCAATGCCGAGACTTGCCACAATCTGGCGCGACAACATGGCAAAAGCGGTGAAGGCCAGCACAAAACCCGTAACAATTCCAAAGGGACGTTTCTTGCCACCATCAACAGACGCGCCCAGCATCAATGGTAATATTGGCAAAATGCAGGGGCTGGCGATGAGCGCCAAGCCTTCTAAAAATGACAATCCGATTTCGAGGTAATTCATAAATTTTTTGGTTGTTAAAATTTCTATTCACCAAGGATTCGTTGGAGGGTGAGTAAAAGTTACAGTAGGGTGATAAAAAGATTTAGTTATAGGTCCCTGA
>CAIRMX010000119.1 GCA_903879805.1 uncultured Alphaproteobacteria bacterium | reverse complement strand
TGTTGCTGTTGCTGCTGGAAGAAACCAAGCAAAGGAAATGTTGAAATCATTTTCTGAACAAACTAAACAGAGAGTTGAGGCGATGATCGATCGTCCAATAGATCAACTTTTATCCAACCAAGAGATAAGAAAATTGGAAACTGTAGTCAACACTGGTACCATGAATGCGGGGCTTGTGCTCTCACAACTAGTGGGATCCAATGTGGATTTATTTATGCCTGAAATTGCACTTACAGATAAAGATATCCTAGTTGATCTAATTCGAGATCCTTATGAGCATTTTTTTGGTTTAAAAATTAGAATGAATGGTGATTTAAATGGAAATTTACTTATGATTTTCTCTGAAGAGAAAGGAAATGAGCTTTCCAATAAATTATTAAAATCTAATGAAAATTCAACATTAGCGAAAAAGTTATCAGATGACAACATCTCTGTTTTATCAGAAATCTCTAATATAGTGTGTGCAAGCATCATCAATTCACTCTCGAATAAAGCTAAGGTTCAAATAATGCCATCTGTTCCAGAGTTAGTTTCTGGAACATTTAGGGAAGTGTTAGATGCCGTAAAACCTGAAAAAACTAAATTTTTAAGTATGAATACAGAATTTGTTTATGATGGGGATAATTTAATCGGTAACTTAATTTTCTTACCTGATTTTGATGAACTAGTTCAGCTTATAGCCAAATTGAGTTGAGTCTTGATTTTTATATTGAGAAAAATCTAAAATTGAAACCTGAAACCCAAACTACTTCAAATGCCTCGAGGAAAATAAGAGCTGTTATCATTGATGACTCAGCTCTTGTTCGTACAATCGTAGCAGACCTTCTCCAGTCAGATGGAAGAATTGATGTGGTTGCCACAGGGAAAACTGGAGTAGATTGTATAAATCTTGTAGAGCAGTTAAAACCAGATATAATTACACTTGATGTTGAAATGCCAGTTATGGATGGGCTAACTGCATTGAGAGAACTATCTAAAAAAGGAATTAAAGTTGCAGTTATAATGCTATCAGTACTTACACAACATGGAGCAAAAGCTACCTTCCAAGCGTTAGAGCTAGGTGCAATTGACTTTGTTCCCAAACCTTCTAGTGCTATCAAAATGGATACAGATGAAATTGGAACCCTTTTGAGAACGAAGATTGCTGACTATTTTGAGCATAACATTGAAATCACTGGAATAAAATCTAGAGTAAAAGTTAAGGTTGGAAATTTTCAGGAAAATAGAAAACAAGTAATCCGAGCTGTTGGAATTGGAACCTCTACTGGAGGACCAAATGCATTACATAGTCTTTTTAAACAAATTCCAGAATCTTTTGAACTTCCCATTTTTGTTGTTCAACATATGCCTGCTGGATTTACCAAGGCGTTTGCAGAGAGGTTAGATGAGATTTCTTCCATCAAGGTCAAAGAAGCTGAGCATGGAGAAATTGTAAAATCAGGTACAGCCTACATTGCTCCTGGAAACTACCATATGAAAATTCATAGAAAAGATTTGAATATTTCTATTGAACTGGAACAAGGGCAACTTGTTAATGGACACAGGCCATCTATAGATGTTACATTTGATAGTCTAAATGTTTGTTATGGTGCTAGTTTACTCGCTGTAATTATGACCGGGATGGGGAAAGATGGAGCTGAATCTATTAAAAAGTTAAAAGAAATAGGTTCACCGACTATTGCACAGGATGAAAAAACATCAGTAGTATTTGGAATGAACCGACAAGCAATAGATATGGGAGGAATAGATCACGTTGTTCCTCTAAATGATATAGTACCACAAATGATTCGTATAATAAAGGAAAGAGGGAGTTATGGCCAGAATATTGGTAGTTGATGACGCAAAGTTTATGCGTACGCTTGTTAAAGATGCCCTAACAGCGGTTG
>CAIRMX010000118.1 GCA_903879805.1 uncultured Alphaproteobacteria bacterium | reverse complement strand
GCCCTTCGACGACGCACTGCGTGCTTTGCTCAGGGACCTGTGAAATTCTTTAAAAATACCGACAGAAAAAATGAAACAAAAAAACATCCTCCTAATAATCACCGGCTCCGTTGCCGCCTACAAAGCAATGGATCTCGTGCGCTTGCTCAAAAAAAAATCCTACAACGTCACCTGCATTCTAACCAAGGGTGCTAGCGAATTTATCACGCCGCTCTTGGCTTCAAGCCTTTCGGGAAATAAAACTTACAACGAACTTTTTTCCGTTTCTGACGAACTCGAAATGGGCCACATTAATCTTTCGCGCCAAGCCGATTTAATCGTGGTCGCGCCGGCCACTGCCGATTTTATTGCCAAAATTTCTGGCGGTTTGGCTGATGATTTAGCTTCAAATGTGATTCTTGCTGCCAACAAAAAAATTATTCTCGCTCCCGCAATGAATGAAAAAATGTGGGAAAATAAAGCAACACAACAAAATTTGACGAAAGTTTTGGAGTCAGGAATTTCAATGGTTGAACCCGAAACTGATATTTTAGCCTGCGGCGAATTTGGCGTTGGAAAAATGGCCGCACCAGAAAAAATTTGCGAAAAAATTTGCGAGTTTTTTGCCAATCAAAATTTGCTCAAAGGCAAAAAAATTGTAATTACGGGGGGCTCAACTTTTGAACCAATCGATCCGGTGCGCTTTATTGGCAATCACTCGACCGGAAAACAATCTCTCGAAATTGCCAAAGTTCTGCACGAGATGGGAGCAGATGTGACGCTGATTGCGGGCAATATTCGCGAGGCAATTGCGCTACCATCAGAAAAAATTATTCGGGTTAAAACTGCTGAAGAAATGTTTAATGCAGTGAAAAAAAACCTGACAAAAACTGACGCTTTTGTGGCTTGCGCCGCGGTTGCAGATTTCAAAGTGAAAAAAATTTCCAACCAAAAAATTAAAAAATCTGACGAAGATAAATTGATTTTGGAGCTAGAAAAAAACCCCGATATTTTGCAATTTGTCGGTACTTCAAAATCACGTCCCAAAGTAGTGATTGGCTTTGCGGCGGAGAGTTGCGATTTAGAAAAACATGCCCGCGAAAAATTGGCGAAAAAGAACTGCGATTTGGTTGTGGCCAATGACATTGAAGGTGGGGAAATTTTTGGTAGTTCGCAAACAAAAGTGATTTTTGTTGGGAAGAAAAAAACTGAAAATTTAGGCAAAATTTCAAAAGTGAATTTGGCAAAATTATTGGCAGAAAAAATTGTTGAGTTGCTTTAGATTATAGGTCCCTGAGCAAAGCGTAAGCGTCGTCGAAGGGCCCGATAGCTCGGTGTTCCGGCCCTTCGACGACGGACTTCGTCCTTTGCTTAAGGGACCTATAACTTTTTTTATTACTTTCTTCTTCTTTTTTCTCTTTCTTTCCCATTATCCTTTTTCCCTAGCATTTTTAATCCCAACAAAAGAAAAAAACCCCTCCAACCCCTCGTAAAACTTTTTTTAAAATTCCCATGAGTCTGAAAAATTTTATCTCCAAACAATTTGTTGACGTCATTCAATGGACCGAGTCTGAAAGCGGTGTGCTAGCCTATCGCTACCCAATGTATGACATGGAAATTCAGAATGGTTCGCAGCTGATTGTGCGACCAACTCAGATGGCGGTGTTTTTCAACGAAGGAAAATTTGCCGATCGATTTTTACCGGGCACCTACACTCTTAAAACCAACACTTTACCAATTTTAACTTCGCTAAAAAATTGGGATAAATTTTTCGAATCTCCGTTCAAATCTGACGTTTATTTCTTCAGCGCGCTTGAGCAGCTTGATCAAAAATGGGGCACCACACAACCAATTACAATTCGCGACAAAGAATTTGGTGCGCTGCGTATTCGCTCTTTCGGCAGCTATTCTTACGCCATTACAAATATTGAAACTTTCTGGACTAAACTTTGCGGCACCGCTGAAAAATATTCGGTGCAAAATGTTGAAGGGCAATTGAAGTCGATCATTTTAACTTCAATTTCAGAATTCTTAAGCAAGAGCGACGTAGCCTTTATTGACATGGCTGCAAACCTAGGTGCTTTTTCGCAAAAACTTCAAGAAGCAATCGCGCCAGCATTTTTAAATTACGGTTTGGAGCTTCGCAGTTTTTACGTGCAAAACTTGTCGCTACCCGAAGAGCTTGAAAAACATTTAGATAAATCAAGCTCAATGCGAATTGTTGGAGATTTACAAAAATACACTCAATTTCAAAGCGCTGATTCTATTTCAATTGCTGCAGCCAATCAAAATGGTGCGGCGGGAGCTGGCGTTGCAATTGGAGCTGGCGCAGTTTTAGGACAAACCATGATGCAAAATATGGCGCAAAATAATGTTGCAGCCCCGCAAGAAGACCCGATCAAAATGTTGGAAAAACTAGGAGAACTTCACACTAAAGGCATTCTGACCCAACAAGAATTTGACGCCAAAAAAGCCGAATTATTATCCAAAATCAAATAGCTAAATGAAGAGTTGCAACTGCCCTTCGTGCGGCGCCAGCATTACTTTCCAATCGAGCCTATCGGTTTACGCGGTTTGTAAATATTGCAGCTCGATGGTGGTGCGTCGCGATTTAGACGTGGAGTCAATTGGCACCATGTCCGCGCTGCCGCAAGACATGAGCCCGTTTCAAATTGGCACTCAAGGCAAGTTTGACGGCGTGGGCTTTGGCATTATCGGCCGCATGAAATTATCTTGGGAGGATGGCTATTGGAATGAATGGTGCATTCTCAGCGAAGACGGTCGCAGAGGTTGGCTGGCTGAAGCACAAGGCTTTTACGCGGTGAGTTTTGAAATTGAAGAAAATGAAGAGCTCAAAGAAAAAAATCTCGACTCTCTTCCAGTTGGATCATTTCTAAAATTCCACGACAGCCTCTTAAAAATTGTCGACATTAAAGAAGCTACTTGCGTTGGCTGCGAAGGTGAATTGCCTTTTGTTGCACCCAAGGGTCGCAAAACCAAATCGCTTGATTTGGTGGGAAAATCCGGCGAATTCGCCTCAATTGAAATCGAAAATAATCAGCGCCGCGTTTATCTTGGGCGCTACGTTGAGTGGGAAAATTTACACTGCCAAAACTTTCGCATTTTGGAGGGTTGGTGATCGAAAATTCTGCTGCACAAAATCCGAAAATTTTTAACTGCCCTGCTTGCGGCAGTAATATTTTAATCAAATCTCTTGGTCACGCGATTACAGCAATCTGCAACAGCTGCTCTTCGGTGATTGATGTCAAAAACGACAATTACCAAATTATCGAAAAGGCTAATAAAAGAATCATCCCAACCACTATTGAAATTGGCGCGCGCGGCACGCTTTTTGGCGTCACTTGGGAAGCAATTGGCTTTGTTCGCAAAAATGATGGCGACGGTTACAAGTGGGAAGAATATTTGCTCTACAACCCTTACCACGGCTTTCGCTTTTTGATTCAGTCTGCCGGGCATTGGAGTTTTGCAAAAGTAATACAGCGCAACATTGAAGGCATTGATAGGGGCGCAAGTTTTGATTTTGAGGACCAACATTACGTTCCATTTCTCACCGGTGTGGCAATCGTTGAATATGTTAAAGGTGAGTTTTACTGGCGCATAAAAAAAGGCGACTACGCGCAGGTTTGTGATTACATCGCGCCACCTTTCATGATTTCAACTGAAGGGCTAAAAGAAGAAATGAACGTCTCGCAATGCCAGTATCTTTTAGTTAAAGAAGTTCAAGATGCGTTTAAATTAGGATCACTGTACGACCCAATTGGTATTGCTTGCAACCAGCCCTCGCCCTACGGACAAAACTTCAAAGCATTGATCAAAGCTGCCTTCATTGCTTTTACGATTCTTTTGCTGCTGCAAATTTTAATAAACATCACTCGCGATAATGCCGAGGTGAAAAATATCAGTTTTGGCCTTGGATCATTTAACAAAAACACCGCCACTAAAATTGCAGATATTAGCCTACCAAAAGATGGTAACCTAAAATTTACAAGCTCGGTTCCGGTCGACAACAACTGGGCTGAATTGAATTTTTCTTTGGTAAATTCTCAAACTGACGAAACCTTCAACGTCTCACAAGCAATCGAATATTATCACGGGCGCGACAGCGACGGCAACTGGAGCGAAGGTGGCCAAACCAAATCAACCATCACTGCCCTTATTCCCCAAGGCAATTACGAGCTGTTGTTGGAATATGACGGGCTGGCTTATTCGGGCTTACAATTATCAACTTTGATAAAACGCGACGTGCCTTATTGGGGAAATTTCTGGATCGCCGTCGGATTAATTTTCACCTATCCGCTGATTCTTTTTTCTAAAATAAGAAGTTTCGAAGCAAGACGCTGGGAGAATAGCAATCTTATCGAACGCTCAAAATAATGAGGACTTAATAATGCCCATAAAATTTAGTATTTACTGCACCATCATTGCTCTGTGGGCAAGTTTTGCCACCTACAAGAACTACACTTTTCTAAGCTTTTTGAACGGCACTCAAACAGCATCTAAATCCGCCAAACAATATCACAAATAGGAGTAAATATGGGAATCATGGAACTAATCGAAATGAAATATGTTGTAGGCTCTTTGCTCTACACCTTAATCGGCCTGTTAATTTTTATTATTAGCTTCGTCTTGTTTGATGTGCTCACACCAAAAGTCAGCATCTGGAAAGAGCTGGTCGAAAAACAAAACGTGGCGCTGGGAATTTTCATGTGCGGCGTGGTGATCGGCATTGCGCTAATCATTTCTTCAGCCATCCACGGCTAAAAATGGCCCTACTCCTCTTCATCTCGGTTTTCGTAATCGCCACTTGTGGCCTAATCTACGAGCTGATTGCCGGCACTCTCGCCAGTTATCTTTTGGGTGACTCAATCACCCAATTTTCCACAATCATTGGCTGTTATCTTTTTGCCATGGGCATTGGTTCGTGGTTTTCGCGTTACGCCGAGCGCAATCTTTTGAACCTATTTATTCGGGTTGAAATTTTGGTTGGCCTCATCGGCGGCTCTTCTGCGGCGCTGCTTTTCTTGCTGTTTGATCACGTTTATTCTTTTCGCTTACTGCTTTATTTTGTGGTTGGCGTCATTGGCATTTTGGTGGGCATTGAAATTCCGCTGCTGCTTCGCATCTTAAAAGACCGTTTCGAATTCAAAGATTTAGTCTCCAAAGTTTTCACCTTCGACTACATCGGCGCACTTTTTGCCTCAATCGTTTTTCCGCTAGTTTTAGTGCCGCATTTGGGGCTAGTAAAATCTAGTTTCATGTTTGGCATTTTAAATGTTTTGGTTGCGATTTGGCTAATTTACGCTCTCAAAAAAGATTTCAAACACGCCTATTTAAACCAAGCTTTCGCCATTATTTCGCTGATCTTTTTAATGTTGGGCTTTTGCTACAGCGAAAAAATAATGAGCATTTCTGAAAGCTCGGCCTACTCGGGCAGCATTATTTTCTCTGAATCCACGCCCTATCAAAGAATAATCATCACCAAACAAAAAGACGATTTACGACTTTTTCTAAACTCCAATTTGCAATTCAGCTCGCTCGACGAATACCGCTACCACGAAGCTTTGGTTCACCCCGTAATGTCGGCACTTAAAAACCCGAAAAATATTTTAATCATTGGCGGCGGCGACGGTTTGGCTTTGCGCGAAATTTTGAAATATCCGTCAGTTGAAAAAGTAACATTGGTTGATCTTGACCCCGCAATGACGCGGCTTTTTTCCTCAAATCAAATTCTCACCAACCTCAATCAAAATGCGCTGCTCTCAAAAAAACTTACCGTAATTAATCGCGACGCTTTTTTGTGGTTGAAAGAAGCTCAAGGCAGCACTTTTGACGCTTTAATTATTGACGTGCCAGATCCTTCCAATTTTTCGGTGGGCAAACTTTATTCAATTTCATTTTTCAAACAGCTAAAAAACATCATGTCGCGCGACTCGCTGGCTGTAGTGCAAAGCACTTCTCCCTTGGTTGCTAGAAAATCATTTTGGTGCGTTAACAACACGTTAAACGCCGCCGGATTTTACACCGCGCCCTACCACACTTTCGTGCCCTCTTTTGGCGAATGGGGCTTTGTCATTGCTTCAATTAAGCCCTACATTGCGCCGCAAAAATATCCTGCAAACTTGCGCTACATCAGCCTTGAAACCAGCAACCAAATGTTTCACTTCGCAAGCGACATGTCGCAAATCAGCACCAAAATTCAGCGCCTCGACGACCAAGTTTTAGTCAGATATTTTGACGAAGAATGGTCAAAATATTTGATTTATTAGAGATGAAAATCACGCGGCGAAAATTTATTGCAGGAAGCGCCGCATCTGCTTTGGCTCTTGGTTTAACCCCTGCCTTTAAAAAAGTTTTTTCTGAAAAAAAAATAACGGGAGAAATTCTCGGCGCCTCTTCCCACATCGGCCACAAATTGCGTGGCGACACCTTTCCTGCTCCAACAATTTTCCTAAAAAAAGACGCCGTAATTATTGGCGGCGGCATTGCGGGGCTTGGCGCGGGATACAACTTCTTCAAATCTGGTCTGACCAATTTTACGCTACTTGATTTAGAAAAAGAAACGGGCGGCAACTCCTCAAGCGGCAAAAATGAAATCTCGGCCTACCCTTGGGGCGCCCACTACGTGCCGCTTCTCACTGATGAATCCACCGAAGTAAAAAAACTTTTTGAAGATCTTGGAATAATTACCGGCTACAAAAACGGCCTACCAATTTACAATGAATTCTACATTTGCGCTGACCCCGACGAACGCCTTTTTATTTACGGCAGATGGTTTGAAGGCCTAGTGCCGCCAGTTGGAATTGACGAAAATGAGAAAGAACAATATCAGCGCTTCTTTGCTTTAATGGAAAATTACAAAAAAGCGCGTGGCCGCGACGGCAAAAAAGTTTTTGCCATTCCGCTCGACAAAAGTTCTCAAGATAAAAAATGGTTGGCACTCGACCAAATCACAATGGCGCAGTGGATGCAGCAGCAGGGCTTTAGCTCAGTTAATTTGCAGTGGTACGTGGATTATTGCTGTCGCGACGATTTTGGCGTGAAGGCGGATGAAACTTCTGCTTGGGCCGGAATTCATTATTTTGCAGCGCGCTGCGGCAAGGCGGCAAATACCGCATCCGACAATGTAATTACTTGGCCTGAGGGTAACGGCTGGCTTGCAAAAAAATTGGAAGAGCCAATTAAAAAGCAAATTACCAATCGCGCTTTGGCCTACAAAATTGCCAATCGAAGTGACGGCACGGTGGATGTTGATTATTTTGATGTAGAAAAAAATCAGTCAGTGCGCATCAACGCCAAAGCAGCTCTGGTTGCAACTCCACGCTTTATTGCAAGTCGCCTTATTGATAAAATTTCTGCCGATAATTTTTCTTACGCACCTTGGGCAGTGGCAAATATTACGCTCGACAAAATGCCTAGCGGCGTTGGCGCAGATTTAAGTTGGGACAATGTGTCATTTAACAGCCAACTACTTGGCTACGTGGTGGCAACCCACCAAGTTCCACAAATGAATCCAACCCAAACCGTAATTACTTATTACTGGCCGCTAACTCATTTGAACCCAGTTGAAGCCAGAAAAGAAGCCCTCGAGCGCCCCTACGAAGAATGGCAGAAAATTTTTCTTGGCGAATTATTTTCAATTCACCCCGAATTAAAGGGTGCGGTAAAACGCCTAGACCTAAAACTCTGGGGCCACGCAATGGTGCGTCCGACAACAGGTTTTATTTGGGGCAAAGATCGCAAAAACGCACTAAAACAACACCCCCCAATATTTTTTGCCAATTCCGACATGAGCGGAATTTCAATTTTTGAAGAGGCTTACACGCGCAGCGTTGAAGTATCGCGTCAGGTTTTATCTTACACGGGCAATAGGTCCCTGAGCAAAGCGTAGCGTCGTCGAAGGGCCCGAAGCTCCGAGTTTCAGGCCCTTCGACGACGGACTTCGTCCTTTGCTTAAGGGACCTATTTAGTTTTTTTTCTTAATAATTTATGAACAAAACCCAACCTTGGATTTTTTCGCCCCGCTTTGATCTTGGCCTAATCATCGGCCCTGCAATTTTCATTACGGTGCTGGTTTTGATTTTTAATCAGCAAATTCAATCACTCAGCGAAATGCCTTTGTGGATGTGGTTTGCCTTAGTGGTCGCCATTGACGCCGGACATGTTTACAGCACAATTTTTCGCACTTATTTGGATCGCGACGAGTTAAATAAAAGACCAGCACTCTACACCCTAGCCCCGCTACTAGCTTGGATTGTCGGCTGCTTTCTTTACTCAATTGACGCTTTGTTATTTTGGCGGGTGCTTGCTTATTTCGCGGTGTTTCATTTCGTGCGCCAGCAATACGGCTTCTTGATGATTTACGCGCGCGCTGATGCGAAAAAATTTAAAATTCTCGATCAAGCCGCAATTTATTTAGCGACAATTTATCCGCTGATTTATTGGCATTGCCACGCTCGCGATTTTCACTGGTTTATTGAGGGAGACTTTTTTTCATTTAACGCGGGAATTTTTTTCTACACCGCACAAGCCCTTTATTTTGGCGTGTTTGCAGCTTATTTCATTAAAGAAATTGCTCTTTGGCACTCCTCTAAATTTTTTAACTGGCCAAAAAATCTGCTACTTTTTAGCACCGCCGCCTCGTGGTTTGTCGGCATTGTTTTTTTCAACAACGACCTAATTTTTAGCGCCAGCAATATTATTGCCCACGGAGTCGCTTACTCTGCCTTGATTTGGATCTATTCTTTCAATCAATCTCAAGTAAAAAATTCTTACGTTTTTCCTTGGCTAAAAAACTTTTTTACTTACAAAAAATTACCTTTTTACCTCGTCGCAATTTTGCTTTTGGCCTTTGTGGAAGAAGCTTTGTGGGACGGTTTTATTTGGCACGAACACCAATTGATTTTCCAAATTCCAGCGATTTCATCCGACGCATTTTTAGTTTGGCTAGTGCCTCTACTCGCTCTGCCCCAAGCCACTCACTACATTTTAGACGCCTTTATTTGGCGCTTAAAAGACGACGAAAATTGGAAGAAAATTTTATTTTTTAATCTGTCAGAAAAATCATGAGCAAAAATTTCACGCCCGGCACTCACCTTCTAATCGATTTTTTTGAGGCCAAAAATTTGCAAGATTTAGAGCACATTCGCCAAGGCTTAACCGAGGCAGCTCTTGCTTGTGGCGCGACAGTCTTGGAAGTTAAACTACATTCTTTTGGAGAAAATTGCGGCATTACCGGCGTGGCAATTCTCGCCGAATCGCACATTACCATTCACACTTGGCCAGAAATTAATTACGCCGCACTCGACATTTTTGTTTGCGGATCTTGCGACGCCAGCAAAGCAATTCCGGTTTTAGAAAAGTTTTTCGAGCCAAAAAAAAGCAAAATTATTGAGCAGAAACGCGGCGATTTAAATTAGTAAAAGCAATTCTAAGCACGCTCTTAAATCTGCGACGATTGTACTTGTTTAGCTTTATTGCATCCCAAATCTCACTCATTTTAGGCAGCAAAATAGCACACCAAAATCTTCTAAAATCCTCCACCGACATCAGTCCAAGCACATTGTAACGATTAAACAAAATATCCAAAAGCGCCGTTCTTAAAAAATGTGCCATTTTTAACTTTGTCGGAAATTTCGAATTAATTGAAATCGGAAATTGCAGCACCGCTTTTTTCTCAAACCAATTAGCAATTTTTAGCGCCAAATCATCTCCAATAAATTTGGTGAAATCGATCCAGATATTTGGCCGCATGTCAGCTTCAATAAAATAAAGCTCGCCATCTTGCTCGCATTTGATTGCTGAAATTTTAACAAACCCGTCAGCCCCAAGCACTTTGCCAAGTTGTTGCATTGTTAAAAATAATTTCTCGTCACAACTATTTCCCAACTGTTCGTAAGTGCGAAGCGAGGATGGCCCAAATTTACTCACCACTTTTTCAAACCACGAATAGCCAAAATGCAGCAATTGAGAATTTTGGTAAAAGGCCGTCAGGTCAAGTTCGCAACCTGCAATTTTCTTTTGCACCAAAAGCGGCAAAGCAAAATGCTTAATGTCAATTTCAGCAATGTCAGATTGGTTTTTACATTCAAAAACCCCGCCTCCTCCGCCCGAAAAATCAACCTTCACCATTACCGGAAATGTTAGTTTTTCTGCAGCAGCAATTACCTGCTCAAGCCCAAGAGCCTCAAGAAATGGCGGCGTGGTTATTTGCGCTTGGTTAAGAATTTCTGACAAGGCGATTTTTGAGCCGAGATGTTGGAAATCTTTTTCGTTTAAAACCGGCAAAAGTTTTAATTTTTTCTTCAGAGGCAAGTTTGAATCTCTGATATTTTGCAAAGCCTGATCGTCAAAAGGAACAATCAGGTCGTAAGCATCCAGATCAATTTCGTCTAGTTTCTTGGGCAAATCTTTTTCGCCTGCAACTACCGTGTGGCGCGAAATCAACCCACCGTAATTAACAAAAGTCCCCGCCGTCACCGCATCAATTTCAAAGCCCGCCCGAAAAAGCAAAAACGGCAAAGCCTGCGCTAAATGTGGGTGCGACCCGATGAGTAGAGATTTTAATTTGGTCATTTTTGATTTTTTCTAGTTAGCTCGATTAACTCCCCTCCTTTTCGTAGAGAGGGGCGGGGGGTGGTTATTCGCGGGTGGAAATGTTAAAGTTGTCACCCCGTCAAATGACGGGGTCCACGGCGCTACAATCTCGGTAAAGTAAATGAAACTTAAGAAATCACGACGAAATGGACCCCGTCATTCGACGGGGTGACACAAAATGTGCGTAGCACAGTCAACGCAACCTAGTATTTCTCCACCACTCCCAAATCCAGCAGCAGTTGGTTTAGGTACACTCCATTTTTGGCAACTTCCTGCGCGTCCTTCTCGCCTTTCTTCCCAAAGAAAACCTCCGCCACGTAACGCCCGTAAATGTCGGTTTTGTTGGTTTTAACCACTAAAAACGGCACATCTTTTAAGATTTTTTTTAGCGCCAAAAAACTTTTCACGCCCTCTTTCGTGTCAGCTTCGGGCGCATTAATTTTGGCCAAACGCAAAATTTCTTTGTGAGTAATTCCAAAACCCAAATCGAGATTGACGTGCAAAGTGTCACCGTCCACCACCCGCTCTAAAATGGCTTTGTAGCAATGCATTGCGGCTGGCGTTACCGCAGATTTTTTTAACAACATTTTTTGCGATTCAACAATTTCGCCGTCTTTAAATTTGGTTTTGATTTCAGCAAAAATGCTGAATCCCAAATCGATTTTTTTGCCGACAAATCCAAGTTGCTCAACAATTTTGTAGGTAAAAAGCTGCGCTTGCGGGCGGGTTAATTTTGTGTTGGTTTTTGGTTTGATCTTCTTTTTTTCAGAGGCTTTAGAATCAGCAACGGCGAGTTGTAAATCGCCAGAACTCAAATTATTTTTCACCGTCAACTCTTCAAAAATCTGACGCTTTTCGTCATTTTCAATTGCCGCTAAATTTCGGTAGTGACTCCAACTTAAATCATTTTCAGCTACGGGCAAAGTTGGGTAAGCTTTGTAAAAAGCTCGCATTTGGTACAACACACTTTTGGCAATTGCTGTGTCTTTTTCCAACTCTTCAAACATTTTTTTGCCGTACTCAGCGCGCTCGTCTGATTTTAAATGCGTGTCAATTTCTCGACCAATTTGCCAACTCATTACCACCTTTTGACGGTTCACAGTTTGGACAATATTTTTCTGTGTTTGAGTAATTAATTTCTGAATTTCAGCGAGCAGTTTTGAGTAGTTTTTGAGGGCAATTTGCATCTGGCTTGCGTGCTTTATTTACAAGGGATTTCGGAGTTTTCTTTGAATTCTCACCTGCAGGTGAGAATTCAGATTCTCTCACGAAAAACCGCCAAAATTTCTTCCAACCACTGACGATTTTCCGCACTAATTTTCTCCACAAATTTTTCTAAAATCTGCTCGTGGTAATTGCAAAGCCACTTGCGCTCGGGACGGGTCAACATTTTAAAATCAATCAAATTTGGATCCAGCGGCGCCAAAGTCAGGGTGCGAAATTGCAAAAATTTCTCGTCGAATTTTTCTACCAACATTAGGTTTTCAATGCGAATTCCGTATTCTCCCTCTTTGTAAAATCCGGGTTCGTTGGAAAGAATCATTCCTTCAAGCAGCGGCTGGTGCGCACGTTTGCTAATGCCACACGGGCCTTCGTGCACCGACAAAAAACTGCCAACACCGTGACCAGTGCCGTGGTCGTAGTCGAGCCCTGCCCGCCACAAATGCTCGCGTGCCAAAGCGTCAAGCTGTGCGCCTGAAGTGCTGCGGGGAAATTTCGCTCGCGCCAAAGCAATGTGGCCTTTCAAAACGCGGGTGAAATTTTCGACCATTTCGGGGGTGGGCTTGCCAATTGCAATTGTGCGCGTGACGTCGGTGGTGCCGAAAAATTCTGGGCCAAAATATTGCCCGCCCGAGTCGATTAAGTAGAGCGAATTTCCGGTGATTTTTTTGTTAGTTTTTTCACTGGCGTGGTAGTGAATTACCGCGCCGTTACTGGCGAATCCCGAGATTGAGGCGAAGCTTGGATACAAAAAATCTGGATGCTCCCTACGAAATTCAAGCAGCTTTTCTGCCGCTAAAATTTCGTCAGTTTCGGGCGCACCACTCAACCAAAATAAAAATTTTGTCAGCGCCAATCCGTCAACTTCGTGGGCTTTAATTGCGCCGGAAATTTCGGCAGAATTTTTGCAAGCTTTGGCAATTTCAATGGCGTCGGTTTTGAAAATTATTTCGGATTTGTTTTTTTCAAGCAGGTTGAGAAGCCACTGGTTCGTTGATGCCGCATCAATTTGAACTTTTTTTAGAACCGAAATTCGTGAGGCAAAATTTTCGAGCGCCACAAAATTAACCCCCGCCAAATCTGGATGCGCGCGCTTTGAATCAACAAATAAATCTACTTCACCACTTTTAAATAAAATCGCGTAAGCCAGCAAAAGCGGCGTGGCTTCTACGTCAGCAGCGCGAATATTGAGCAGCCAGCAAAGGTTTTCGGGTTTAGTAATTACTACCGCATCCGCCGCAAGTGTTTGCAAAATCTGGGCGCGTTTGGTTTGTGAATCGAGACCAGTAAGATTTTCGTCACAAGAAAAAATCGCTGAGTTTTGCGGCAGCGGGCGATTTTGCCAAATTTCGTCAACCGGATTTTGCTCAAGGAAGACGTGGTTTTGCGGCAAAGATTTGGCAAAATTTACCCCCGTTAATTTTGGATCCAACGCCAACACACCCTCACCCAAATTTTCCCGCAACCAAGCCAGCGGCGACTTTTGCGCAATGTTAAAAATTTCAAACTCACTCAAATCAAGCTCACTTTTGGCCTGCAAAATGTAGCGCCCATCCGTGAAAAAATACGACTTCTCCTGCCCAATAATTACCGTCGCGGCGGATCCAGCGAACCCCGTCAAATACTGAATCCTCTTCTCACTTTCCGGCAAATATTCCGAAAAAAATTCGTCACAATTCGGCAGAAAAAAGAAATCGATTTTTTGTTCTTTTAAAAAATTTTTTAGCTCTAACAATTTAGTGGTAAGATCGTTCTTTTGCATTTTGATTTTATTTAGAATACTTACCGTGCCAACTGGACCCCGTCGTGAAGACGGGGTGACACGGAGTGCCTGTAACGCACCAACAAAACACTCTCTCGGTGTCACCCCGTCTTCACGACGGGGTCCAGTCAAAGTAACACCAACTAGCAATTTTTCACCACAACTAAATTAAAAAATGGCCACTAAAAAAACCGCCTATTCCTGTCAATCTTGCGGCTCGATTCATTTTAAATGGGCGGGGAAATGTCCTGATTGTGGGGCTTGGAACAGTATTGTTGAAGAATTTGCCGAAGGTGGCGGCTCGCATTTTACGCGCATTTCTGACGACAAAAAAAATAAAAAATCTGACGCAAAGAAAATTGAATTGGTGCAGTTGACTGGTGAAGCGCAAAATTTTCCACGTATTCAAACTAACATTAACGAACTTGATCGCGTGCTGGGCGGCGGCTTGGTGCAAGGCTCCGTGGTGCTAATTGGCGGCGATCCCGGCATTGGAAAATCGACTTTGCTTTTGCAAACGGCAGAAAGTTTGGCTCAAGGAAAAAATCAGGTAATCTACATTTCAGGCGAAGAATCAATTGACGAAATTCGTCTGCGGGCGCAGCGGATGGGCGTTAAACAAGATTCGATTCAACTTGCTGCAACCACCAACGTGGCTGAAATAATTAATTCCGTTGACGGCAAAAAGCTGCCAACCGTGGTGATTATTGACTCGATCCAAACAATGTTTTTGGAAGATTTAGCTTCCGCACCCGGCACCGTTTCGCAAGTGCGCGCCGCGGCGGGTGAGCTGACGATTTTTGCCAAGAAAAATAACATTACTTTGCTGATTGTTTCGCACGTAACCAAAGACGGCCAAATCGCTGGGCCCAAGGTTTTGGAGCACATGGTTGACACCGTGCTTTATTTTGAAGGTGAGAAAGATCTGCATTTTAGAATTTTGCGCTCGATTAAAAACCGCTTCGGTGCGGCTAATGAAATCGGCGTTTTTGAAATGAATGAGATTGGGCTTTCTGAAGTTTCAAACCCGAGTGAACTTTTTTTAACTTCTTACGACCGCGAAACTAGCGGCTCGATTGTTTTTGCTGGCGTTGAAGGCACGCGGCCGATTTTAGTTGAAATTCAAGCGTTGGTCTCGCCCTCTTTCATTCCAACTCCAAGACGCGCCGTTGTTGGTTGGGACACCAATCGTTTGGCAATGGTAATCGCCGTTTTAAACAGTCGTTTCGGCCTCAATCTGTTCGACAAGGAAGTTTATTTAAACATTGTCGGCGGCTTAAAAATTGAAGAAACCGCGGCCGATTTAGCGGTGGCCTGCGCCCTAATTTCTGCGGCGCGCGACATTGCTTTGCCTGCTTCAACAATTGCCATTGGCGAAGTTGGTTTAAGCGGCGAAGTTAGAATGGTCAGCAATTTGGAAGGAAGATTGAAAGAGGCGGCGAAGCTTGGCTTCAAGAATTGCTTGATTCCAAAAGCGAATGAGAAAAATAAAAATTTCGCGGCACTAAAAAAATTACTACCGGAATTAGAATTGCATTTAATTGGTCACATTCGTGACTTGGCAAAATTTTTTAAGAAAGGCTAATGTATGAAAAACTTATTTAAGACTCTTACCGCTTTAACCTTTATTTTCGCGGCTTCAAACACTTTTGCTGCCAACACAGAATTTTTAGTTCAAATCAAAGATCACAAATTTGAACCGGCAGAAATCACGGTTCCTGCCAATCAAAGATTCACTCTCGTCATTGAGAATCTCGACAAAACTTTGGAAGAATTTGAAAGCGGGGATTTAAAAAAAGAGAAATTGGTTGGCGCTGGGAAAAAAATTAACATCGTCATCAGCCCTTTAAAATCAGGCGAGTACAAGTTTTTTGGCGATTTTCACCAAAAAACTGCACAAGGCAAAATTATTGTTCAGTAGAATTTACTTTTTCTTCCAATTCCAAAATAAAACTGATCTTTTCCACCACCTCTTTAGCAATGTCGTCAGCACTTTCAATTGCTGATGCGGCGTTGCTAATCATGGCTTGTAGTGCTTGTTCGCTTTGCAAAAATTCTCGCACTTTCGCTGCCAAACTTGCTGCCGAGTCAACCAGTGCACAAGCGTTTCTTGCTTCTAGCGTGGCGTAAATTTCTTTAAAATTTTTGACGTTGCGACCCGAAATCACCCCGCAGCCAAGCTTAATTGCTTCAAATGGATTGTGGCCTCCAACCTGTGCTAGCGAGCCTCCGATGAAAGAGAATTTGGCTAGGCGGTAAAAAATTCCAAGCTCGTTTAAAGTGTCGACCAAATAAATTTCGGTGCCGCTTTCGATATTTTCTTTTTTGCTGCGTTGCGCCAATTTCACCGAGCTTAGTAAAGGTTTCACTTCTTCTGCGCGATTAGGGTGACGCAAAACCAAAATGGTTAAAAGATCGGGGAAATCTTTTTTAAGCATCTCGTGCGTTTGCATTATTATTTCTTCTTCACCTTTGTGAGTGCTGGCCGCAAGCCAGAATTTTCTGGAACCGATTTGGGTTTTTAATTTGGTTAATTCGTCAGCATCAAAGCTTAAATTTTGCGCCTGCGATTTGAGATTGCCGTAAAAGAAAATTTCCTGATCGGTTAGTGTTTGCAAACGCGCTTTGTCCTCTTCGCTTTGCGCAAAAATTCCGGCGAAAGAATCAAAAATACTAAAACCACAAGATTTAGCAAAACGCCATTTTGCTGACGATTTTTCTGACATTCTGGCATTAACCAAAAAGGTCGGAACATCCATTTGATTGGCCACATCAATCAGGTTTGGCCAAATTTCTGACTCAACAAAAATTGCCACTTCGGGGCGCCAAAAATAGAAAAAATCCTTAACACAAAAGTAAGTATCAATTGGCAAAAATTGATGCACCACGCGGCCATTAAATTGGGGAATTTTTGCTGCGACAACTGCTGCAGAAGTAACAGTGGTTGTGGTGAATAAAATTGAAACTTTCGGAAAAAAACTCAGTAACTCTTCAATTAAAATGAATGCCGAATTTGTTTCGCCAACACTAACAGCGTGAAGCCAGATGATTTGGCCTTTGGGACGAAGTTCCGTAGGCTTTCCGAAGCGTTCTTTTAAGCGCTTTTTATCTTCTTTTTTTTTGTAAACGCGGAAGAAAAGGTACAGCTCAAGAAATGGAAAAAGTGCGACTGAGAGAATTCGGTAAATTAGCATTTGGAAATGACGTAAAAATTAAAGAATTTGAGTTATTAAAACCCACCGGCGCTTTTAATAAAAAACTTTTTCAGCACCGGAATTTTATTTACTAAACCAAGGCCTAAGTCACGAACTACGCTCACTGACAGACTCTTAGTTTCAAAAAGTGAATTTAGAATGTCGGTTGCAACCAACATCTTTTTCGCCTCGGATTTGGCTTTTTTATTGTAAGAATCGATCAGGTTTTGGTTCGAAATATCTAAACCGCAAAGCAGATTATTTTTCACCAACTCGCACAAAATTTTAATTCCCGAAATCGCCAAATTAAAACCCTGCCCTGCGATTGGATGCACACCACAAGCGGCGTCACCGATTAGCAGCATTTTTTCGTGGTAAAATTTTTCAGCCTCAATCGCAATTAACGGGTAAGAAAATTTTTCAGAAATTACCGCAGCTTTTCCTAAGCAATCTTCCATTTTTTTGTTTAATTGCTGAGCAAAATTTTCTTCATCCAAACTTAAAATGGCTTGCGAAAGCTTGTCGGGCGCGATCCAAACGATTGACGATTGGTTAGGATTTTGCAGCGGCAAAATTGCTAGTGGCCCACCAGGTAAGAATTTTTCGTAAGCAATATTTTCGTGTGAACGCTCGTGCTCAATGTTAAAAACAATTGCCGTTTGGTAATATTTTTTCTGCGTGGTGTGAATTTGATAAAGCTCGCGCAGCTTAGAAAAACGTCCGTCGCAAGCGAGTAGCAATTTTGAATTTAGAATTTTTCCGCCGTCTAGTTTGATTGCGACGCCATTTTCAAAAGCAATTTCTTCGTAAAAATTCGGCGAAAAAACTGTGATATTTTTACGCAGCAAAATCTGATCGCGCAGCGCGTTGTGGATGTGGTAATTTTCAATAATCTGGCCCAACTGCCCTGCTTTTTCATCCACCTCGTGGCCAATAAAATCAAGGAAGAACGGCGATTTGTAATCAGTGATTTTAATGTCAGAAATTACGCCAGCATGTTTTTGAGTTTCCTCGAAAATTCCGATTTCTTTAAAAAGTTGCAGTGACGCCGCTGAAATCGCGTAAGCACGCCCATCCCGCTTTCTGTCTGCTTTTAGGATGTCTTGTTTTTCAATAATGGCGATTTTTAAGTCAGCCGAAACATTGCTCAAAGCAAGCGCCGAAGTCATGCCCGCAAAGGATCCACCAATTATTGTGATGTCGAAATTTTCTGACATTAAAGTTTTTTGTTTTTGTTTCGGTGACAAATTGTCACCGGTTGACTTCCTTATTACCCACGTGTCACCCCGTCATTCGACGGGGTGACAAAATGAGAGAGATTTGTGCAAACTTAAATCATGTTTTTAGGATTAACCCATTCGTCAAACTGAGCTTCGGTTAGAAGGCCTGACGCTAGTGCCGCAGCCTTTAACGTGCTGCCTTCCTTGTGTGCTTTTTTGGCGATTTTGGCGGCATTGTCGTAGCCGATGTAAGGGTTTAACGCCGTTACTAACATTAGAGATTGATCTAAAAGTTGGGTGATGCGTTCGCGATTTGCCTCAATTCCGACCAAGCATTGATCGATGAAGCTGTTGATTCCGTCATTCAAAAGATTGATCGATTCCATTACGTTGCGAATAATCATTGGACGAAAAACATTGAGTTCGAAATGTCCATTTGAACCACCAACCGTTACAGCCATGTGGTTGCCCATGATTTGGCAGGCGATCATTGTTAGCGCTTCGCACTGGGTTGGATTTACTTTTCCCGGCATTATTGAAGATCCGGGTTCATTTTCAGGAAGGCTGATTTCGCCAAGACCAGAGCGCGGGCCAGAAGCCAAGAAGCGAATGTCGTTGGCAATTTTCATGCAAGAAACAGCGAGTGAATTTAGTGAGCCAGAAAAATTGACCAACTCGTCGTTGCACGCCAAAGCGAAGAATTTATTTTTGTTGGTGAAGAAGCTGTCAGCCTGTTCCAATCCTAGTTTTGCAAGATTCGAATCTTTCACTTTCCACACACCATCCGCCAAAGTTGTACGTCCCAAATCTAAATTTAAAAGTTTGGCGTGAAGAGCTTTTAAGCCAGAAACTTCGGTAATTTTTTCAGCAAAATTTACGGCGAATTTCGGATGGCAATTTAATCCCGTTCCAACTGCGGTGCCGCCTTGCGCTAGAGCTGTCACGTATAAAATCGATTGCGAAATAAACACTGCCGCTGACTGAATTTGCACTTTGTAAGCCGAAAATTCTTGGCCCAAAGTCACTGGCGTTGCGTCTTGCGTGTGGGTTCTGCCGATTTTAATAATGTCGTTAAATTCAGCTTCTTTTTTGCCTAACTCATTGGCAAATCGAACCAAGGTTGGCAGCAATTTTTCGTAAGTTGTAAGAACGGCCGCAACGTGCATGGCTGTTGGGAAAGTGTCGTTTGAACTTTGGCCTAAATTAACGTGGTCATTTGGATGCACCGGCGATTTTCCGCCTTTGGTTCCAGTCACTTTTTCATTGGCAACTGACGCGATTACTTCGTTGGTATTCATGTTGGTTTGCGTGCCGGAGCCGGTTTGCCACACAACCAAAGGAAAATGATTTTCGTAAAACCAGTCGAACTTAGCGAGGATGGTGTCAACCGCGTCAACGATTTTATCAGCCAAGTCTGGAGAGAATTTTTTGAATTCATCTGAAGTTGGATCAGAGGCCATCAAGTCTTTATTGGTAAGGGCTGCCGCTTTTTTGATTAGAAGCATGGCGCGCACAACTTCCTTCGGCATTTTGTGGCCAGGATTGTCGTTGCAGATTGGAAAGTTTTGTACGGAGCGCTGAGTTTGCGCGGCGTAGTAGGCGTCAGCAGGAACTTGAATTTCGCCGAAAGAATCGGATTCGATACGGAAGTTTTTAGTCATTTTTTTAGTTGGTTGGAGGTTTAATAAAAATTTACGACAAACAGATTTTAACAAATTCTTCAACATCAAGGCTGGCCTTGCCAACCAGCAATCCGTTGACGCCATCAATTGCTAAAATTTCTTTTGAATTTTGCGAAGTGACCGAACCGCCGTAAAGCATGAAATATTCTTTGGCACGTCCCGCGAATTTTTCGTTAAAAACTTTTTTAAATAAATGCGCCATTTCAGCGATTTGATCGAGAGTTGGAATTACTCCCGTGCCAATCGACCAGATTGGTTCGTAAGCAATCACCATTTTTTCAAATTGCGCGCCTTCCGGAATTGAGTGCATTAGCTGTTTGTAAACAAATTCTAAATGTTTTCCCAAGTCGCGCGTTTCTTTGCTTTCACCAACGCAAATGATTGGGGTTAATTTTTGCGCAAGTGCGGCGCTAATTTTTTGCGCGACAATTTCGTCAGTTTCAAAATGGTAAGCGCGGCGCTCAGAGTGGCCTAAAATCACATATTGGCAGCTGACTTTGGTGAGCATTTCAGCGCTGACATTTCCGGTGAAAGAGCCGCTGATTTCGTGGTGACAATCTTGCGCGCCAAGTTTGATTGGACGCTCTTTTAACAAAATTTCGGTGAGTTCTTCGGGAGAAAAATCTTCAAATTTTTTGCCACTATCTTTCATTATTTCTTCGAGCTTTTGAAAACCGTCTCCCATCAATTCGCTGTCGATGTAATCTAGCATCATCACTGACGGGCACAGCACCATTTCGACATTTTTTAGCTGGTCGTATTTTTCAGCAAAGTTTTTGAAAAAACCGTCAAGCCACATGTCAGTTTCGTCAAAGGCGTGATTCATTTTCCAATTGGCGGCAATGATTTTCATGTTTTTATTTTAAGAAATTAATTGTTTTAGCTCTTCGCCGAACACCTTATAGCGCCAGCCTGCAACGATTTTATTTGAAATCTTTTTTTCGCAGATAATTTTTTTGAGATCCGAACTGGTGATTAAAAACTGCTCCTGAAATTTTTTTTGCGCCGCAATTTTGGCAAGCAAAATCTTGGCCTCGGCAAATTTTTTTTTTTGCTTTGACGTCATCGGCATTTCTCTTTTTTCTGAATCTATTTCAACAAAAAGCTCTTCTTTTGCATCAAGAATTTTATTGATTTCGCCTTGCATTTCGGCGGTGAAATTTTTTGTTACCTCTTGCCCTAAAGCAATACGTTCCAACATTTCGTCTTTAATAAAATGTTGGCGCGGCACATCGATTTTTCTGGCCCAAATCTCGCGCCACAAAATGAGGTTTTTGATTTTTACAATTTGCGATTCGCTCTTGCCTCTGAAGGCAAAATTTTTGCTCAGCGAGTCGTCAGATTTTAATAAATTTTTATTAATGAAATTTTGCATCTCTTCTAAGAACCAGCTTAGGCGCTGGTTTTGTGTGAGAATTTCGCGGAATTTTTCGTAAATTTCTTCTAAGAAAAAAACATCAAGCAAAGCATATTCAACTTGTTTTTGGCTTAGTGGACGCAGCTGCCAATTGCTTCTTTGCTGCTTTTTATCGAGCTGTTGATTGAAAAGAGTTTCAACCAATCCTGAATAGCCCACGCTAAAACCCAAATCGCAAAAATTTGCCATCACTTGCGTATCGACAATTCCTTGCGGTAGTTGGTTTGATTTGTGGTGAAAAATCTGCAAATCTTGCGCTGATGAATGGAGAATTTTGATAATTTTTGGGTCAGCAATTATGGCAAAAAGCTCACTTAAATCAAGGTCGCACAGGCAATCAATGATGAATGATTCTTTGGCACCTTGCGCGTTTTTTACGGCAATTTGGATGATTGAAAGAATTGGGTAATAAGTGGTTTCGCGAGTGAATTCTGTATCCATCGCAAAAATTTTTGCGGCTTTGATGAGCTTGATTACGGGCTGTAATTTTGACTGAGAATCAACGTAGAAATTTTCTGAATTTTGCAATTTTATGATACCCACTTTCTACCCTCTTTACCCAAATCCATCGCATCTTTAGAAAGATGCAAACCAGATGATGCTTTAGATCCAGCACGACTCATACCTGTAGATTTTTCCGGTCCTAATGGCGACGCCGCAATAGGTTTTGGTGATGGAGCAGGAGGAATATGAAAATCATCTTTTGCCTGACGACTCTTACGCTCCTCAAGAATTTCAGGATAGGGTTGCGGATCGGGACCATCAACCATCGCAACTTCTCTTAAACGATTAGCCTCCATTTCAACCATTAGCGATTCGAAATATTTAATATTTTCATCGGCACTATTGGTTGTGAAACCTTTGATATTAAAGCTCGCTGCCCAGTTAGAAACATATTCGTTATTAAATTTTACACGTTGCTCATTGATCAGCTTTTCTTTCTCAGCTGGATTTGTCTTCGCAGCTTGGAATCTTTGCAGATCTTCACCGACTCCTTCAAAAAGCAAAAAATTTCGCACAACATTTTGCAAAGATGTATCATCAATGCCCTCACGTTCTATAAGTTTAATAATTTTACCCGGAGATTCTAACCCGCTTTTTTTCATGTTGAGCAATGCTTCCCGCTTTTCTGGCGGAAATCCTTCGCTAAATTTAGTCAATTTTGCTTCATCAGTTTTGCATAAAAATTCTGCCAACCTACCAATTGTGTGTGACCGCTTGCAGGACTCGACAATATTCTTGGCATAAGATTCTACTCTGTTTCCTTGAATCTCTTTTCCTGATTCTAAAAATTCTTCTTTTAGATCCTTCAACGCTTTTTCTCGCGCCTCAATGTGATCTCTTTTGTCGGTATAATTTAGATAGTTGCTACTCATACCATAAGTTGCTGCCAAACCTGCCATACCAAGTGCCGCAAGAGGACTAGACAGTAGCGGAAAACCCATCTCAAGTAATCCGGCTGATACTGGATTGCGGGTGGCAAAATCCATAATGTCGCTGAATTGATGCACTATCGGAACGTGATCTAAAGTAAATTGGATCGCATCCGGCACGTGACACAACTTAGCGAATTGACCAAAAGGACCAAAAAATGAATTAGTCGGAAGCGCCGCCAAACCTTGCGCGAAAGTTCCGTTCATCATAACTGGCCCGAGTAAATTTCCAATTATCGGTCCTAAAGCAATACCTGTTGCAAAAGGCCCCAAGACAATAAACGCGCACATCAAGGTCCATTTTTGAGCCTCATCTTCTTTATCAAGATGTCCTTGTAGTCCGATATTTTTCTTACCGTCACCTGTTAGAGTTTCTTTATTTCCATCCTCGATTTTTTTCTGTAGCTGTTCGTAGCGTTCTTTGTCTTCTTTTTCCGATTGAGCGATCAACTGATCTAACGCATTATTCATCTCCAGCGCCATTGCCGCGCTCATGTGATCGTTACCTGCAATCAGGCCAGCATTTCTGCTTTTTAGAAGGCGAAAAAAACTGGTACGATCCTTTCCAGGACAAGCGCGGTAAAGCATGTCGTAAACCGCATCATTTCTTTTATCGCCATATTTTTTGTAATCAGAGCTTTCCGAAGCAACAGTGCTGCTGATCAAACCTTTACCGATTTTTTTACCCGCTTCAAGAGTTAGGGCACCAACAGACTGCAATTTGTTACTTAGCTCGTGCCTTTGTCTGGAGTGTTTGCGACATGCTTGCTCTTCGCTTGGCGTAAGCTCAGTGCTGCCACTTTTGATAAAATTTTCTAATCTTTTATTGTTAACCCTGATGTCATCTCGCGCCGAAATTTCAGAATCGAAAACGTTATTTCGATAAAATTTGCTCGGATTATCAATAAAGGCACCATCGTGATGTCCTGATTTTATCGCATGAATTTCCTCTTCAGTTGCGCCCGACATTCTTACCGGAGCATCATTTCTTGGAAACCCATCCCAACTTGGTCTATATCCCATACCATGCGCATCATTCTTCTTCATCTGCTGACCAACTTGTCTGTAGAAACCAGCAAGATCAAATTTATGGGGATGCAACTCTTGGTCTCTGATCCTAATCTCTTCTTTCAAAACATTTTCGTAGTAAGTTCTTGCTACCGCGCCTTCTTGAAAAACCTTTAGAGCATTTTGCAAATGCCTTTCTACACCCTCATCAGTGCGACTAGATTGACAATTCTTAAGCAAACCTTTTTTGATTTTATCAGCCATCCCCGGATGACTATCGTAAATATCTGCGACAGCGTATTCGTGCTGCTTCCCGCCAACTTTAACAACTATTGCTTTAGCAGCAAAAAGTTCTTCGACTCTCTGTTCAATAGTTTTCGTTTGAGGAGTGCGCATATTTGAATATTTATTTTGGCTCTAAAAATTATCGCGATTTTTCTTGTGGGACTAATCTGTTAGTCCCCAACCTGATTTCTTGACATTAGGTAAGTAAAAAATAGATTTTTCCATTCATTTCACCAAATTTCCAACAACTTTATCGAGATTAAAAATGTTCAAAAAATTACTTACCCTCGCGGCCGTTTTTTTGTTAGTTTCTTGCAGCAGCAAGGTCAAAAAAAATGACACTGCCGAAACCACTTCAGAAGTTAAAATCGAAGATAAATCTGCAGACAAAAATAACTACCAAGCCATTGCTGACGCAGAAGCAGCAGCAGCTTTAGACAAACAAACTCAAGCTCAAATCCAAGAAGTTGAAGTTCAAGACCGCGTTCTTTTCGGTTACGATTCTTCTGACCTTTCAGAAGAAGCTAAAAAAATTCTCGACACTCAAGCCGCTTGGTTGAAAAGCGATACCGCTCTTAAAATCACCATCGAAGGACATTGCGATGAACGCGGAACTCGTGAATACAACATCGCTTTAGGCGACAAAAGAGCAAACTCTGCTAAATCTTACCTAACTTCAAACGGCGTTGATGCCGCAAGAATCAAAACAATTTCTTACGGCAAAGAACGCCCAGCATTCTTCGGAACTAGCGAAGATGTTTTGGCTAAAAACAGAAGAGCTGTAACAGTAGTTAACTAATCATGACTTCTTACCAAGATACTTTTTGCGCCCAGTTAAACGACATGTTTGCTGCCGCAAAAGTATCTGGCGCAGTGAAGCTAAATAACAGTTTAGCTTCTAAAGCCGCCAACGCCTCAGCCCAAGCTTTCGGAATTTTACCCGGAGTTGGCTCAGTAATACAAAACCTCACCGAACTAGCAAATTCAGGATCCGACACCATCTCACAAAGCTACCAACAGCAGAGTTACTCCAATCTTTTACACACCAATCCCAGCCACAGCACCGAAAAATTTGAAAGATTTTCTGAAAATCTTGCCGAGAAATTTGCCGCCAACAGAACAGATTTAAGCGAAGACGCCGCAAAGCAAGATGCTGCCAAAGTGCTCAAATTAATGTGCTCAGGAAAATGTGGTGAAATTTCAGATCCCAAAACATCTCAAGATTTATTAGCATCAGTTACGGGCGCTAAAGCCGTTGCAGCTAGCAATTTTCATCAGCACGTAGATCGGGGAGATTTTACTCACAGAATTCTCGAGGAAGAATCTCATCGCCACCCACCAAGCAAAATATCTTCTCACGATTAATTCGTCAGAGTTTTAATCCACATCTTAGAAACCTTTTCCGCCAAAGAATTTTGCTCACAGCGATTGTGCAGATGCGCAAAATCAAACTTATCCATATTTTGATCTTGGTCGCCGCAAGAATAAAAATATTCCATCTCGCCTTTTTCATTTTCTCTTTTTTGCAAACATTGCGAACAAACGCCTTTCAACATGCATTGCATTGGCGCGTTCAAACTGGTGATGGCAATTGGCGCATCAGTAATTGAGGCAACGGAATTTTCGTGACGCAATTTGGCGATTTCATGCATCATTTGATCATTGCCGATGGTGAAAATTCGATCAATTTTTTGCGGGTTTTTGGTAAAATAGTTTTTTAAGGCATCAATCACCGAACCTTGAAAATGGCCACTGTCAGCCACCTCTTCCTCAATTGCACAAAGCAAAATATCACAAGAATTTTTCATTCTTTCCAAGCGAACTATTCCAGAATTTTTACGATAACCAGCAAAGAAAATCACCCGACAGCCATTTTGTTTGTAGCTTTCGGCAATTGCCGTCAAAGGCTGATTGCCGCGCCCTCCTCCCACTAAAACTACAGTTTCATTTTTTGCAATTGCAGTTGGTTTTCCGCTTGGACCCATGAAAACACAAGGCTCGCCCGCTTTAAAATTTTTAATTAAACTAGTTGAGCCACCAGTATCAACTGCAACGGCGCTGATAATTCCTGTTTTGCCATCAACCGACAAAGCTGTCAAAGCCACGCCTTCCATCACCATTATTTGACCATCAATTTTTTGCGCCAAAGCGTGATAATTTTGCAGACGGAAAATGTGACCAATTTGCGTGCGTTTTGCTAAAAGCGGAGCCTTGATGAATACTTCATAAACGTGATCTGAAAGCTTCTCGATCTTTTCAATTTTTGCCTGAAATTCGTCATTTATTTTTGCTAAAAAATCCGCCTCAACTTCAATCGCCGCATCTTTAAATAGCGCCGTAATTTGGTGGTAACCAACTTTGGCACTGGCCATCGCCTTCACGACATTGCCTTCAAAATTCGGATGTAAATCACCAAAAAAACTCACCGCTTTTTTAGAAATTTCATCAATTTTCGTAATCACACTTCCACTGCTTACAGCCTTGAAATATTTGCCCTCAAGCTCGAGATTTAAACCATCTTCTAAAACCGGAGAAATATTTGGCGTGGTGCCTGCCGCAATTAAAAGTGACTTACAAGAAAACTCCCGCCCTTCCAAACATTGCAAATTTTTAATGTGACCAAACTCATCAATTTCAACTGAAAGCGGCGTGACATTTTCAATAAATTCCACACCTTCCTCAAAAGCTTTGTTAAGCTCTTGGTGATTCAGCCTGTAAGCTGGAGAATCTTGAATAGTTTTGCGGTAAAGAATTTTTACGCCGCCCCATTTTTTTAATAATTCGTCAACACTGCCGCTGCGAAGTTGCGATGCGTGAGTCAAAAATTCCTCAGCAATAATTTTTTCTTCTGCGTTTAAAGCCGCCCAAATTTTTTCTTTGCCGATGGCCGCAACTTTTTTCTCAAATTTTTTAATTTGCGTAATGTAGTAAGCCTGCGCTTCGCAAGCGGTGTCAACTGCCGTAAGCCCTCCACCGATCACCGCAATTGGCATTCTAATTTGCAAATTGCTGAATAATTCTTCTCTAAAAGCGCCGCTTAATTGCAGCGACATTAAAAAATCTGAAGCCGATCTAACGCCTTTAGCAAAATTATTTTTGAGATTAATAATATTTGGCCGACCCGCTCCCAAACAAAGCGCCACATGGTCGAAGCCATAATTTTCAAAAGCAGTTTTATCGGTGATTGACGAGCCAAAACGAATACCACCAAACATCCTAAAATTTTCTCTGCGCTCCAAAAGCAAACGAATCACTTTCAAAAAATTCTTATCAAAACGCACCGTAATGCCATATTCGGCTACACCCCCAAAGCCATGAATTAAGCGGCTTGAAAGCGGTTCGTAAATTTCATCTAAAAATTTTATCGGTTTAAATTTCTGGCGATTACCCAATTCATCAATGCCTGAAATTTGCGAATTTAGCGGCTCAATTTTTAAGCCATCAATTGCTACAATCGTGTGACCGTCATTAAGCAAATGATGCGCCAGAGTATATCCCGCAGGCCCCAACCCCGCGATTAGAATTTTTTTGCCGGAATTTTCTCTCGGCAAATTGCGCTCCAAATTCAGCGGATTCCAACGGGTTAAAAGCGAGTAAATTTCAAAACCATAAGGCAGCGCCAAAACATCTTTTAGGGTGCGAGTTTCGATTTGGGGAATATCCACCGCGTCTTGTTTTTGGTAGATGCACGACTTCATGCAATCATTGCAAATTCGGTGTCCGGTGCCCGCAATCATTGGGTTATCAACCACCGCAATAGCAAAAGCTGCGAGTGAAAAACCTTCTGATTTTAGTAAATTCATTTCAGAAATTTTTTCATCGAGTGGACAGCCGTGCAGCTCAACTTTGAGCGGATCTTGCTTAAATTCTTTGGTTTCTTTTTCGATAATTCCGCTGCGGCAAGAATCTTTTTCCTGCTTGTGACAAAAAATACAGTAATGAGTTTCAGCCAACACCCGATTGAGCTCAAAGCCTTTGTCAGTTAAATCAAAACCAGCGCGTTTTGATTTGTCTTGGCACGTCGAAACTAAATTTTGGTGATCGATTTTTTTTGGCAGAATAAAAAGCGCGCCATTTTTGTGAAGGCTTTTGCCCTTGCTAGAGTAAAGCGCCCAAGTTGTGTAGTGAGTTAAAATTTCTAAATTTTGGGCTGTGGCAATTTTTTCGGCGAGTTGTTTTTCTAAATCATCAACATCATCAAAGGTGATTTCTAAATCTTTGAGAATCCTTATTCCGTCAACTCCCTCAACCGCGTCACTAAATTTTTTCGAAACATCACGCTGCACAAATTCACGACGAATTTGATAAATTTTTTGCAACTCGTCGTGACGTTTTTTTAAGTCGGAATTTTCTTTTTTGATGTCGAAAAGCTCTGCGATGAAATCTTCTAAAACCCGCGCCGTGTCGATTAGAATCTGCGACTTCTGCGCAGGAAGCATGGACCCCGTCATTCGACGGGGTGACACTGAACTAGAGTTTGTCACCCCGTCTTCATGACGGGGTCCGGACGGATTTGAATCAGCTTCTGAATTTCTTAAATCAAAAAAATTCGCCGCAATTTCAGAATTTTTTTCTCTTAAATATTTCTCAAATTCTTGCTGCAATTTCACCAAACCATCGCGCGCGTAAAGATCGTCGAAAGTCAGGCCAAACGCGAGTTTAAGAGGATTTTGTGAGGGCATTTTTTACGATTGACTCTTCGTCAAATTCAAATTTTTTATCACCAATTATCTGATATTTTTCATGACCTTTGCCGGCCAAAATCAGGATGTCGTAAGCTTCCAGCATTGTAACTGCTTTTTCAATAGCCTCTTTGCGATCAGCAATTTCAACGGTTTTGGTCATTTCGCAAACTGCTAAAATTTCGCCGCGAATTGTCGCCGCTTTTTCGCTGCGCGGATTATCGTCAGTTACAATCACTAAATCCGCCATTTGGCAGGCGATTTCTCCCATGATTGGTCTTTTTTTAGCGTCACGATCGCCACCACAACCAAACAAAACAACGACTCGCGCTTTGGTAATTTTTTGCGCCAATTGTAAAACATTTTTTAGAGCGTCCGGCGAGTGCGCAAAATCAATAAAAATCTGCGCCTTATTTGGCAAAGTCGCAACGCGCTGCATCCTTCCGGCAGCTGGGTGAAGCTCAGAAAAATTCTCTAATAAACTTGTTAGTTCCGAGTAAGTTAAATCATATTTCGACAAGACATTTCCCAAAGCGCAAAGCGCGTTGAAAGCTTGAAAATCGCCACTTACCGCTAGTTCGAATTGATATTTTTTTTGCCCAAATTCGAAAAAAACTTTTTGGCCATTTTCAGTTGGCTCAATTTTTTGCAGCCTTAAATCAAAGGCTTCAAAGCCGTAATCAATCACGCGCTGTTTTTTTGTAGCGCAGATTTCTTTAAGTTTTTCAAATTCAGGAATGTCGCTGTTAAGCACCGCACAAGCGCCATTTTCTAGGACGCGCTCAAATAAAATCATTTTGCAACGCAGATATTCTTCCATCGATTTGTGGTAATCGAGATGGTCTTGGGTGAAGTTGGTGAAAGCGCCAATATCAACTTTTAAACCTGCGATACGGCCTTGCTCCAAGCCAATTGAGCTTACTTCAAGCGCCACGTCATCAACGCCATTTTCTTTTAAAATTTGTAGATTTTTGTAAAGCGAAACAATGTCGGGAGTGGTTAGTGACGAGCTTTGCAGGCGATCAATTGCAACATTAGAAATAACACCCAGCGTGCCAATTGACGCCGATTTTTTTCCTAAAAATTGCAAAATTTGACGAGTAAATTCGGCAGTAGAAGTTTTGCCGTTAGTGCCGGTAATGGCGTAAATATTGGCTGGAAGTGGTGCGTAGAAAATTTTTAGAAACTCGACCAAAAGTGCAAAAGGATCTGAGGTTTCGATGATAAAGGCTTGCGGAGAAATAAATTTTCCACTTTCACAAATTACAACAGCAGCGCCATTTTTAATGGCGTCAGCAATGAATTCAGAGCCATCTTTGGCTTTGCCTTGGAGCGCGAAAAAGGCTGAATCTTTTTTGGCAAGACGTGAATCAAGAGCAATATCTGCAATCTCAATTACATCAATTGGGAAAGCATTTTGCACAATTTTGTGCGAGGTTTTTACTTGAGAAAGAATTTGTGAAAGCTTCACGAAATCAATTGATTAAATTTCTGCGCTGCCGCTTTGGGATTGGCGTCACGCGTGATTGGTCTGCCCACAACTAAATGTGACGAGCCGTTTTTAAGTGCGGTTTTTACGTCAGCAACGCGTTTTTGATCGTCATTTGCGATTGCTTCTAGTCTGATTCCTGGACTTACAATTAGAAAATCTTGGCCGAATTTTTGGCGCAAATTTGTTGCCTCCAACGCTGAAGCAACAATGCCATCTAACCCTGAATTTAAAGCCAACTCAGTTTTTTTAAGCACCAGATTTTCTAGTGAAATATTTGGATCAAAACCCATTTCGCTTAAATCTTTTTCATCGAGATTCGTCAAAACTGTCACGCCAATCACCTGCATTTTACCCTTATTTTCTGCAGCTTGCGCCATGATTGAGCGGCTTGCGGTGTGAATGGTTAAAAGGTCAATTTCATATTGCGCTAAATTTTTTACGGCGCGCCCAACAGTTTCAGAAATGTCGTAAAGTTTGAGATCAGCAAAGATTTTTTTACCGCGATTTTTCAGCCATTTTATTAGCTCAAAATAATCGCCGCCCATCATTAATTCTAAACCAACTTTGTAGAAAATTGCTTCATCGCCAATCTCCTCAACTAATTTTTTGGCGGCAGAAATATCGGGAACATCGAGTGCGATTATGAGCTTTTCTTGAGGATTCATGTTAGAGTTTTTTTTCTTCGCCGGTAAGCAGGCGAACGATATTTTCTTTGTGTCGAACCAAAATCAGAATTGATAAAAACCAGCAGAAATAAACTTGCGAAGCTGGCGCTTCAAAACTTGAAGAGAGAATGATCGAAGAAAAAATTGAGATGATTGAAGAAACGGAAGAGATGCGAAATAAACAAAAAGACATGATCCAAAAACACACCGACAAAAATCCAACTGACGGATCAAGCGCAAATAAAACTGCGATTGCCGTTGCCACACCTTTGCCGCCTTTGAAATTGAGATAGATCGGATAAACGTGAGCCAAAACTGCAACAGCTGCAACCACCACTAGAATTAGATGTAAATTTTCTGAGTCGTAAAAACTGAATCTTGCAATGATAACCATGACAGCACCTTTGAGGCCATCGAGAATGAGAGTGACAAATCCGAGTTTCTTGCCCACGACGCGCGCCACATTGGTTGCGCCGATATTTTTTGAACCAAATTGGCGAATATCTTTTTTAGCAAATGTCTTTGCGAGAACTAACCCGAAAGGAATCGCCGCAATGGCGTAGGTTAAAAATAAGAATAAAAACTGTGGAAGTAGGCTCATGAATTTTCGTTATGATTGTCGTTTCTGTTTTTGCGGAAAGCGTCAATCGATATTACTTTTGCTGACAAATCAATATCGGCAGCCCCTTTTTCTTTGGATAAATTTTTATTGGCTTGATTTAGTTCAGTGAAAACACCTTCTTCCAATTCTTCAAGATCGCCATAGCTCATACTAAACTTAAGCGCGAAATTCATTGCAGGATCTGCGAAAGAAGTAACAGCTTTATAAGGGATAGAAAGCTTTTCATATTTGCCGTTGAAGCTTAGAGAAATCTTAAAGAAATCACGCTCAACCACTAAACTTTTATATTGATGCTGCACTGCGATGGTCATTTCTTCGCTAAATTTTTCTAGCAAAGCCGCAGAAATCGAAACTCCGGGAAAGCGCGTCATGAAAGTGATCATGAAGTAATGTTTGCCGGGTAAACCAGTTTTTTCGATTCTTTTTAAAGTTTCATAAATCACTGAACGCATTGAGGTTTCAATGATGTCATCATATCCGATTAAGTCTTGCATGAGGAATATTTTTAAATGCGAGAAAGTGCCCGGCTTCTGTTGACAGGCGCCGGGCGGCCCCGATAAAATCACTTATGCTAAGCAGCTAAAGCCACTGGAGCAAATTCGAAGTTATCATTAGCAAAGTTGTCGTTTGCATTTACTTTTTTTGAACGGATATCGCGTAAGACTTGCGTCTCTAGCAACCGGCAGTTTCTCAACCGAGTAAAATCAATCCTTTTATCGCATGTCGAAAGCTGTGTCACCCCCTGCTAGCCTTTAGCGGGGAAAGCCCGCCGTCGCTAAAGCTATGACGGGCAGCCTTCGCTCTAACGATCTCCTTCTGACAGTCCATTCCTTCTACGAAGGCTGGCCTGCCAGCCGAAGCTCGCAAGAGCGAAGGCTGGAGGTGCTGGGTACTGCCCCCAGGTCCATGTACGTTTATTATGAAAAGAGTTTATCACCATAGATCACAAACCGAAGTCTGTGAACGGTGCGCAAGTTAGTTACGGTTTCTTTTTAAACAAGTAGCCAAAGAATTATCGGGAAAAATCTTTAGAAATTAAAATTTCGCCATCCTAGACTGCGCCGAAATCTCTTCTTAAAAATCTCTCAAAAATCTTAGCAAAAATGTCCGCCTTCAACCTATCTTCCTGCGAATCAAATCCTACTAATCGCAAAAAAGTTGTGATTCTTGGCTCAGGCCCGAATCGCATCGGACAAGGCATCGAGTTCGATTACACCTGCGTTCACGCCGCCTTTGCTTTCAAAGCTCACGGCATTGAAGCGATCATGGTTAATTGCAATCCCGAAACAGTTTCAACTGATTACGACACATCGGACCGCCTTTATTTCGAGCCACTCACCGCTGAAGACACCATCGAATTAATCAAAAAAGAAATGAGCAACGGCGATTTACTCGGCGTTAATGTTCAGTTCGGCGGCCAAACGCCTCTAAGCCTTGCCAAGTTTTTGCAAGATGAGAATATTCCAATCATCGGCACATCTCCCGACATGATTGACCTCGCTGAAGATCGCGATCGTTTCAAAAAACTTTTGCAAAAACTCGAATTAAATCAGCCGCAAAACTACATCGCTTATTCCGCAAAACAGGTTTTGGATCAAGTTAATGAAATCGGTTTTCCGGTTGTCGTTCGTCCGTCTTACGTCCTTGGTGGGCGCGGCATGGCGATTGTTTATGATGAAGCTTATTTGATGAAATATCTCGTCGAATATTCTGATGTTTTTGAAAGCGGCCCTTTGCTTCTCGACAAATTTTTAACTGACGCAATTGAAGTTGACGTTGATGCTTTATGCGACGGCGAAGAAGTTTTTGTTGCCGGAATTATGCAGCATATCGAAGAAGCCGGCATTCACTCTGGCGACTCTGCTTGCTCAATCCCGCCTTTTTCTTTGTCAGAAAAAATGATTGAAGAAGTCAAAAAGGCGACAGTGAAAATGGCTTTGGCACTCAACGTAAAAGGTTTGATGAATGTGCAATATGCTATTCAAAATGAAAAACTTTTCGTGCTAGAAGTTAACCCGCGCGCCTCACGCACCGTGCCTTTTGTGGCTAAAGCAACTGGCATTCCAATTGCCAAAATTGCTTCACTAATTATGGTTGGGAAAAAACTTTCCGAATTCAAATTGCAGGAAAAAAAGCTCAACTATTTTTCAGTAAAAGAAGTGGTTTTCCCTTTCGCACGTTTCTCAAATACCGACACACTTTTGGGGCCCGAAATGAAATCAACCGGCGAAGTGATGGGAATTGATACCACCTTCCCGCTCGCATTTGCCAAGGCTCAAATGGCTGCTGGTGTAAAACTTTTAACTGAAGGTTTGGTATTTTTATCGGTGAAAGATTCGGATAAAAAACATCTTCCGAACTTGGCCAGAAAATTAATTAAAATCGGATTTAAAATTGTCGCAACCCGCGGAACCGCCAAATTCCTAGCTGAAAACGACATTGCGGTAACAATCGTAAATAAAATTACCGAAGACAAACCGCATGTGGTTGACATGATCGACCGCAAAGAAATCGCTTTGGTGATCAACACAACTGAAGGCGCGCAAGCAACTAAAGATAGTTTCTCAATTCGCAGAACTTCCTTGATGCGCGGCGTTAGCTACACCACAACAATGTCGGGAGCTAGAGCTTTGGTTGACGCGCTTGAAGCTTACAAAGATCAAGGCTGTAAGTTTGAAGTGAGAGCTTTGCAAGATTTGCAGAAATAATGTCATTTTTAAAACAGGAGCTCAACCACGCCCTGCTTTATATCAAGGTCACACCAAATTCATCACGAACTAAAATCAGCGGAGAATTTCTCGACGAGAAAAATCAAACACATCTCAAAATAAATCTGGCAGCAGTTCCAGAGGATGGTAAAGCCAACGCAGATTTAATAAAATTTCTCGCCAAACTTCTAAGAACCCGTCCTAAGTCTTTGACTTATTAAAAATCCTGAGCCAATCCTTTGTCATCAATAACAAGGGAGGTTCATGAACAAGAAAAAATATCCAAGCAGCATTACTCGAGAGCAATTTGCTAAAATTGCACCATTACTT
>CAIRMX010000117.1 GCA_903879805.1 uncultured Alphaproteobacteria bacterium | reverse complement strand
TTTGCTCAGGGACCTATGAAGGTTACTTCTCCGAAATCTCCACAAACGCCTTTTTGCGCAAATCCATCGAATAGCCTTTGGCAAGGGTTTGCAGCTTTTTAGAAAAAATCGCGTTACGTGCGGCGGTTAAGTCGCGTTCAGCAATTTTGGTTTCGGTTTTAACATCGAGCAATTTGAAAATGCGGTAGCCGTCAGCCAGCGCTACCACGTCAGAGTAGCCGTCTTTCTTTAGCTTTGAAATTGCGGTGTAAATTTTTTGATCAATTTCGGCAGACGAAACCCAGCCGATTTCACCATTATTTTCCGCAGTCAAACTTGCTGAAAATTGTTTGACGATATTTTTAAAATCAGCGCCCTGCCTTAATTCTTCCACCAATTTAGCCGCTAATTGTTCAGCATTTTTTGAAGGAGAAATCAAAATTTCTGCGATCAAAAATTTCTTCACGTCAGTGTTAAATTTATGCTGTTCAAAAAATTCTTTAACCTCAACATCAGTCACTTTCACCTTAGAGCGCAAAAGCTCGGAGATGATTTTTGACCATAAAATTTCTGATTCGATTTGTTTTAAATAATTGTCGAAAGACAAATCATTTTTGCCGAAAAAAAGTTTAAATTGTGTGGCGTTTTTTTTCTGCTGCATCGCCAAAACATCAATTGATTCGCGCATCTCTTCGGGACTTACTTCAATCTTTAAAGCTGCGCCTTCTTGTCTGATTAATTCTTCATCAATCATTTTATCTAGAATCTGACTGAAAAGAATTTTTTTATCCTGCGCAGTTTCAATTTTAATCTTAGAAACACTGAGGACGAAATGGTAGCGATCGACTAATTCAGAGTTGGTAATCGCCTTATTATTGACCTTGGCGATAATGAAATTTTCTTGAGGGGCTTTGGTGGTTTGAGCAGCAAAAGATGGGAAAGAAATGAAAAAACTGACAGCAAGTAAAATCAGTTTTTTCATTTTTTGACAGATGCTTTGTAAACATCGACGCCGCGAACTAAATCAATGGCGCGAGCCAGCTGATAATCTTGGTCGTAAATTGCTAAATTATCGTCGCCAAGTTGTTCTTTTTTAGCTTCTTGAACTGCATCTTGAATTTGCACTTCAATGTGACCTTTCAAATCAGCCTCTGAATCACGATCTCCGGCTTTTTGTTTTTCGATTTTAGCATTAGTCACTTCAATATCTGGCTCAATGCCATGAGCTTGAATAGATTTGCCGCTTGGCGTGTAATAAAGAGAAGTAGTTAAACGCAAAGCTCCGTGATTTTTTTCAAGAGGAATTACAGTTTGCACTGAACCTTTACCAAAAGATTTTGTCCCCATGATGATGGCGCGATGGTGATCTTGCAAAGCGCCCGCGACAATCTCAGAAGCCGAAGCAGAGCCTTCATTAATTAGCACTACCATTGGCAAACTCGACACTGCATCTTCATTAGCTTGATCCTTATATTCTCTCTCTTCAGTGGCGCGACCTTTGATTGAAACGATCACGGCATCTTTATTCAAAAATATGTCACTAACTTTAACCGCTTGATCCAAAAGACCGCCCGGATTGCCGCGCAAATCAAGCACCACACCTTTAAGATTTTTTTCACCGATTCTGGTTTTCAAACTTTTTAATTCAGCAATCACGCCAGATGCAGCCTGTTCCGAGAAGGTATTAACTTTAACATAAGCCACGTCTTTAAACTTGGCTGATTTTACTGCTTTAACTTTGATGATTTGACGCGTGATGGTTTTTTCAAGTGGCGCTTTTTCACCTTTGCGCAGAATCGTTACTTTAACATTTGTCCTTGGTTTGCCGCGTAATTTTTTTACCACTTCTTCAATGGTTTGACCGACAACATTTTTATCGTCAATTTTGGTGATGTAGTCTCCCGACTTAATGCCCACCTTAAATGCCGGCGTGTCTTCAATTGCTGAAATTACTTTTACCACCGACATTTCCATGGTGATTTCAATGCCAACTCCACCAAATTCGCCCTTGGTTTGAACTTGCATTTCTTTCAATGCTTCTTCGTTTAAGTAAGATGAATGTGGATCAAGAGAGGTGAGAATTCCATCAGCTGCAGCTTCTGACAATTGGCGGTCAGTTTTTTCTTCAACATATTCTTTTTTTACCCGCGCCATTACATCTGCCAAAAATTCTTTCTGAATTTCGGGAGATGCTGTATCTTCAAGCTTGATCTGTTTGATTTGAATCTGCGACAGAGAAATCGCAGAAAAAAATCCAACAAAAGTCGAGACAAGAACGATAGCAGAGATTTTAAGATTTTTCATGAGAAATTGCTAGGCGACGGGTTTTAAAACGCAAAAATAACCGATATTCAAAAGCTAAACTATTGAATGCCGTATTCTTCTTTTAATGCGTTAGTGATTTCTTCAGCAGGATCGTCTCCGTAAGCTGAAAAAAGGATTTTGCCGTAATTTTCTAAGTGAATGATCTCGTCATTCAAAGCTTTCAAGAAAAGTTGAACTTTAAGACGTTCAACCAAAACGTAGTACCAAGCGTTGCGGCCGGCATCTACACCTTTTACTAGGTAAATTAGTTCTGCTTGCATTTTTTTCTGAGGGTCAATTGGTTTAGAGGGAGCTTTCTGACTGGTGTCAGAAGCGTTATTATTAGTAGTAGGCTTTTGATCGATTTTTTCCGAAGTGAATGTTGTTTTTTTACTAGCGTATCTTTCGGCAAAACTTTTTTGGGCTTCAGACATATTTAAGAATTTTGTTTTTGAGAATTTTGTGAGTTATTAAGCCACCATTGATTGATGGATTTTTTTGGTCCGCAAGGCCCGTCTTCCGTTGAAACGCAAGGACTTTTAACATCGATAACTTTATTTGCACAAGAAAAAGCAAAGAAAAAAACTGCCAAAATCGAAATAATTTTTTTCATGTTTTGATTAATTTTTAAAAGATGAGTGTGAAAAAAAAGTAAGTGCTTGCTTGAATTTTTCAATAAGTAAAATTCTTAAAACGTCTCTTAAATAATTCTCATTTAAATTGTCAAAAATACTTTTTCCAAAAACACTCATTATTGGCCTTGGACTTATCGGCGGATCTTTTGCCAAGTCACTGCGTCATCATAAAATCAGTGAGAAAATTTTTGCTTTTGATCTTGACTTAGAGTCGATTGATCTCGCCAAAAATGATGGCGTCATTGACGGTGGTGCTGACAATTTTGTCATGCTTGAGGAAAATTTTGATTTGGTGGTAATCGCCACACCACTTTCTGCTTACGAAGAAATTTTTGCCGAAATCCTTAATCACATTTCACCAAAAACAATTGTGATTGATTTGGGCTCGTTAAAAAACTTTATCAATGAAATTTTACCAAAAAATTTAGAGAAAAATTTTATTGGCTGCCACCCGATTGCTGGGTCGGAAAAAAATGGTTTTGAAAATTCTGAGGCTGAACTTTTTGCAGGCAAAAAATTCGTAATTTGTCCAACTACTAAAAACGATTTAGATGCCGTAAAAAAGATCGAAAATCTTGCCAAACAAATCGGCTGCAATGTTGAATCTATTGACGCCAAAAAGCATGATGAAATTTATGCTTTGGTTTCACATCTGCCGCAATTTCTGTCTTTTTTGACCAAAGAATTTTCACCAAAAAATATCAAAGATGATTTCTTCAAAGCCGCTTTTCGTTTGGATGATTCTGATCCTGAAATTTGGTCGGATATTTTTGAGCTAAACGATGAGAATTTAGAGAGATTCTACGTCGAATTTTTTGATGATTTAGAAAAAGAAATCGCACTGATTAAAGTATCTGCCGAGACGCCAAAAGGTGATTCATGGCACGGGCTTGAATCATGCTTCGACGAGCTCAGCATGACATCGAGCTTTTTCGAAGAAAACTTCGCAGCAATTTTCACCCGCGCAATAATCGTAAAAACCTACCTAAATCTACCACAAATCAAAACCTTCCAAAACTACGCCGGAAGCGGATTTAGAGATTTCACCTCAATCATCAAAATCCTTAAATGCGACCAAGATAAACTGACTGACCTCATCCAAAAAAATCACAAAAAAATTCTCAAAATTTTTAATTCACTGTCATGAGCCAAGAGCAATTAAACGAAATTCGTCCATATCGCACCGTCAATCGCCGCAAGTCGCGCCAAATTTTTGTAGGCAATGTTGCAATTGGCGGTGACGCACCAATCGCGGTGCAATCAATGACTAACACGCCAACAACTGATGTGCAGGCCACCATTCGCCAAGTTAATGAATGTGTTGAGCTCGGTGCTGAATTAATGCGCATTTCGGTGCCTGACAAAGAATCGTCCGACGCACTACGCCAAATCATTCCGCACTGCCCTGTGCCGATTATTGCCGACATTCATTTTCACTATCGTCGCGCTATTGAAGCAGCGGAAGCTGGGGCAAAATGTTTACGAATTAATCCCGGCAATATCGGTTCGGCGGAAAAAGTGCGCGAAGTTGTAAAGGCCGCCAAAGACTACGGCTGTTCAATTCGCATCGGTGTTAATGCCGGATCGCTCGAAACTGAATTGCTCAATAAATATAAAACTCCAACGCCCGAAGCATTGGTAGAATCAGCGCAACATCACATTAAAATTTTGGAAGATAACGACTTCTTCAATCTCAAAATCAGCGTTAAAGCTTCTGACGTTTTCTTGGCAGTCGCCGGTTACAGAAAGCTCGCGGAAGTTTGCGATTACCCACTTCACATCGGCATTACCGAAGCCGGAAGTTTAGCTGCAGGCACCGTAAAATCAGCAATTGGCCTTGGTACTTTGCTTTGGGAAGGCATTGGTGACACCATGCGCGTCTCACTTTCGGCTGATCCAAAAGAAGAAATAAAAGTGGCTTACCAAATTTTAAAAACTTTGGGTCTGCGTCACCGTGGCGTAAATTTGATTTCTTGCCCAAGCTGCGCCCGCCAAGCTTTTGACGTGATAAAAACCGTTGAAGCAGTTGAGAAACGCGTTGAGCACATCAAGACACCACTAACCATTTCAATTTTGGGATGCGTTGTAAACGGCCTTGGCGAAGCAGCCCACACACAAATCGGCATTACGGGTGGAGGCGGCGGACGTCACAATGTTTACATGAATGGCAAACCTGATCACAAAGTTTCCAGTGAGGAACTAGTTGAGCACATTGTCTCTTTGATTGAAGCAGAAGCGAAAAATGTTCGCTAATTTTGACAAAAAAAAACTGAAACTGAATTTTGAGCACAGTGCTCAAAATTATGAAATAGCCGCGCCAATTCAGCGTTTGGCAGCAGAAAAGCTGTGCAAAATTGCCACACCTTTTATTCAAAAAAATTCACGAATTTTAGACTTAGGCTCTGGCACTGGATTTATCGCCAGCAATTTAGACAAAGATTTAGAAGTTTTTGAAAGTGATTTAGCTTTTGAAATGCTGCAACAAAACCACCAAGAAAATTCAATAAAAATTCAAACTGATTTCGAAAACCTGCCTTTCAAAAATAACAGCTTTGATATCTTGATCTCATCATTCTCGCTTCAATGGCTGACAGATTTTGACAAAAATTTTGCCCAATTTTTTTCACTACTAAAACCTCAAGGAATTTTGATTTTTTGTCTGCCAACTGACGGCAGTTTATTGGAATTAAAATCTGCCGATATTTTTAATTTTAACCCATTACCCAAAATTACCGATTTAAAAACCGCCCTAAAAAAAGCCGGATTTAGCAAAATTTATTTTGAAACAGAAATCATCAAACAGAGTTTTGACAATGGCGTTGCAGCCTTAAAATCACTGAAGAGAATCGGCGCTAACTATTCGGAAAAAAATAATAAAATAATCACCAAAACCATCTTGGCACAATTCAACAATTTTTGTTTGAAAAATTTTGGCACCAGCACTAGAAGAATCGAAACTTCTTGGGCTGTCTCTTATTTCATTTTCAGCAAATAAATTTCTCACATTTCAATGTTCGGCAGTATCAAAAAAATTCTCGGAGTATCAAAAACAGAAACAGCTAATGATCCGAAAAGCTTGAGTTCGGACGTTGCTCAGGGTTTGCGCCAAAAATCAGAAAAATTTTCTCAATTTCTCGGCAGTAAAGTTGACTCTGTTTACGAAGAATTTTTTTCAATTAAGGAGAAATGCCAAGATTTGCGCCAAACCAATTTTGATCTTGGCATGAGACACCTAGAAAATGGCTCTTTGCCAGAAGCAATTTTTCGTTTTCGTTTCATTAAAAAATTCTGGCCTACTTATCTTGAAGCCCAGTACCAACTAGCTTACTGCTTGGTTCTAAATGAAAAATCGCAAGAGGCGAAAAAAATTTTGGAAGAATTACTAAAAAAAGATCCAAACTTTAACCCCATTGCCCAAGAGCTTTTGACACATTTGAACCAGATAAGTGAAGATGCTAAAAATTCTTAGAAGCTTTTGCATCTTAGCCATCTTTATTGCCCCGATTTCCAGCTTTGCCAATAGCCCTTACAACTCTCTTAGTGAAGATGATTTTGAAAGTTATGAAGATGAAAATGAGATCACAATTTACGATCCTTTAGAAAAAATTAATCGCAAAATTTACACCTTTAACGACTATTTTGACATTTACTTTCTTGAACATGTTGCGGTTTTTTATCGCAAAGGAGTTCCAGCAAATGCTCGTGATTCAATCAGAAATTTTTTAGTAAATTTATCTTTGCCGATTTCCGCCGTTAACTCACTTTTACAGGGAAAACTCGATAACGGTCTTGCCACATTTTCTAGTTTTTTAATCAATAGCACCATTGGTTTGGGCGGCGTTTTCAACGTCTCCGGCGAAAAAGGCATTCGCTACAAAACTGAAGATTTCGGACAAACTTTGGGGCATTACGGCGTAACTTCTGGCGCCTATTTAATAATTCCATTTTTAGGGCCAAGCACCACGCGCGATCTTGGCGGAACACTTGCAGATAAATCAGTTAACCCGCTTGAGCTTAACTCTTTAGAAGTTGGTGGCAGCACTGATTTAATCGATATACGCTATCGCTTAACCTTGGCAGCGGCTGGCGGCATCGATAAGCGTGAAAGCTTAATTGATATTCTTGATGATATTAGAATCGACTCTTTCGACCCTTATGCTACCATTCGTAGCGCCTATTTACAAAAACGCTTTACCGACATTAAAAACTAAAAACTTATGAAAAAAATTCTCGCAACTTGTCTTGTTTTTTTGATCGCTTCTCCAAGCTTTGCCGCTGATGACCAAAAGCCGATAGTTAAAAAATTCGTCGAAGACATCGGAAACACCATCATTAAAACCGCCGGTGAAACTGGAACTTCTGAAATCAAAAAAAGAGATAAGATCATTGCCGTAATTGACACAGCAATCGACTCAAACTGGATCGCCAGATTTGTTTTGGGCAAAAACTATAAAACCGCCAACGAACCTCAAAAAGAGCGCTTCACCAAGCTTTATCGCGACTTCATGATTAACACCTACGGACCTAAATTTAAAAATTATAACGGCCGCAAATTCACCGTAAATGACGTGGTTGAACAAGGTGGGTTTTTCATCGCCAAAGCCGAGTTTTTACCAAAAGATTCTAACGTGCCAATCTCAGTTGATTTCAGAGTGAAAGAGCGCGAAGGCAAATTGGTGATTTTAGATTTTATCGCAGAAGGCGTGAGTTTGATCGAAACACAAAGATCAGAATTTAACTCAGCAATTTCACAAAGCGGGATGGATAAGTTTTTGGATGATTTGGATGCGAGAGTGAAGAAGTTGAAGGCGGGGAATTAGTTAGCTACGAAAGTTACCAAGGTTATAGGTCCCTGAGCAAAGCGTAGCGTCGTCGAAGGGC
>CAIRMX010000116.1 GCA_903879805.1 uncultured Alphaproteobacteria bacterium | reverse complement strand
GGTTGGGGTGGTTATTTGCAAACTCGATTTCTAGACCCTTGATTTCACTACTCAAAAGCCAATTTTGCACAGCTGTGCAAAATCTTTACAGCGCGTTTTTCATCTCAAAATCCATGGTCGATGCCACGGATTCTTTCTCATCAAAATATTGCACGGTCACACCACCTTTTCCATTGTCGTTGAAGTAAACGTGGGAAGAAGAAACCACGCCTGACATTAGATCCCAAGTTGGATCAACATCCATCCAAGTGCCGTTGTAATAAATGATGTTCCACGCGTGGCCCATGCATTTGTCATATTCGCCGCAGGCTGCGCCATCAACATTGATTGAGGGAATTCCGGCAACGCGTGACAAAGCGTTGTAGAGAGCGGAATATTCGCTGCAGACTCCGACGGGGTTTTTTAAAATTTCATTAATTTTTGGAAGCTTGCCGGTGTAGCTGGCGTCGTAGCGGATTAGCTCGTGAACATATTTGCCGATCTTGGCGTAAAGTGGTAAATCGCGATATCTGATGTCGCGTTTAATGCGCTCGACAATTGGCGCAAGTAAGGCCTGCTCATCATCGCTGACTTTGAGATAGTCGGTGGGAGTGCGGTTAATCGCGATGCGATTATTTTTTCCGGTAGTAACGCGTGCTTTGCTTTCGATGACAATGGTGCGATTGTCGGTTTTGAATTTTAAAATGCTTTTATTGCTGTCAGATCCTTGTTTGATTGGTTGCGTGCTGGATACGACATTAGTGTTGTTAACTTTTTGACCGCCATTTTGAAAATAAGTTGGCAAAAAAACCGTGGCGTTATTGAGGCCTTTAGTGGCAGTGATTTTGGCTTTTATTGTGACGTCCCAAACATTTTGCGCTGGGGTTAATTTGATCATTTCGCGCACTCCTTCTAGCGGCACGACATTACTGTAAACAAAGCTATTCGCTTCTTTGGTGACGTTGGAATTGAGGGTGGCTGATTCTAAATATCCGGGAAAATTAAGGATGACTTTTGACTCGGCTCCTGCAGCAAAAGCGGGGATCTCAATGATTTCTTGTCTTAAAAATTTATCGACTTTGTCGTATTTTTCGTCGTAAGCGAAATAGATCAAAAAATTGTCGCCGTTAGTTTTTTCTTTGGTGAATTTAATTTTTAACGAATGGTTTTCAAAGACGAACGCTGCATCTTTTCCGTCACAAATCACGTCGGTGATTTTAATGTTGCGGCGAGGATCAAAGCCGATGGAAAAAGAAGTCATAGCTTGGTTTTTGCCTAAATTTTTAACCCGTCCTTGGGCGAGAATTTCTGAGATTTTTCCGACGGAATTTAAGTGGGTGTTTTCTTGCCAGCTGGTGATTGCGATGTTTGTGCCGGCGTGGGAGGCGAGGGGTAAGAGAAAAGCAATTACAAAGACAAACGCCCCCAATGTCATGCTGAGCCTGTCGAAGCACAATTCAAGCCCGTGTCCAGAATCATGCTTCGACAGGCTCAGCATGACACCGCGTTTTACTCTAAAAAACCTAGCCATCAATTGTACCCGTAGAGCCACCATCCTTATCAGCAGGAGCTGCAGCAGCCTCTTTCGCGCCATCACCTTTCGATGATTTATTCTTCGTGTGATCCGGCATGTAAGGCGCTTGTTTAGGAATATCGGTTTTTTTCAAGAGTCGTGAGGTGAAGAATTTTTCTTTAAAGTAGAAAATCTTTTTCGCCTTAATTGCTGGTTGCGACTCGATCAAAATAATTTCTTCTTCGCGCGGCAACTGAATTACTTCTTGCGGTAGAAGCAGCGCGCGCTGGGTTTCGGAAACGTGCAAAGAACGAGCACCTGGGTTTAAATCGAGATATTTCGGTTTGTTGTAAGAAATTTGCTGCGCCGTTTTGTTGCCCAAAAGTTGCGAAATTAGATTGGCAGTTTCCATGTTGTTGGCGGCGAAAGTGATGCGGTAAGTTGAGTTGGAAAGAAATGAGTTCATGCCGCTTTCTTCGTAAATTCCTTTGAGCTGCTCGGTATCTTGAATAATCAAAAACAAACGCACGCGATAACCACGGAAGTAGGCAATACCTGCCTGAAACTGCTCCATTTTTCCTAAAGTAGGAAACTCGTCCATCAGCATTAACACGCCAAATTTTTCATGAGGCTGCGGCATTTTTGCCGTGAAGAAAGCTGCAGCTTGCTGGTAAAACATATTCATCAAAGGCTTCAAACGCGTGATGTTATCTGGCGTCAAACCGATGTATGCGGTGTGTGGAGAGATTTTAAATTCGTGAAGATTGAAGTCGCTGGTCGCAGTTGTGGTGTCGATTAGTGGGTTGGCCCAAAGCTCGAGAGATGAGTTGGCAGTTGAGGTCACCGAGCCGCGCTCTTTGTCGGGTTTTTGCAGGTAAGAGGCGATATTCATGTAAGAAACGGGGTGAATTTTTTTACCCATCGTATCAAGCACAACTGCCAAATTATAAACTACGTCGTCGTTACGCAAAGTTCTAACCACCTCGCCAAGCGTTGCGGGCTTGTCTTCGGCAACCACCAGATAAAGCATAATTCCGGTTAAAAGCGCGCGCGCTTCGTTTTGCCAAAATTCTTGTTCTGGCAAAAGGAAGTTACAAATTTTCTGCACGTCATCCACCATTTTGCCGGGTTTCTTACTGATCCAATCCATCGGGTTGTAGCAGTGCGAGATTCCGTCAGGGTCAGCGGGGTTCCACAAAATAACTTTTTGTTTGAAATTCTTTTTTCTCCAGCCTGACGTCAGCTCGTAGTTTTCCAGTTTAATATCGTGAATGATTACGGAATCTTGCCAGAAAAGTAGATTCGGAATTACGAAGCCCACACCTTTACCAGAACCCGTTGGTGCAAAGAGTAAGATATGTTGGTAGCCGTCAGCGATGAGAAATTTTTTATTGAATTTGCCAAGCAAAATACCGGTTTTAGAGCGCAATCCCATCTTTTTGATGTCTTTCATGGTAGCCCATCTCGAGTCACCGTGGATTGATTCTGGTTTTTTAAATGGACGCCAATCCATGAGCGGAGCTCTGAAAACCCAGCCCAATGTCATTAGTAAAGTGTAGGGTAAAAGTGAGGCGACCCAAAGTTTGGTGGTGAAGTAATTGTAACTTTCGGTGGTGAGTTTGGAGTAATTTTCGAAGTAAAATTTCCAGTAAAAAACTAAGGTGTTCAAAAGGTAAACAAACTGCTTGTCGATACTGAGTTGGGAATATTTTTTAATGACGTCCCATTTGCCATTGATGCTAACAATTACAAGGGTTCCGGTCAGGTAAAAACAGCCAGCTAAAACAAAGACGATAAGAAACGTAATGATCGTAAAATTACGTAAATGTCTGACCGCTGCGTTGTCTTCTGCTGCCATTTTCTGGAGAAAAATTAGAGAATTTTTTGAAGGGAATTTTTTAAAAAATAAATTTGGTCAAACCAATAAGCAAATGTTTGCTTGGGGTTTTTGCTAAAAAAGATTAAGTGCCGCGAATCAATCGTCCGGCTGCTGCCAAAGCTTCTTGGCTAATCACTTCGCCAGAAAGCATACGGGCAATTTCAATCTCGCGATTTTTCTCGTCCAACTTCTCAATTACGGTTTTGATTTTTTTCGCGTCGGATGTTTTGCTGATTTTAAAATGATTGTCAGCTTTGGCGGCAATTTGGGGTTGATGCGTTACCACCAAAATTTGCAGATTTTCTGAGAGAATTTTTAAGCGTTTGCCCACCGCGTCAGCCGTGCTTCCTCCAATGCCGGTGTCGATTTCATCAAAGATCATTGTTGGCACCGATTTAACATCCATCAGTGCAACTTTTAGCGCCAACATGAAGCGTGAAAGTTCGCCACCAGAAGCGATTTTTGAAATATCGTCAAAGCTGTTTTTATTAATCGAAGATAAAAAGCGAATCTTGTTGTAGCCGCTAGCAGAGCGGTGCGAGGCGTCATCGTAATTTTGCACTTCAACTAAGAATTTGGTGTTTTCCATCTTTAAAAATTTCAGCTCTTCTTCAACTTTTTTGGCTAAAATCAGTGCTGATTTTTTTCTTCTTTCACTTAATTCATCAGCGATTTTTTGATATTCTTTAAGTAGCGAGATGCGGCTATTTTCAAGCTCAAAACCCACTTCTTCTTCGTTATTTAGAAGCTTCAATTTTTCTTGCGACTGCAAAATAATTTCCGGCAATTCTTCAATGCGCACGTTAAATTTTCGTGCTAAACTTCTGATAAAAAATAAACGCTCTTCGATTTCGTCGAGATTATTTTCTGAGTTTTTGACATCGCGAATTGTTGCTTCAAAACCAGAAATGACGCTGTCCAAATCAATATTTTGCTGATCTAGTTTTTCGCTTAATTTTTCAAACTCGTCCTTTTTTTCTGACAGAAAATTATCAACAATATTGTGACCGCGAATTAAAATGCGTTGCGACGAAATCAGCTGCGAGTTGGCCTCAGTGAGATGTGATTTTAATTCAGCAAGAAAATGTAAAATTTTTTCTTTGCCAACCAGTTGATCTTTTTTGGTGATTAATTCTTCTTCTTCATTTGCTTTGATGTCAGCATTTTCAAGCTCTTGCACCACATGTTCGAGATAATCTTTGTCTCGCTGGGCCTGTTCTTTTTTAGAATTTATTTCGGCAATTTTATCTTCAACTTCTTTGAGTGAGTCGTAAGTTTTTTTGAGATTTTTTAGCAGATTTTGATTTTGGGCAAACTCATCCAAAATCTCGCCGTGAGCCGCGGGGTTTAATAGTCCGCGCTGATCGTGCTGACCGTGAATTTCGATTAAAGATTCGCCGATTTTAGCCAGCAAATTTACGCCAATTGCAATGTCGTTAACAAAAACTTTGCTCGCAGAAGTTTCTTGAATTGACCTGCGAATCCGCACCACATGCGGGTTTTCTACATCAAGCAAATCATTTTCTTCTAAGATTTTTTGGCAGTTGCGATTTTTTGAAATATCAAATTCAGCGGCAACCTGCGCTTTATCTTCGTCATTGCCAATCAAGCGCAAATTAGAGCGAAAGCCAATTGCCAAGCCCAAAGCATCAAGCAAAATCGACTTTCCTGAGCCAGTTTCGCCGGTTAAAACGCACAGGCCCGGCGCAAAATTGATTTCGGTTTTATCGATGAGAACGATATTTTGAATGGAGAGAAGTTTTAGCACTTACAGTTAGAAATTATGAATTCAAAATTGGGGAATCTAATTCACAGATAATAAATTCTTAATTCATAATTCTTAATTTTAATTTTTATGTTTGTTCTTAATTCGAAATTAGCTGCTGACACTTTTTTGGTTTGCGATTTGAAAATCTCGCGCCTGCTTTTAATGAATGATGCCAATTATTTGTGGTTCATTTTAGTGCCGCGCGAGCCTAATTTGACTGAAATAACTGATTTACCTTTCTCAGATCAGATTGAAGTGCTGCGAGAAATAAATTTGATAGCACGGATTTTAAAAGAGGAATTGTCCGCAGAAAAACTAAATATTGCGGCGCTGGGCAATGTCGTAAAACAACTTCATATTCACGTCATTGGACGCTTTGAAAATGACATCGCTTTTCCTAAACCAGTTTGGGGTGCTGCTCCAGCCAAGGCTTACGAAGAAGCGGCGGCGTTGGAATTGATTAATAAAGTTAAACTTAAAATTACAAATTTGAATGGAACAGCTGCTGCGTAAACAATTTTTATATCGCTCGACTCATCGCGGATGTAAGGAAACCGATTTTTTAATTGGGGAATTTGCTAAAGTGAAATTGGCACAGATTGCTGATTTGCAGCTATTTGGTGATTTTTTGGAAGAAGATGATTTGGAAATTTATGATTGGATTTTGGGGAAGTATCAGGAGCCGGAGAGGTATAAAACTTTGATTGGTGAGATTCGGGAGTTTCACAAGATTTAATTGATCGAGTTCGTGAATAACCACCCCCAACCCACTACTGTCCGGTTAACCAATCCCCAAATCCTTCAAAACCATTGACCCACAAGGCTGCGTAAGTCCTCAAAAGTTTTTTCTATGTTTTTTGCGGTAAGGTTTTGTTGTTAGTTTTTACTAACAGCAAAACCAAACAATATGCAGAACGCCTCTTCCAAGCAGAAGATCATCTTTTCTCAAATAACCTCGCTGATTCCTTGGTATCGTTTTGATAAAATTGTCGGTGAGTTTGGTGCTGATTATCGCTACAAAAAATTTAAAAGCCGCGACCATTTGTTGGTAATGATCTTTGCTCAACTGACTTACCGAGAAAGTTTGAGAGCAATCGAGGTCTCTCTTAATTCACAAAGAGTGAAGTTGTATCACATGGGCATTAGGTGTGGGAAAATCGCTCACAATACTATTGCGGATGCCAACGAGGTAAGGGATTACAGAATTTATGAAGAGCTCGCTAATATTCTAACCGCTAAAGCTAAAGAGCTTTACAACGATGAAAAAATAATGGATGAGCTTGAATTTGATAAATCAATCTACGCCCTTGATTCAAGCGTGATCAACATATGTTTCTCTCTTGCTCCATGGGCAAAATACATGGAGAAGAACGAGATTGGTGCAATCAAATTGCACAGTCTGATTGATCTTAAAGGGAACATTCCAAGCTTTAATGTGATCACTGATGGCAAGGTTTACGATGGGGCAATATTGGATATTATTCCATTTGAAGCCGGCAGTATTTACATCATGGATCGGGGCTATTTGGATTACAAAAGACTCTACAAAATTGAGCAGAACAAATCTTTCTTCATCACAAGAACAACCAGCAATATCAAGCTCAAACGGATTTACTCCAACAAAAATACCAAAGTAAAAACCACGGAAAATTTAGATCAAAATGAATTCATTATTTCTGACCAAATTGTCTCTTTTGTAACCAAGGATGCCAAAAAATCCTATCCGCAAAAATTGCGCAGAGTGCGGTATAAATTTAAAGAAAAAGGTGAGAAGAAATTCAAATATCTTACCTTTATTACCAACAATTTAACTCTCGAAGCGCTAGTAATAGCAAGGCTCTACAAGAAGAGATGGCAAATCGAACTCTTCTTCAAATGGATCAAGCAACACCTAAAAATAAAGACCTTCTACAGCTACAATGAGAATGGTGTTAAAGTTCAAATCTGGACCGCAATTTGCACCTACTTGCTGGTCGCCATCCTCAAAAAAGAATTAAAAATCGACCACTCCCTCTGCACAATTCTACAAGTTTTAAGCGTAAACATTTTCGAACGAACCCAAGTAAATCAACTCTTCACAGACTTTGATTGCAAAAACCACAAGGAAGACCAGCGCCAGTCCTTGTTGTTGTAGGGGAGTTAACCGGACAGTAGTG
>CAIRMX010000115.1 GCA_903879805.1 uncultured Alphaproteobacteria bacterium | reverse complement strand
GCCTGAAAACCGGTTTTCAGGCCCTTCGACGACGCCCTTTGGGCTTTGCTCAGGGACCTATTAACTTTTATGTTCTTACACAAACATGACTCGAAAATATTTCGGCACTGATGGCATTCGTGGCACGGTTAATAAATTTCCGATGACCGCAGAAATCGCCTTAAAAGTTGGCATGGCGATTGGCGCAAAATTTATTGATGGCGGACATCGTCATCGCGTGGTGATTGGAAAAGACACTCGCCTTTCTGGCTACGTGGTTGAACCAGCGCTGACCTCGGGGCTCGCCGCAGTTGGCATGGATGTGTTTTTGGTAGGTCCCGTTCCAACGCCCGCCGTTTCAATGCTAACGCGCTCAATTCGTGCTGACATTGGCATTATGATTTCAGCTTCACACAACCCTTATTGCGACAATGGCATTAAAATTTTCACCCGCGATGGTCACAAATTAAGCGATAAAATCGAGAAAGAAATTGAAGCGCTAATTGATAGCGACATCACGCCGCACTTGGCTGCACCGCAAAATCTTGGTCGCGTTAAGAGACTTGACGACGCTTCAAATCGCTACATTGAATTTGTTAAAAACTCTTTTCCAAAAGACAAAACTCTAACCAATTTAAAAATCGTCGTCGATTGCGCCAATGGCGCGGCTTACAAAATTGCCCCGCAGATTTTTTGGGAATTGGGTGCGGAAGTAATTGAGATTGGCACCGAGCCTAATGGTTTTAACATTAATGAGAAATGCGGATCGACTCATCCCGAAGCACTGCGCCAAAAAGTTTTGGATGAAAAAGCTCACATCGGAATTGCTTTGGACGGCGACGCTGATCGTCTTTTGGTGGTTGATGAAAAAGGCAATGCCATTGATGGCGACAAGCTGATTGCACTAATTGCCGAAAAACTTCACGCTGACGGAAATTTGAAAAATGACACGGTGGTGATTACCCAAATGTCGAATTTGGCTTTGGAGAATTATTTAAGCTACATCGGCGTTTCAACGATTCGCGCACAAGTTGGCGATCGCTACGTTTTGGAAGAAATGCGTAAAAATCGCTGCAATTTTGGTGGCGAGCAATCGGGCCATATTGTGATTTCGGATTACTCTACAACGGGCGACGGATTGATTGCAGCTTTGCAAGTTTTGGCTGCACTTTGCGATTCTAAAAAACCGGCGAGTGAGCTTTTGAATTTGTTTGAACTCTTCCCGCAAATTTTGAAAAACACTAAATTTAAGCTGGGCAAAAAAAATCCGCTGGAAGAAAAATCAGTTCAGGATTTTATCAAAACTAAAGAAGTAGAAATCGCTGGAAATGGCAGAATTCTAGTGCGCAAGTCAGGCACTGAAAATTTAATCCGCGTGATGGTTGAAGGAAAAGATCAGAAACAGATCGAAAAAATTACCGACGAGATTATCGCAAAAATTAACTCTTAGCTTTTGATTTGAATAAGACCATGCAACCTTACAGCTGCAAGGTCTTACTTATGTTTATGGATAAACACATTGGTATGTTAGAGCCCCTGGACCCAAACTGATCTGACCAGAACAATAAATTCCGCATCCAGCACATCCTCCTGTGCATCCTCCCGATGGACAGACACAATTATACCAATAATAGAAACTTGCTGTTGATCTACCAGAGGTGGATAAAGCATTGCCTGAGTTGGTTGGGTTAACAACCGAAACAACTATTTTACCATTAGTAGATGAGTTACAAGTTATTGGTCCATTATTACTAGTTACGCGAGTAGATTCCGGATTATTAGACATACTTCCCCATGAAGTAGCTGTTGAGCTAACTAAATTCCAGTGACCTTGTGATGTGCAAGTTCCACCAGTAATCGTTGCTGCACCACTTGTTGTGCAAGTATAGTTTTTGGTTCCGGTATAACCACTAGCGTTACAGCTAAAAGTTCCAGCTCCGCCAACTGCATAAGGAAGGCTAGACTGAGCATTATAGCCGGTTCCAGCTACTGCAGTGCAGGTAATCGCAGTACAAGTTCCGCCAGTAATTGTCGCAGGACCTGTCGATGTGCAAGTATAGTTTTTATTGCCAGAATATCCTGCAGCATCGCATGGGAAAGTACCAGTGCCAGATGTGGCATATGACAAGCCAGATTGCGCATTATACCCGGTGCCAGCTACTGCAGTGCAGGTAATCGCAGTACAAGTACCTCCAATGCTGGTGGCAACGCCACTCGAAGTGCAAGTGTAAGATTTACTTCCCGAATAACCCGTGCTGCAAGAAAAACTTCCACTACCCGAAGCGGCGTAAGCAAGAGAAGATTGAGCATCATAACCGGTTCCCGATGGGGCGGTACAAGTGATTTCAGTACAAGTTCCACTAATATCCGCAGCAACTCCGGCAGATGCACAAGTGTAAGTTTTTGTTCCTGAATAACCCGTATCACAAGCAAAGCTTCCACTGCCTACAGTAGCAGCGTAAGGCAGGCCTGACTTAGCACCGTAACCGGTTCCGGCTGGTGCGGTACAAGTGATTGCAGTGCAAGTACCAGAAATCGATGCCGGTCCGCTTGCAGTGCAAGTGTAGGTTGGAGAGCCAGTGTAACCAGATTGGCAAGCAGAAGGAATTGCCGTGGCGCTTGCCGCGTAAGAAAGACTTGATTGGTTGTTGAATCCAGTCACGCCAGTAATTGTGCAAGTAGCTGCCGCAACACAAGAACCAGAAATTACTGCCGCTCCATTTGCTGTGCAGGTATAAGTTGGGGTTCCCGAATATCCACCTTGGCAAGGAGTTGGAATTGCCGTGGCGCTTGTTGCATAGGCAAGACTTGATTTATCGTTAAACCCAGCAACGCTGGTAATTGAGCAAGAAATTGCATCACAAGTTCCTGAAGTTACCGCAGCACCAGTTGTTGTGCAGGTGTATGTTGGAGTTCCAGAATATCCAGCTTGGCAAGGCGTCGAAATAGCAGTTGCACTTGTTGCGTAAGCAAGACCGGATTTAGCATTAAAGCCACTAGCTGCCACAATTGAGCAAGTAATCGAAACACAAGCAGATCCTGATAAGGTATAGCCATCAGCACAAGTGTCGCAGGCCCCACTAACTGTACTAAATAATCCTCCAACGCAGTTATAAGAAATTGCGTCAGACGTATTGAATCCAGTCGCATTACAGTTTTTTGAAGTGGCGCTACTTGTGTAATCAACCGTGGTATCGTTGATCCCCGTAACACCCGTAACATCACATTGCGATCTACATTCACCACTAACAGAGCTATATCCTGAGTCGCAGGAACATGATCCTGAAGACGTGAAAACCCCACTAGAGCAAGTATAACTAACAGATGAATCGTAACCAGTTTGATCACAGGTTAAGCTTCCACTACCTTCATCAGCTTGAGTATCAGAAACACCTGCAATGCTAACGCTGCATTTACCGTGGTCGCAACCAGCAGAAGTTATAATTCCGGTTAAACAATCAGACGTCTCGGTAGGAAATTTTACCGCCCATTTTGCTGACAAATATTTCTCAATTGCTACGACTTCGCTGTCGCGTATAGCTCGGTCAAACACCACCACTTCTCCAATTTCACCGTCGTAATTTTTACCAATAACTAAATTGGTAACGCCCGATACATTGGCAGTATTTGCAGATTCTCCAGCTAGAATGCCGTTAACATAAGTCTTGTTACCATCAACTTTACTGTGGGTAAAAATAATTACTTTCGGCTGCTTAAAATCATCAAAAGCGCCAATTGAAGATTCATAAGAGTTTGATGCGCCCTGACTGTGGATGATTTTTCCATCAGACGAATATCCCAAAGCAAAATTTTGTGTCGGATCGCCAATAAAATAATTCGAAGATCTGCTGCTGCTTCGTTGCTCTACAATTACAACTGTGTACTGCGCACCATTTAAGAATTTGCCATCGATTTCAAAGTGACTATCTGATCCATCAAAACCAACCGAGTTAACCCGATTGATTGCATCGTAAGAAGCAGTTGGAGCTGAAGAACTCACATAAAGCGCTTCGGCTTTTCCGGTGCTACCGCCAACAACATTACGCCAAACTGATCCGGCCAAACTATCTTCCATCGCGCCTTCCAACCACACTTCCACGTCGCGCATATTATTAATTGGAGATGATCTGGTAAGAGCTTGAGCTGAAGCAGTTCTAGCTTTAGTGATAAAGCTATTAGCCGCAATCATTCCGGTAGCAACAATACCAATCGTAATGACCACCGTCGCAACTTCCATTAGAGAAAAACCGCGCTTCTTTTTGAGATTCAAATGCAACATTAAAACTTAAATTATTTGTTGGTTAGGTGATTGTATCAAGGTAGCGCTTCAAAATGTTTTAACTTTATCTAAGTAGAGCTTGGGATCTAAGTTCGCTGCAACAACTCTCAAGAGAAAAGCATCCAATCCCTTAACTCTTCCAAACTGTTTCAGATTTTCTTAAATCTTAAAATCCGCTCCCAAATAAACTTTTCTCACTTGTTCATTTGCAACAATCTCCTCTTTTGAACCAGAGGCCAAAATTGTACCATCATAAACAATGTAAGCGCGATCCACGATTGACAAGGTTTCGCGCACATTGTGATCGGTAATTAAAACACCAATTCCACGATTTTTTAAATGCCCAACCATCTGTCTAATATCATTTACCGCGATTGGATCGACACCCGCGAAAGGCTCGTCTAGCAAAATAAATGAGGGGTTCGTCGCCAAAGCACGAGCAATTTCAACCCGTCTTCTTTCACCGCCCGAAAGCGACAAAGCGTGAGATTTTCTAATGTGATTAATTGAAAATTCTTCGAGCAGCTCTTCCAATTTTTCTTTGCGTTTCACCACATTGGCTTCAGATATTTCAAGGATCGAATAGATATTATCTTCCACATTCATGCCGCGAAAAATCGAAGCCTCTTGCGGCAAATAACTAACGCCCAAGCGCGCGCGCTGATACATCGGCATGCTAGTTACATCAACTTGATCGATAAAAATATGGCCCGAACTCACATCAACCAGACCAACAATCATGTAAAAACAAGTAGTCTTCCCCGCACCATTGGGGCCAAGCAAACCAACCACTTCACCTTGTGAGATTTTTAAGCTAATATCGCGAATAACTTTTTTCTTACCGTAGGATTTTTCTAAATTTCTAACGCTGAGGGTTTTCTTCATTTTTTGATTTTTTTGTTTGTTTTTTGCGATCCTGCAAATCATTACCAATCACAACTACGACTCGTTTGTCGTCACCATTTCCGGTAATTGAAGTTTCGTCTTTGCCACCAATGAAATTGCCTTTTTTAGTCACCAAACTGTAAACGAATTTATTGCCGCTAGCAATTGAAGTGCCGTTATTAACGATGACATTTTTTTCCAAAACAAAAATATCTTTGTTTGGATCGTAATAGCCAAAATCACCACTGGCGATAAATTCTTCGCTGAAAATTCTAACATTTTCTTTGGCGTTAATTCTTTTGATCGAAGCTTGCTCGCCATCGCCTTTTTCATTGTAGAGCACTGTCATTTTCTGCGCCAACAAACTGCTATCGTCTTTTTCAACGACAACATTGCTGATGAAATCAACAGTTTCAGATTTTCTCTTGATGTCGATTATGTCCGATCTTATTCTAGTTGGGCTCTCGCGCTTTGATTTTTGTGCTGCCGCAGCATCATTGCAATTTGCAAAAAACAAACTTTCACAACCAAGCATCATGAAAAAAATTGCCAGAAAATTTGATTTAAAACGTTTCACTTTTGTTATTTTTACCTGCGTTGCAGTAGTTGCTGTAATCTTGCGAGCACCTCAAAACATTGATGCTAAGGAGATTTTAGAATTTAATCGCGATCCTCAAAACTACAACGTGAAATTGCAGATTCTTGATTCCAGCCAAAAATTAGTCTCAGAATTTTCAGTCGCAATTGCCGACGCCGAAGAGAAAAAAATCTACGGTTTGATGAATTTAGACGAGCTGCCACAAAATTTCGGCATGATTTTTCCTTTCAAAAAAAGTCAGGTAATTATGATGTGGATGAAAAATACCCGCATCTCTCTCGACATGATTTTTATCGATGAAGACAGCGTAATTGCTAGTATCAAAACCAACGCCCAACCTTACTCTCTCGACATTATTTCTTCTGATGTGAAAGTGAAAAAAGTGTTAGAAATTAACGGCGGATTGGTTGACAAATTGGGCATTAAAGTGGGACAAAAAATTAAATAAATTTACTTAGGAATTCGCGAATAACCACCCCAACCCCTCCTTGAAAAGGAGGGGCTTTTAGACCAAGCTCTGGTTCGAGCAACTCCCCTCCTTTTCAAGGAGGGGTTGGGGGTGGTTATTTACGAACTCGATCTTTTAAAAAAATAAAAATGAAAATCTTCCTAATCGAAAACAAACTAAACCAAAACCTCGCCGGTGCAGAAAAATCAAACTTCTACAAATTTCTAACCCAAGCTCAAAATTCCGATTTAGACGTCACCAAAAACGTCAGCGAAATTATCGCAACTACCCGCAAAAACGGCGACAAAGCTTTAATCTCCTACTCCAACAAATTCGACAAAGCAGCTTTCAAAAAAGCTGAAGATTTTTTAGTCAGCGAAAAAGAAATTAACGCCGCCGAAAAACTAGTCACAAAAGAAGTAAAAGACGCCCTAAAACTCGCCTTCACTCGCATTAAAAATTACCACCAAAAACAGCTTCCCAAAGATTTTCGTTTCAAAGACGCTGCAGGCGTTGAGCTAGGAAATCTGTGGCGCGCCATTGATTCAGTCGGAGTTTACGTGCCCGGTGGCACCGCTTCTTACCCTAGTTCAGTTTTAATGTCAGCGGTTCCGGCTTTGGTTTCTGGAGTTCGCGAAATCAGCATTTGCGCTCCAACGTCGGGTGGCAAAATTAATCCGGCAGTTTTATTTGCCGCCAAACTTTGCGGTGTAAAAAAAATCTACAAAATCGGCGGAGCCCAAGCAATTGCTGCTTTGGCGATTGGCACTAAAACAGTTGCCAAAGTTGATAAAATTGTTGGTCCGGGAAATTCTTTTGTTGCTTGCGCAAAAAAAAATCTCTTCGGCGAAGTCGGCATCGACATGATTGCCGGACCTACTGACGTCACCATCATTGCTGATAAAAATAATAATCCTGATTGGATTGCTGCCGACGCGCTTTCACAACTTGAACATGGGCCTGATTCCAAGGCTTTCATCGTCACTGACAATCAAGATTTTGCGCTGAAAGTTTCTGCGGCAATTTCTTGCTTAAAAAATGATTTACCACGCGCGGCAATTATTGAAAAATCTTTAGAAAATTCTGCGATTTTTGTGATTAAAAATCTCGACGACGCCGCACATTTAGCCAATTTTATTGCGCCTGAACATTTAGAAATCGCCACTAAAAATGCAGAAAAATTCTTGCCAAAAATTCAAAATGCCGGCGCGATTTTTCTAGGAAACTACACTCCCGAAAGCATCGGCGATTACATGGCGGGGCCAAGCCACACGCTGCCAACATCAGCCTCGGCAAAATTTTCCAGCGGGCTTTCAGTTTTTGATTTCTTAAAAAGAATTTCGCTGATTTCTTGCGATGAAAAATCTTTCAAAAAATTGGCCAAAGCCACTGCAACTCTGGCTCAGTGCGAAGGTTTGCAGGCGCATGCTTTAAGCGTAACTATTAGAAAATAATGAAAACCATCCAAAAACTTCTCTTCATTTTAGCTCTCACCTTGACCTTTTCCTGCTCTAAAAAAGCCGAAGAAAAAACTAGCGCTGAGCTTGCCTACACTAAGGCTGCAAAATTTCTTAAAGATAAAAGTTACGCAGAAGCGGCAGAGGCTTTTGAAAAAATCGACAGCGATTTTCCATTTTCAAAATGGGCGATTAAAGGCCAAAGCATGGCAATTTACGCCCGCTACAAAGAAGAAAATTACACCAAATTATTGCAAAGTGTTGATGATTTTCTACGCCTCAATCCATCCAGCGAATATGTGCCCTACATGCTCTACATGAAGGGCCTGTCTTACTACGACCAAATTCCTAGCATCGAGCGTGCGCAAGATAATACGCAGCAAGCTTCATTTGTTTTTCGCGAATTAATTGCGCGATTTCCCAGCGACGAGCACACTGCTGACGCTCACGAAAGGCTTTCTTTTATCGACGAACATTTGGCTGGCGCTAAAATGTCGGTTGGGCGCTACCAAATAAAAGTGCAAAATTACATTGGCGCAATTGACAATTTTCGCGACGTGATTGCGCGCTATCGCTACACTAATCAAGTGCCGGAAGCCTATTTTCGCATTACCGAAATTTACTACAAGCTTGGCTTGAAAGACGAAGGCAAAAAATCTTTTCAAAAATTAAGCGACAAATTTCCTGAAAGTCACTGGACGGCGCTCGCCACAAAAATAGTAGAAAACCATGATTAATCGCGGTACCGATCACATCTGGCTACCTTACACTCAAATGCAAAATCACCTGCCCCAACTTGAAGTTGAGCGTGCACGTGGCTCAAAAATTTTCTTAAAAAACGGGCAAGTTTTAATCGACGGAATTTCCTCGTGGTGGAGCATGGCGCACGGCTACAGCCATCCCCACATCATTAAAGAATTAGTGCGTCAGGCAAAAATTTTGTCCCACATTATGCTCGCCGGATTTGCTAATGACGAAACTTACAAACTGGCTTACCGCCTGTGCCAATTCACTAAAATGAATCGGGTATTTTTTTCGGATTCAGGCTCAACTGCGGTTGAAGTTGCCATGAAAATATGTTGGCAATTTCACATTAATTCTGGCGCATCTTCAAAGACCAAATTCATTTCATTTAAAAATTCTTACCACGGCGACACTACGGGCGCAATGTCTCTTGCCGACTTAAACTCTGGAATGCATCAAAAATTTGAGAAAATTTTGCTGCAAAATTTCTCGCTAGATTTGCCGCAAAACCAAAATGACCTCAACGCTTTTGAAGACTTTGTTCGCAAAAATAAAAATATTTTAGCCGGAATTTTTGTCGAACCACTAATTCAATGCGCTGGCGGCATGCGTTTTGGAGATGCGGAAATTTTGCGGCAGATTTTTTTAATCGCCAAAAAACATGAAGTTCTTTTTGTAGCTGACGAATGTGCGGTTGGATTTTACCGCACCGGCAAAAAATTTGCGATTAATCACGCTGACATTTCTCCCGATATTTTAGTGGTAGGAAAAGCCTTAACTGGCGGCGCCATGACTTTGGCAGCAACTTTGGTTTCAGAAGAAATCTTTAAAAAATTCTTAGGCAACTCTCTTGATTTAGCTTTAATGCACGGCCCAACTTTTATGGGCAATCCACTTGCGGCAAGCGCTGCCAATGCTTCGCTAGATTTATTTGAAAGTGAAAATTACGAGGAAAAAGTTTTAGCTAATGAAGCTTTCTTGAAAAAAGAATTAGAAAAATGCCGCAATTTAAAAAATGTTAAAGATGTGCGCGTGCTTGGTGCCGTTGGCGTGGTGGAAGTTGAAGGTGGCTTTGAAAAGATGCTAGATTTGCGCCAGAAATTCGTTGCAGCGGGAGTTTTTTTACGCCCTTTCGGTGGATGCATTTACACCATGCCGGCGCTAAATATTAAAAAATCTGAGCTGAAAAAAATTACCGATTCGATCGCGAAAATTTTACAAAACTGAATTGTGCACAGCTGTGCACAATTGGCTTTTGTCCTTATTTGGTGCGGGTCGAAAAATTGAAAATCGCGATTTTTCGGCAAAATTAGAAGATAATTCTCACCTTAGTTCCCTTGCCTTTCTCAGAGTGAATTTCGAACAATCCGCCTTGGGCTTCGACTAAATATTTTACGATTGGCAAACCCAAACCAGTTGAATCAATTTTTTTGGTTAAATCATGCTTGATCGTGCCATATTTTTTTGAGGCGATTTTGATTTCTTCCTCACTCATGCCGAAACCGCGATCTTCGATTTCAATGCAAACGCGGCTTTCTTGTTTTTCTCTTTTGGCCTGAAGCGCTGACAATAAATATTGTTTTCTTGTGTCGTTAATATCGTCACTGCCTTTAATACCTAACTCAATTGCTTCATTGATTTTAGCGGTTTCATCAAAGGTTAAATAATCGAGATTAATTTTGATCTCGCTGCTTTCAGGACTGTATTTGATTGAGTTGCTGATGATGTTGACAATCACTTGCTTAACTCTTCTTGGATCAAGATTTGAGGTGATAAATTTTTTGCTCAGATTTTTATCAATATTGGTGGCGATATTTTTTCTCTCGTGCATCGCGCGGGTTTTCATCAATTTGATTGAGCGCAGCGTAATATCTTGCAGATCGACTACTTCTGCTTCTTCAATTTTAAACTCGCCCGTTTGCGCTTGATTGACGTCTAAAATATCATTAACAAAAATTAGCGACTCTTCGCCAAGCCTTACAATATCAATGATCCATGAGATATTTTCATCTTCTCTTTCTTGCAATTCGGCAATGTCGCGTGAGGGATTTCTTTCGGTTAAATTTAATTTTAACAGCTCGCCCAAACCGACAACTCCGGCCAGCATATTTTTTAGCTCGTGAGCGGTTGAGGCTAGAAATTCAGTTTTGTTGTGATTCTCGCTTTCTGCCGTTTCTTTGCCTTTTTTGAGGCTTTGCTTTAGCGCCTCTTCTTTGATTAAAAACTCTTTTACCTTATTGATTGAAGCCGCGAGTAGATTGACCTCAGCAATATCTGTAATCGGAACCAACGCATCTAATTTTCCTTGAGAAATGTCATTGGCAGTTTTGGCAAGATTTACTACGGGTTGCAGCAGTTTTGCTCTGAAAAAATAAAGCAAGATCAAGAAAAATATTGTCAGATAAAGAGTGTTTAGAGCCTTAGGGATAAAGTCTTCCCAAAGTAGCGACCAAAATAATTTATGATTTACGCCAACTAATATTTTGAACTGATAAGACTCATTTAGCTGATAATAAAAATTATCGTCATTCAATTTGAAGAAACCTTGATGCGGATTTAATTTTTGAAAATCCGCAACCAATGAGTCGATATTTTTTTTGTCAAAATTGCTTGATGTAAATACAATTGATCCGCTGCGATCAATAACAGCAAAGGTTTCGTAAGAATTAGCAGCAATTGATTCTAGCTTTCTTTGCAACTTTTCAACATTGACACCGAGAGAAATTATTCCGGCTGCCGCGCCGTTTTTCTTGGTAATACCAAAACCAAATGGGATGATTTTTTCGTTGCTGACAATGCCAAAATCAACTTTTGACGACAGCAATTTCCACGGCTGTTTTTTGGAATCGACAATCCAAGATCTTCTCTCTTTGGTGACAAGAATCGGCTCTTTTAAAGCTCCTTGCAAACTACTAGCAATTACTTGATCTTGGAGGTTAATGTAATCGAAAAGAGTCCAAGTGAAGATATCTTGCGACTTTTGATCGATTTTTGGTTGACTGTTAAGCAGAATTTTCGCGACATTTTCTTTGTTTGCGTCACGCTTTTCTAAAATCTGATTTCCAATAAAGTTCGAAATATTTTCTACGTAATTCAGAGACTCACCCAACTGCTGATTAATTTTATGTGCAGTGCTTCTGATAGCAGATTTCGAGCTGATATAAAAGCTTCGGTAAGAAGAAAATAAAATCAGGAACGAGATTAGAATCGCACCAAATACCACCACATTGGTAAACAGCTTATAGTCTTTGTTTAAGCTTTGTAATTTCATTTTTTAAGTGTTCGAGATGAAGAGAAACCCAGTAAATTCAAAAGAAGATCTTAAACTTGAGGCAAATACAGCTGAAAAGTCTAGTGCTTCTGATAGAGTGTCCGAGATGAAAAAAAAACCAAGCTTTCTAGACATATTAGAAGAACAACGAGCTGCACCTGAAAAGTCTAGTGGTTCTGATGATAGTATCGACACTTCAAATGGAAGTGGTGGTAGTGCTAACTCAGATGGCGCCAATGGAGTTGGAGCAGCCCGCATAGTAAAACAAAAGAAAAAGCATAAGAATACGACAACCAGTCCATTACTTTCAGAAGCAATTATTCCCTCACAAGTAGCAGCAGAAAATTTTGAAAAGACTTCCTCATTAGAACATATGAAAGGTGTTTATGAGATCCGCTATGGTTCAAAAATCGGAGAGGCGAGCGCTTTTGAGCAAAAATTTGCACCAGATAGACTAGTAATTGATGGAGAAAAAGCTGTTGTTGATCAAGCCCTAACTTCAATACTGCCGTCAGTTTTCACCAGAGTTACAAACTATAAAAAAGTAACTGAGGCTCAATTTGAAGAAGCTAGAAAAGAAGAAAATGAGAAAGCTCGTAAGGAACAACTTGCAAAACTAACCGCTGAATTAAAGCCAATAACCTTAAAAGCCTTAGATTTTGGCTCTGGCGATGGTAGAGCTTTAGAAATTTGGATTGATCTTGCCGACAGAGTTAAACCACACGGAATCACATTAGAAGTTACAGCTTACGATATTGTTAGAAGTGGCGTTGATTCTTACAAATCAAAATTAACCCACCCACGCCTGCCCCAAGAATATGTTGATGATTTAAAAGAGATTTATGGAGAGAGAGTCTATCAAGCGCGCCAAAGAGATCCTGAATTCTTAAAACAAGAAGATCGTTATGACGAAGATTTAAAGAAACTTTATGAACGAGATCTTCCTAAAGACGAGGATTCAGAAGTGTATGGTGCGGAACTGCCAGACAAGAGAAATGGAGAAGTCGCAGGAAGAAAACTCTCTCGTCCAAAGAGACCAGCAGAAACATCTGATGATCTTTCAGATATCTTTGTTGATTTTAGCCCAAATGCCGCTGCCCTAAAAAAGCAATATGGCGAAGAACTCTACGAAAAGCGTAAGGTAGCAGATGGCTTTCCCAGCGTGCTCGACTACGCAGCTTTAAGAGCAAAATACCAAGAAACTATTAGAGAAGATTTTATAGAAGCCTGTCAGTTAGAAGGTCAGCCCTTCACTGAGGATTATGCGCTAGAATATGCTAGAAATAAAGCCGTAGATAAAGTTGATTCTCTTAGAAAAAGAATGCCGAAATTTCCTGCATTAGAACAAGCTGACGAGGATGATCGTAGTTTATACGCCAGTGATTTTATTGAAGGTGCCAAAAGAGAACCTGGTGAAGAAGCACTAATAGAAGATTGTGGCGCTCATCAAAGAGATAATTTGAAAATAAAATTTTTACTGGGAAGTCCAAAACTAGACCCACAAGATCTTAATCACATGCTTGGCGAAGGAGAATCTTGTGACTTAAGTTTAATTTTATATGGCTGCTTGTCACACATCCCCACAGCCGAAAAACGCGATAGCTTTCTGGAATCCATTAGAGACATGACTCACTGCAATGGTCGTGTAGCCATGACTGTTCCGGGACAAATCTTTTTCAAAGAAGATTTAAAACAAATGGACTGGATGGTGAAAAACGGCTTGCTCCCCAGATCAAAAGTGCGTCCGGGGGACGTTATTTATACCGCAACTGATATTACTGATGCCCATATTAAAGATTCTGGTGCTACCGAATCTGAGACTCAGAATTTACGCTCCTTGTTTTTTGCAACTTACTCCCCCGATCAATTGAAAGAGTGGGTGGAAAAAATGAGTCCTGATGAGTACAAACTTTTCATTTCATCTCTAGCTAATCCATCAACAGTTTCAAATTCTGGCCTAGCTTTTCGAACAGCCGATAGAATTGCTTCTCAGATACTCTCTGCGGTCATGGATAGGCCAGAATTCGCAAAATATATAGATGCAGGATATTATGGAGTTGGATTTCCGGGAACGGCGGAAAAAGAAGCGAAAGATCTAGGATCGCGTGATATTGAAGAAGTAGAGACATCAACCAAAAAATCAGAAACTCCAAGTTTTTGGCGAAGCCTTGTCGGGAGATTTACAACACTTCCAACTAGCCAAAAAGACTTCACTCGCTAAAACAATTATTCTTTGTAAAACCCGTCAATCACTTCTTTGAACTTCACTTCCAAAACGCTTCTCTTCAATTTCATCGAAGGCGTAACATCGCCAGACTCGATAGATATTGGCTCCAAGCCAATATGAAATTTCTGCACCTGTTCCCAGTGATCTAAAGTTTCGTTCACTTTGGTAATATTATTTTGCACGAATTTTTGTAGCGCTTCCGACTTCAAAAAATCTTCATCACTTCCCACAAAAGCAAATTTTTCTTTGGTTTTTTTCAGCATTTCAAAATCAGGAAATAAAATTGCTGAGGTAAATTTTTTGCCTTCCGCAATCACAATCGCGCCCAGTAAAAATCCCAAACTCTGCATAATTTTTTGCTCGATTGGAACTGGGCTGACATATTTTCCGTTAGTGTTTTTAAATAGTTCTTTTTTGCGGCCGATAATTTTAACAAATCCTTCTTCGTCAATGCTCGCCAAATCACCGGTTTTGAGCCAACCATTTTCAATCATTTTGGCAGTTTTTTCTGGTTGGTTTCTGTAGCCACGCATCACATTTGGGCCCGAAACAATTAGCTCGCCGTCAGCTGCAATTTTTAATTCCACATTCGGAAATGCCTTGCCGACAGTGCCAATTTTATGCGCCTTGTCGTAATTTACCGCAATCACCGGTGACGTTTCGGTCATGCCGTAACCGCAAAATAAATTGATGCCGATATTTTTGTAGAAGCGCTCCAAATCTGAAGATAATGCCGCTCCGCCGCAAATTATCATTTTAACATTTCCACCTAAAGCAGCGCGAAATTTTTTGAAAATTATTAAATCGTAAATCTTGTCAAAAAAGTTCAGAGGCGCTTCTGGATCTTTGGTTAAAGCGCGCTTCAAAGCTTTTTGGCCCAAGCATTTTTTCAAACCACTAGCTGAATCAACACCATTTCTGATGCAGATAAAAACTTTTTCCAACATTCTCGGAACGCTGGTGATCAAGGTTGGACAGATTTCTTTTAAGGAGTTTGCCACATTTTTTACATCATCGGCAAAATAAATTGAGACGCCGCGCGAAATATAAAACATCGTCACCATGCGTTCAAAAATATGGGCTAGTGGTAGAAATGACAGAGCGACATCCTTCTGGGAAAGCGCAAAAAATTCTGCAGTTGCCTTAACTTGCGAGACTAAATTGAGATGCGTCAACTCAACGCCTTTCGGTCTTCCGGTGCTTCCTGAAGTATAAATTATCGTCGCGATATCTTGCGGAGTGGCAATTTTTTGTAGCGATTCAAAATCGTATTTTTTTTCTTCGGCAGCCTTTTTGCCCTGTAAAATCAAGTCTTCGAAACTGATCGAGTTTTCTTTGGTAAAACCGTAAGTGATAATTTTTAAATCGAGATTTTGGTTTTTTATTGTCTCGAAAAATTCCAAACTGTCACAGAAAATATATTTCACCGAAGCATCTGAAATTTCAAAAAGCAGATTTTCTTTCGAGATATTGTGAAAAATCGGAACCGTGGTTGCGCCCGCTAGAATCGCGCCGAAATCAGCAATTAACCAGATCGGATTTTGGTAAGAAAAAATTGCAAAACTGTCATTTTTTTGCAAACCCAACTCACGCAATCCACAGGCAAAATGAAAAATATTTTCACGAAATTCCTGATTGGAAAAAGATCTCATCTGACCTTTTTCTTTAAAATTAAAAGCCTGCGGATTCTTGAAATTAGCGTCCTGAGAGCCAATTAATTCCGAAAGAGTTGAGAAATTTTTCATTTAAAAAAGTCGTGAAATTAACTGCCACAGGGTCGCAACTTTGCGATTCATTACTTCGTGATCTTGCAAGTATATACGTACGAAATAGTCAACATGGGCCTGCTTCGCGAAGTAAAGGCAGATCACCATCAAAAACATCAGAGCAAAATAATTGGAGAGAGAATCAAAGAATTGCGGCTTCACAATCGCGTCAGAAATTTTGATATTTTCTACTCGCGCCATTCTTGATTTTGTTTTTGGGTGAGTTGAAAAAATCGTGTAGTAACCGCTTTCACCAAGCATCGACAAAGCCAGCGCCATGCTCTTGCCCCCAAAGGCTTTAGCCGATTGACGATCGCAACGAAATTCAATTGAGCGCGAAAGTGTGCGGCGCAAAAATTCGTAAATATTGTAAACGACAAAGCGGTTAAAAAAGGTGACAGCAAAATTTATCACCGAATAAGCGTCGCGCATTAATTGCGACGAAGTTCTGCCGCCAAACGGCATCATACTTACGGCGCGAGTGGCTAAGTTGAAAATAATGAAGAGCAGCTTTGAAACTAGATTAGTGATTTTTTGGTTGGTGATGATGAGAAAAGTTGGTAGAAAATCTTTATTCACCAAATGCGACATTTCATGACCGATGATGCTGCGAAGAGCGTATAAAAACTTTTTCGGATCTGGGCATTCATTTAAATAATGATTGATAATGCCACTAGTCAAAACGATAGCGCGACTGCCCAAACTGCTGATAGCGTAGGCGTTAACCTCATCAGAATTTTTAATGTAGAGCTTCACATTTTTTTCGCCGAACTTGGTTTTCACCTGATTAAAAAGATCAGTGAGAAAGTCGTAATCCTTAATTTTTTCGTAGCGAGTACAACCTTTGAGCGAAGTGCGAACAGAAAATCCGAACAAAAAATCTAACACCAAATAGATCAGCATCAAAAAACTTACGATGAAACAGAGCAGTAAAAATCCGAATTTTATTTTTTGAAAAAGTGCATGCTCAATGATTACAGCATTATTATCGACGTGAACGAAGGGAATGATTACAGCCAATAGTGGCGAGGCTAAAACGACTATGTTAATAATCGTAATTACATAAACTAGTACAAGACTGATCGGCTTAGAAAACATTTATTTAAAGAGGGAATTATTGTTTGAGTTTTGAGTAAAACGGAGTTAGTTAGGGGTCGAAAAAGTTTCAAATTAATTCAATCTAACAACTCACATGCGTACTATTTCGGTTCAAAATATTACAATCTCTAATAATCTTCCTTTTGTTTTAATCGCAGGTCCCTGCCAAACCGAATCACTCGATCACAGCTTGATGATGGCTTCAAACATCAAGAGAATTTGCGACAAAATTGGCATTCAATTCATCTATAAATCATCTTTTGACAAGGCCAACAGATCTAGCATTGGCGGTGAGCGCGGCGCTGGACTTGAAAAAACTTTACCAATTTTTGCTGAAGTAAAAAAACAATTTGGCTGCCCGATTATCACCGATATTCACAATGAAGAACATTGCCGAATTTTATCTAAAGTTGAAGAAGTTGATATTTTGCAAATCCCCGCATTTTTGTGCCGTCAAACTGATTTGCTTGAAGCTGCTGCCAAAAGCGGAAAAATTATTAACATTAAAAAAGGCCAATTTTTAGCACCTTGGGACGCCGCAAATATTGTCAAAAAAATGGATCACTTCGGAAATAAAAATGTGATGCTAACTGAACGCGGCGTAAGCTTTGGCTATAATACTTTGGTTTCTGACATGCGCAGTTTGCCAATCATGGCTAAAACCGGTTGCCCTGTTGTGTTTGACGCAACTCACTCAGTTCAACAACCTGGTGGCCAAGGCAGCACCAGTGGCGGACAACGTGAATTTGTAGAAACTCTGGCATGCGCCGCAGTGGCTGTTGGCGTTGCCGCAGTATTTATGGAAGTGCACCAAGACCCAGATAAGGCACCATCTGACGGCCCTTGCATGGTAAGATTAGACGGCTTGGAAAAGCTTTTAACTAAGATGAAAAAATTCGACGAAATCGCCAAAGCTTCTTAAAATAATTAAAAAAGCAAAATGACTCACAATATTTTAGTAATCGACGACGATACTCGCCTTCGCACCCTACTCGGCCGCTTTCTTGGTGAACATGGTTTTAGAGTGGAACTTGCCAAAGACACCGCCGAAGCCAAGTCGCTAATGCAAAATACAAAATTCGATTTGCTAATTGTTGACGTCATGATGCCCAATGAAACCGGCGTTGAATTCACAATCGTACTACGCCAAACCTCCAAAATTCCAATCATAATGCTAACCGCGCGCGGTGATTTTGATGATCGAATTAAAGGATTAGAAGCTGGCGCCGACGATTATTTACCAAAACCCTTCGAGCCAAAAGAATTGTTACTTCGCGTCAACAACATTCTAAAACGCATCACCAGCCAACCAAAAGAAACCATCTGCACCTTCGGAAATTTTTCATTCAACCTGCAAGATCTGCGCCTAAAAAAAGGCGAAGAATTCATTCACATCACTGACTCTGAAGCAAAAATTTTAAGCATTTTGTGCAAAAAAAAAGGCAACGCCGTACCTCGCGAAACCTTGTCAGCTTTATGCGGCGGCATCGACGAAAGAAGCATTGACGTGCAAATCACAAGACTTAGAAGAAAAATCGAAATCAACCCAAAACAACCGCATTATTTACAAACCGTGAGAAATCGCGGCTATGTGATTTATGGGTAGAGGTGAATGTCTTTTTTAAACCGCATAAAAAAGCCTAGCCCTTAGATCTAGATTAAAATCTGCATTTTCAGCATTGTTATTTTGAGCTAGTCGCAAATCCAACTTATTGAAAAAATATGAAAGTCAGTCAGTTATTAACAGCATTTCTAGCTCTACTTGGAAGCAGAGCTCCAAGGCAACCAACAGAAATTTTTACTCCAATCTTTCCCGGCGCGGAAGCGGTTTTGGTTGGAAATCGAGATTACAAAACTGCAGTTTTTTGTGGGCCAGAAATTGATTGCGATTATTTGCAAAGCGCGGCAAAAAAAAATAAAATCAGATTAATTACCGACGGTAATGTTGGAGACGGAAGTGGGTTTGAGAGGCTTGTTGTTGAGGCGCACGGAACAGAAGATGGCAGTCAGCAGTTGTTACCAAAATACAAAACGCGTTCAGATTTTTTTGCCAAGCGACTTTTTCCCGACGCAAGAATTATTCACGTTGTTTCTTGTTACGCTGGAGTGAGTCCGCAGAAAAATTTTGCAGAAAATTCTCTTAAATCTGGCCAGATTCTTTTTCTTCACGCGGGAGATCAAATGACGTCGCCAGGAGTTAATTACGAAATTTCTTCAGCACTAATTTTAAAACCAAATCGGCAATTTCCGGCGCCGATTCCTTTGCACATTTTGCTGAAAGAAGGTCTCTCAACTATTTTTACCAACCTAGCGCCAGTGCCGCTTGAAGATGTTATTGCGGCGACAGGTGCGAATGAAATTTACGACGTAATTGCGCAACACATTAACGCTCAAAAAACATCCGCTTTGGAAAATTTTTCAGAGAATTTGGAAGAAAGAAATGTGATTGGTTTTGAGTTGGAGAGGCTCGGATTTAGAGATTTTTCGAGAGAAACAAATCCGTCAAAAAAAGACGAATTTGTAAAAAATTATTTAGGCCAATATTTGATTTCTTTGGCCGCGCAAAAAGAAATTTCCTCAGCTGATTTGCAAAATATCGGAACGTTGATGCGCCTTAATTTAATTGATACGAATTACGCGGGAAGGGACGCTGGGACTGCTGCTATCGCAGCTTGCAACAATGGTCACGAAGAGCTTCTCCAGCTCTTAAAGGAAAATGGAGCGGATTTAAGTAGAGTAAGAAAAGATGGTGCAACTGCAATTCACGCTGCGGCTTCTAGCGGTCAAACTAACTGTCTGGAAATTTTATTAAGGAATGGTGTTGATCCCGATTCGGTAAATGGCTTTTACTTTACTGCGTCTTACGTAGCCGCGGCGCAAGGAAATCATCAATGTCTAGAAATTTTGGCAAGAAATGGTGCTGATTTAAATAAAGCGGATGGCAAAGGTTCAACACCAATTGTTGCGGCAACATTTAATGGTCACGTTGAATCAATTCGAGTTTTAGCACAAAATGAAGCGGATTTTGATCGACCAATAAATAATGGCGAGACTGCGCTAATGGTAGCGCTAAATAAGCATCAACAGAGCTTGGATACGCAAGGTAAATCGAAATACAAAGAAGTAATTTTTGCTTTGATTAAAGGAGGATCTAATCCGGAATTAAGAACATCTTTTGGAACTGCTTACGAATTTGCACGCGACAACAAAGTGCTGTTAAAAGAAATGAAGAAGGGGCGGAAAGAATTTTTAGAAAAACCGCGAGCTATTCTAGAAGAACCACAAGCCAATCCTCTGAAAGAACAACAAAGAGAGTTGTAGAAGAAACCGCCTCCACAATATCGCTCTTTTCACCCTAGATCCAAACAAGTAAACCGATTGCGGATGAACTTCGCGTGCATCACGCACTCTTGATATTGCTGGTTAGAAAGTCCTAAAGATTTTGCGGAGGTTTTTATTTTAAAGTGAGAAAAAATTTCTTTTAGGCGCGATTCATCGAGGTGAATTTTTTGTAATTCTGCTTTGATTTTTTTCCAATTTGTGAGCTTGATTTTTGCAATTGCGAGAAGTTTTTGGTCGTATTCTTTTTGGCATTGTTTGGCGATTTCTTTGCCAAAAAACTTCTCAACATTTTTGCCATTTTTGGTTTGTCGATCTAAAGCTTTTGCAAGCTGCAACTGAGGATAATCTGACGTCAAAAGATTTTTCTGTAATCGCGCCGCAGTTAAAGTTGTCACCGCAATTTGCGCGCCGTGTAAGTTTTTTTCTGCCAGTTTGGGATATTTCATTTCAATTGCGTGCGCAATTAAATGTTCTGATTGGCTCGCCGGATAAGAGCCTTCAGCCATTGTCATTCCCTGCCCTGAAAGCATTAAAATTTCGATTAAACTTTTTAAAAACTCTTCGTCGCGAATTGAAAATTTTTGAAAATTTTTAACAAAAAACTCCATTTTCTTGCGCAAAATTTCGAAAGGTTTTTCGTCAAATTTCGTGCCTAAAATTTTGTGCGACAAATACCAATCAAACCAACAAGAATAAAAACATAAACTATCGCCAATCCCTGCTTTTGTTAGCTCTAAAGGCGCTGCTTTTAAAATTTTTAAATCGCAAAAAACTGCAATTGGCAAAGTTGCGGGCAAGGTTTTTTTGTGACCAGAAATTGTGATTGAAGCATTTTTGGAAAGATAACCGTTCATCGATGCGGCGGAGGCAAAAATGGCGTAGGGAATATTTTTTTGCGCCGAGGTGAATTTGCACAAATCATTAATCACACCACTTCCCAAGGCTAAAATTAAGTCGCAGTTTTTAGCGGCGCTGGCAATTTTTTTGAGATTTTTTTCGTCAGCTTTTGGATTTTTTAAAATCAGATTTTTTTCGAGATTTTCTAAAAAATTCTTAGGGAAAAACTTTTGGCAATTTTTCCAAATTTTTTCGTCAGTAACAAAAAGAATTTTTCTGCCCTGCTTAATGCGCATCATTGAAGATTGCACAAATTTTACCCCACAACCATAACTCACGAGATCCTCGAGCCTTTGACTCAGGGATGACAAACCAGATTTTTGCAGGGAATTTTTCATTAAAAACTTGTGAGATAAAAATTGGTTTTTAAGGTGCGCGGCCTTCTTACGGGCTCTTGTTAGCCAAGGGCTTCTAGCAAATCAAATTTATTTTTAAAAATGGAAAATCTTCAACTATTCCTGTTAATTTTGCAGGTGGTCATTGCTGTTGTTTTAATTATTTTAGTACTAATTCAGAAATCTGATGGAGACTCTCTAAGCGGTATTGGCGGCGGTTCTGGTGGATTAAATTCCGTCATGTCGAGCAAAACTTCAGCCAGCGTTTTAAGCAAAGTCACCATGATTATGATTGGTCTTTTCATGCTTAACTGCCTGATTCTTGCCTCACTTTCAAATGCTTCTAATAAAGCAGTTAAAAACGAGTTAGAAAAAGTTATTGAGCAGCAAGAAAAAGCCGGCACCGCCGCCGAACCAGCTGCACCAACAGTTCCTCCAGTTAAATAATAAAATAAAAATTTATGAAAATTACAGCTTTAAACCAAACTCACCGCGATCAAGGCGCTAAAATGGTAGAATTTGCTGGCTTCGACATGCCAGTTCAATATGCTGACGGCATGTTGAAAGAGCACGAATGGACTCGCTCTGGTAATGTTGGAATTTTCGATGTTTCGCACATGGGACAATTTATCGCTGAAGGCGCGGAAGTGGTAAAATTTTTGTCTCACATCACCCCAACTGATTTTTCTTTGAGCACTCCGGCTCTCGCTAAATACACCGTTTTGACCAATCCAGAAGGCGGCATTATTGATGACTTAATCATCACTAAAATCACCGACACTAAATTTTTCATCGTGCTAAATGCCGGCTGCAAAGAAAAAGATGCAGCTTGGATTCGCAAAAATTTACCAGCTGACATTTCTTTCGTTGAACTTGCCGATCGCGCTCTAATCGCAGTTCAAGGTGGTAAAGCTGAAGAAGTTTTAAACAGCTTTTTGGCTTCAGGAAATTTAGCTGAGTTGCCTTACATGAATCTTGGAACTTACCAATTCAAAAATGGCGAAGAAGTTTTCATCAGCCGCACCGGCTACACCGGTGAAGATGGCTTTGAAGTTTCAATTAAAAATTCTGCCGCAGCAAAATTCTGGCTCGACATGTCAGCAAAAGCTGAAGTTAAACCAATCGGCCTTGGCGCTCGCGATTCACTTCGCCTTGAAATGGGCTACCCACTTTACGGGCATGATTTGGACGACACTACGTCACCAATTGAAGCCGCTCTTGGTTGGGTTGTAAGCAAAAGCAACACTAGCTTCATCGGATCAGAAAGAGTCTTGAAAGAAAAAGCTGAAGGCGCAAAACGCAAAAGAATCGGCGTTAAATTGCTTGATCGCGGTATCGCTCGCGAAGGCACTGAAATCAGAAAAGATGGCAAAAAAATTGGAGTTTTAAGCTCTGGTGGATTTTCACCAAATCTAAAAGTTTCAATTGGACAAGGATATTTCGACCCAACTGTTGTAAAGGTTGGTGATGAAGTTTCTGCCGTTGTTCGTGATCGTGAAATCCCTGCAGTTTTGACTTCACCAGTATTTGTTGCAGCCAAAACTAAATCGGTAAAAAAATAATTTATTAATCAAACGGAGAGAGAAATGAAATTTACTAAAGACCATGAATGGATCAAAATCGAAGGCGATGTTGCAACAATCGGCATCACTGACTACGCCGCTTCTGCCCTAGGCGAATTGGTTTATGTTGAGCTACCAAAAGTTGGCAATAAATATGAAAAGCATGCCGCTTTCGCAGTTGTTGAATCTTCTAAATCTGCAAGCGACGTTTACATTCCAGTTGCTGGCGAAGTTGTTGCTGCAAATGATGCGCTAGGTGCTCAACCAGAATTAGTTAACAACGCTTCTTACACCGATGGCTGGATTGCTAAAGTTAAAATGAGCAATGCTGCTGATTTGGATGATGCGATGGATGAAGCTGGTTACAAAAAATTCTTACAAGATCAGTAGGATTTTTAAGAAAGACTAAAAATAAAAAATCCTTGGATTTGCTTTTTAAAAGCGGATCCAAGGATTTTTTTTATTTCATAGAT